>BBFS01000138.1 GCA_001313365.1 Paenarthrobacter nitroguajacolicus JCM 14115
CGCCGCTGCGACGATTACCTTGGCCACGACTGCGGGGTCGTCGCCGCCGCTGGCCTCTTTTGCGAACACTTCATCGAAGGTGCGCCGTCCCGACGCGTAGAGCGGCAGTGGAGCGTCGGCCTGCACGGCGTTGGCTGCGAACGGGGGTGTTGATCGGGCCGGGCTGGACGAGCAGGATCCGGACCCCCCCATGCTCGCGGACCTCGTGGTCCAGCGACTCGGAGTAGCCCTCGACCGCGTGTTTGGTGGAGGTGTAGACGGACATGAACGGGCTGGGGACGAATCCGCTGAGGGATGAGACGTTGATGATGCGTCCCTGTCCCTGAGCGCGCATGTACGGCAGGACCGCTTTGGTCATCCGCATCACGCCGTAGACGTTGATGTCGAAGAGTCCTGCGTCTGCGCGACGGAGAACTCCTCGGCGGCGCCGGTGGCGCCGACGCCGGCGTTGTTGACCAGGACGTCGATGTTCCCGAATTGGTCGATCACCTGTTCGACCACCGAGGCGACCGATTCGTCGCTGGTAACGTCGAGGTCGAGGTAGGTCACCCCCCCGGCGGCGCGGCGACCCGCGCGGTGTTGCGGCCGGTTCCGACCACCTGGAACCCCCCGCGGCGGCCAGTGCAATCGCTGTGGCTTTGCCGATACCCGCGGTAGCACCGGTTACGAGCGCGACCTGCCGAGTCACTGTCATGACTGGCTTCCGAAGTTCGCGCCCCCCCGCAACTGTGGGTATACGGCCTCGATGGGGGGCACTGAGCCCGGCTTTGAGCTGCACGGATGTCTCGTCCGCGAGAACTTCGTATTCGCCGGCTTCGACGGCGTTCAAGACGGTGCGGACCAGATCGGCCGGGTCCGTTTTGGGGGTCGGTGGTGTGCGCAGCCATCGCCGTGTCGACCCACCCGACGTGCACGCCCACCACATGGACTTCGGGGGGCGAGTTCCAGGCGCAGCGAGTTAGTGGCCGACCAGAGTGCTGCCTTGGTGGCGCTGTAGATGCCTGCGACGGCGTACCAGCTCAGTGCGGAGTGGATGTCGATGATGACAGACTCATCCTTCGCTGAGAGTACTGGTGCGAAGGCGCGGGGCGAGGAACAGCGGGCCGAGGAAGTTCGTCTCGACGTTGGTGCGGATTTCTTCGTTGGTGTGGGTAAGGATGCCCGGGCTCGACACGTTGGCTCCGGCGTTGTTGATCAACACAGTGACGTCACCGGCTGCTTCGACTGCTGCCTGGATGGAGCGGGGTCGGTGACGTCGAGGGTGAGCGGGACGATGCGCTCGTCCTCCCAGTTACGGGGGGGTCCGGGCCGTGGCGTAGACCTTGCTTGCGCCGCGGGCAAGGGCGTCGTGGACGAAGTGCGTTCCGATGCCGCCGTTTGCTCCGGTGACGAGGACGACTGCTCCATTAATTGAGGGCATTTCATGAACTTTCTTGTTAAGGGATACATCCGCCAGGTCGGCGCGGATGGCGTTGATGGTTTAGGGGGGGACCGCCCACGCCTGGCTCCCAGGGAGAGCCAGGCGGGCGGTTTAGGGGGGGCACCTGATCAGACGTGGGTAAGGGCTGGGTAGTCCGTGTACCCAACCGCGCCGCCGCCGTAGAGGGTGGTGTGGTCCACTTCATTCAGCGGGGGGCGTCCGCACGCAGCCGCTCGACGACGTCGGGGGGGTTCGCCAGCGCGAAACGGCCCAAGGGGGGGCGATGTCAGCAAGGCCGGCGTCGATGTCACTGGCGATCTGCTCCCGGGTCCGCCCGTAGCGGAGCACAAGCACCGCCGTCGGCCACACGTCCCTGAGAGAGCGGAGCAGTTCGTCGTCGCCCACGTGGTGAAGGTGCAGGTAGGCCAGGTTGAGGGTGGTGAGCTCGCCAACCAGATGCCGGTACTGAGCACGGACACTCTCGGTGTCGCCCTCGTCGATGCCGCCCAGCGGCATGGCCGGGGAGAGACGGATGCCGACCCTGTCGGCCCCCCCGATTTCATCGGCCAGAGCTTGGGCGAGCTCGATCACGAACCGGGACCGGTTTTCTACCGATCCGCCGTAGGAGTCGGTGCGGTGGTTGGCGTTGGGGGGAGAGGAATTGGTGTAACAGGTAGCCGTTTGCGCCATGGATTTCGACTCCATCGGCGCCGGCCGCGATGGCCGAAGCTGCGGCGTGACGGAAGTCAGCCACGGTGGCCTGGATATCCTCCGTGCTCAACTCTCGCGGCGTCGGCGTCCTTTGCGGTCCAGTCGGCGTGAATATTTCCTGGTCGGCGGAAATAGCGGAGGGTGCACCGGCTGACGGTGGTGTGGAGTATTGTCCGGGTGGGACATCCGGCCGGCATGCATCAGCTGGATGAACACCGCCCCCGCCACCGGCGTGCACTGCCTCGGTGACGTTTCGCCAGCCCTCGATCTGCTCTGGAGTGTAGATGCCCGGCGTGTTCATATACCCCTGCCCATCCGCCGAGGGCTGCGTGCCTCGGTGATGATCAAACCCAGGGAAGCGCGCTGCCCGTAGTATTCAGCTGTCAGGTCACCCGGCGTGCCGTCTGGGTTGGAACGGCTTCGTGTCATTGGTGCAAGAGCAAGCCGGTGGGGCAGGTCCAGGCGGCCGAGAGTGAATGGTTGCCAGAGAGAGGACAAGGTCATTGGAGTTGGTCCTTTGCATTCGATAGGTCATTAGCGCCACCCCCCCGATAGGCCCCCCCTTTCGGCCGCTGTGGGACAATAAAATCTACTGAGCCCACACGGTAGTGACTATGCTCATAACTGAGCATGATCAGATTCTATTCCCCCCCGAAGGATACTATGTCAGTCGCCCCCCCTCAATCCGTCGGCCGGCGTGAGCGGAACAAGCAGCACAAGCTCGACCGCATCACGGCCGCCGCAGCAGAGCTCTTCGCTGAACATGGCGTCGATGAAGTCACGACCCAGCAGATCGCCGACAAGGCTGACATCGGTACGGGGACTTTGTTCCTGTACGCCAAGACCAAGGGCGAGTTGCTCCTGCTCGTGCAGAACTCCAGTTATGCCGACGCGCTGGCAAAGGGGAGAACGGCCGCCGAGGCGATCCCGGATATTTTCGATGCGGTGATGGCGATCATCCGCCCGGTGGTGGAGTGTAACCGCAAGCAGATCGACAACGGCCGAACCTACCTTCGAGAGATCGTATTCGGGGACCCCCCGAGGAACCCCCCCAGCACCGCGACGCCCTCGGCCTAAGCGTCCGGACCGAGGCGGCCATTGTCGACGTGCTAATGCGAGATCCCCCCCGACTCGAGCATCGGAACGCTGCCACGCTGGCGCACATCGTCTCCGCGATCATGTTCCTCAGCATGGCGGCAACCATCAACATCTCCAAGTCCGTTGACGAGATCCTCGCCGAGATCTCAGAGCAGATCTACCTTCTCTTGCCGATAGGTGGAACACGCCGATCGGCGCATTGAGCTGACCCCGGTGAACCGAGGGACGTGATCGCGCGCGTTAGGCAGCTCACCGCGACGCAGTGAACGGGCTCGGCCTCACCGTCTCAGACGCTGTCTCCGGACACCGAACGGGCAATCCTGCGGCGAGGACGGGCGCGGGCTGTGCGTAGAGCCCATTCCTCCGACAGGGGGGGCGGAATGCTGGTTCATCACGGCGTTCACAGAGCGGTAGGGCAGGCCATATCCGGCCCTGTCCAACCAGGCATCTACCGGGCCCCGTGCGGGGGGGCGAGTAACGGTCGGCCGCAGCTCCGCATACTTAACAAGCTTTTTGTGGTTCAAGACAAGAAACTTCCTGCTTCGGCGTGCGGCATGAAGCGGACGAACATGGCTTTGAAGCCCGGGGTGTTTGTTTCGCGGGCGACGTTTTCCTTGTGGACCAGGGCGTTGGCCTCCGGGAAGTACGCGGCTGCGCAGCCTTGGCCGTGGGGGGGTAGGCCACCAGCCGGAAACTGTCGGCCTTCCGGTCCTGGCCCCCCCGGAACGTGCTGACCACGTCCACCAGGTCGCGGTCCTGGAAGCCGAGCTCGGCCAGGTCCTCGGGGTGGACAAGGATCACCCGGCGGCCGTTGGAGATGCCGCGGTACCTGTCATCCAGCCCGTAGAAGGTGGTGTTGTACTGGTCGTGGCTGCGCATGGTCTGCAGGACCAGGTGCCCCCTCGGGCGGGCTCAGGTATTCCAGGGGGGGGCTGACCGTGAAGCGCCCCGCGGCCGATGTCCGTGGCGAAGGAGCGGGTGTCCCGCGGCGGGTTGGGCAGCACAAAGCCGTTCTTGGTCCGGACCCTGGCGTTGAAGTCCTCGAACCCGGGCAGGACGCGGGCGATGTGCTCCCGGATCACGTCGTAGTCCTCGGCCATCGCCTTCCAGTTCACGGAGTGGCCCGGGCCGAAGGTGGCCTCGGCCATCCGGGCCACAATGACGGGCTCGGCGAGCAGGTGCTCGGACACCGGCCGGAGCCTGCCCTGGGTCGAGTGGACCACGGACATGGAGTCCTCCACGGACAGGAACTGGGCGCCCTTGGGGGGGTGCTTGTCGTCCTTGTCCGTCCTGCCCAGCGTGGGCAGGATCAGCGAGGTGCGGCCGTGGACCACGTGGGACCGGTTCGGCTTGGTGGAAATGTGGACGGTCAGGCCGATCCGCTGCATCCCGGCTTCCAGGGTTTCGGTGTCCGAACACGCCAGAGAGAAGTTTCCGCCCATGGACACAAAAACGTCCACCTCGTCGCGTTCGAACGCTTCCATGGCCTCCACGGCGTCATAGCCGTGGTGCCGCGGGGGACTGGATCCCGAACTCGGCGTCCAGCGCATCCAGGAGCCACTCCTTCGGCTTCTCCCAGATCCCCCCCATGGTCCGGTCGCTGGACGTTGGAGTGCCCCCCCGGACCGGGCAGGCACCAGCGCCCGGCTTGCCGAAATTGCCCTGCAGCAGCAGGACGTTGACCATTTCCTTGATGGTGTCCACCGAGTGCGGCTGCTGCGTCACGCCCAGGGCCCAGCAGAAGATGGTGGCCTTGGACCGGACCAGCATCCCGGCCACAGTTTCGATCTGCTCCCGCGACAGGCCGGTGGCCTTCTCGGTTTCCGCCCAGTCCAGTTCCTTGCGGGCCTCACGGTAAGCCTCAAAACCGTCCGTCTGCGCCTCAATGAAGGAACGGTCGACGACGGTGCCCGGGTTCCGGTCCTCCTCCGCCAAGAGCAGGTGGCCCAGTGCCTGGAACAGGGCCAGGTCACCACCGACCTTGATCTGCAGGTACTCGTCGGCCAGCGGCGTGCCGCCTCCCACCACACCTGAAACGGTCTGCGGATCCTTGAAGTTGAACAGCCCAGCTTCCGGCAGCGGATTGACCGCCACCACCTTGCCGCCCTTGTCCTTGCATTCCTTCAGTGCTGAGAGCATCCGGGGGGGGTGGTTGGTACCGGGGGGGTTCTGTCCCACGACGAAGATGAGTTCGGAGTCGTGGATGTCCTCCAGGGACACGGTGCCCTTGCCGATGCCGATGGTCGGGTTTAGGGCCGAGCCGGAGGACTCGTGGCACATGTTCGAACAGTCGGGCAGGTTGTTGGTGCCCAGGGCCCTGGCATAGAGCTGGTACATAAAGGCTGTTTCGTTGGCTGTCCGGCCGGAAGTGTAAAACACGCAGCGCTCCGCCGTGCTGGCCCGGACATGTTCGCCGAACAGTTCAAACGCGTCCGCCCAGGAAATCGGCGAATAGTGGGTTTCCCCCCCTTCGCGGATCACCACCGGTTCGCTCAACCGGCCCTGGTTGCCCAGCCAGTACTCCGTCTTCCCCGGCCAGATCGGCAATGGAATGCCGGGCCCAGAACTCCGCCCCGACCGTGCGGAGGGTGGCCTCCTCGGCCACCGCTTTGGCCCCGTTCTCGCAGAACTCGGCAGCTTTGCGCTTCGTGGCCGATTCCGGCCAGGCGCAGCGGGGGGGCAGTCGAACCCGCCCTTCTGGTTCAGCCGCAGCAGGGACTGCGCCGTTCGGGCCACCCCGGCCTGGGCCACGGCGCGTTCAAGGGCCACCAGCACCGCCTTGACTCCGGCAGCTTCCGTTTTGGGCTTGTGGACTTCGAGGTTGTCCTCGTTGATGTCCGCGACGGGGGCGGGCTGCCTACCGAACTTCATTTGGTTACCTCTCTTCTTTGCGGACCTCAGCTGATTCTTTGCGCAACTCAGCTGGGCCTGGTTCTTCAATAGTTCAAGACGGACCGTTTTGCAATGAACGGCCGAGATGGAGGCAGGCGTGAGGAGAAGTCCGGAAGAACTTCCGCGAACGTGCAGCCCCCCCTGACCCCTGGTCTAGGGGAACGGTCCGGAAGTGGACGTAGACGTCGCACGATCCGAAGGGATATCACGAATTCGACAGGCCGCGTAGTCCGCTGGATTCGTCGTAGGAGCAGCTCGCTTCCGACAATTTCGAAGAGCCCGCTAATTGACCCTATGTCGTGCTGAACACCTGTTTTCCCCCCCAAGTCTGCGTGGTCAGAAAGGTGGCGGTTTGACCTAGACTAGGTGCGGCTAAGCCTGATTGGGCGCCCGATGACCGTTGAGGGCTCCGTCTCCAGGGTGCTCCAGTTCGGCAGTCATGCCCTTTGCGCTCTGGGGGGAGTCGTTCACCGACTTCCTTGACCATCTGAGGCCGGCTGGGACACTCGCAGTATGGGCATCTCCCATACGAGATTTCATCGAAGGCGTATCCGCGGCTGGTAGGCGCGGCGCACTCAACTAGCTCCAGCGCTCCCAAGTCTCCCCCGTACGGACCTCGGTACTCACAGCCACGGTGTAGTTCATCGAGTCATGTCGTGTGAGCAATATGCCGTGTTTGGCGCTGCCTGACTGCATATTCAAGTATTCTGTCGACGGCGGAAGTGAGCTCGTCCTGGAGGTTCGCCGCACTGCGGATGACCAACTGCAGAGCGCCTACGGTTCCTAATGTACTCATTATTCTCTTTCATGAAGTTTGGCGTCCCGGGCTGCATTGAGCGTGTTTACCCAGCAACATGGCATGGCCATCGGCTCCACTCCACCTGGCACTGGCGTGATCCCGACGACGATCTCGACACGGCGTCGAAATCAACGTCACCTCTCAGCCTGCGGCCGTCTCGATGGAACCCTACGTCGACCACGGTGTCGCCTGGGTGTACCGTCGCCGGTGATGATTCCCGGAACGCCGGCCGCAGCGATGAGAATGTCTGCGCTTTGGCAGATTTGAGCCAGGTCCCCCCTGAACGCTGGCCTGCTGGCCCAAGGCCTTTCCGGAATTCGACGATGGACGCTGGCCGGTTTCATCCGCCTGCTTGACGAATACACTCAGAGCGCTACCGATGGATAGTCGCGCCCGAGCCAATGCTTAAGCTTGCGGGCAAAGTCGCGCTGGAACGACAACGGGCCGTGTTCTTTAGCATATTCTTCTTCGAAAACCGCCACGAAGAGGGTCAGCGACAGGAAGAAGTGTGCGCCGTTTTCGAACAGCCAGACGTAGTCGTAGTCGATAAGTGCCTGGCGTTCTTCATCCGTGAAGGATGCCCAGGAGGTCTTTTCGACGTTGTTGAGCCAAATGCCGACTTCCTTTTCCCACTCCTCGAGGGTTGTGGCTGCGTTTTCCTTGTATCGGGCGACCCAGCGGGGGGGGTCCCGATCCACCGTGTATAGGAATTTGTTGACGTAGTAGCGGCTCATGCCGTGGCTCCTTCCTTGGCTATGACTGGTCCCGAGGTCCCGCCGGATACGGCTGCTGCCTGCTCGGCGGCGGCGGCCTGCTTCTCATTCTTGTTCGGGTACCAGGTCATGAACATTTCCCTGGTGTGGTAAAGATCCAGCTGGTCCACGTAGTCCGCGTTTTCGGGTCCGGCGATGCCCAGCATGAGGATGAGGTCCATGAACCCGTGGGTCGCATTGCCGGCACCTGACATTGATTGGTGGGTGACGTTTTCGAGGATGGCATCGATGTTGCCTGTGGAGAGCCATTCGATGGCCTGGCGGTCGAACTCGGGATCGGGACCGTGTTCGCCGAATTGTCGGGGGGCCGCCGAGTTCCAGGGATAGGTGTCCGGTGCCGATGGCTGCGATTTTCTTGTCCGTCGGGTATTTGTCGATGACGTCGCGGATGGCGCGGCCAAGGTCCCAGAACGCTTTGGTGCTGGCAGAGGTGGGGGCGAAGATGTTGGTGTAGATCGGAACCACGGGAAGGTCAGCGTCCGGTCGGACGGTGATGATCGGGCAGATGATGGAGTGGTCGATTTTCAGTTCGTGGCTGAAGGAGAAATCGAAACCCCGATCCATGAGGCCGTGGTGCATGAAGTCCGAGAAGGCGACGTCCCCCGTCGAGGACGTATTTGGGGGGGATGCCGAACTCGCGTTCTTCGTTGTAGAAGGTCGCATCGTATTTTTCCTGTTTGCCGATCATGAACGTGGGGTAGTTGTCCAGGAAGAACTGGTGGAAATGGTCGGCTCCGACCATGACCAGGATGTCTGGCTCTGCGGCGGTGAGCGTCTTACGGTACGCCTCGACTTTGCGTTTCCACTCGTCCGCCTGGGGCATCCGTTCTTCCGGTGGCGCCGTGGTGGCCTTGAGGTAGAACGGGTGGTGCGTGCTGGCCAGTACGGCTGTCAGTTCAGCCATTGCATCTCCTTTGATTCGGCCGGCGCTGGGGGGGAGCGGCCGGGCTGCTGCGGGCCGCGGCGGCCCTGCTGGTTTAGCGTTCTTCCGGTGCCGTGGGTGACTGCGGGTCGACGTAGACGGCGTTGCGGTCCACTGACATGTAGACGTCCATGCCGATAGGGTTCCGACGT
>BBFS01000139.1 GCA_001313365.1 Paenarthrobacter nitroguajacolicus JCM 14115
CCAGAGACTCGCGGACGGCTCGGCGCTCCGCTTGCTCGGCTGGCCGCGGAACCGGGGATGCAGCGACCAAGGCTTGAGTGAACGGGTGCTTCGGCCATTCCGTGACAGCTGCGGCAGGACCGGATTCCATTACCTGCCCGCGGTACAAAACCACTACGCGCTGAGCCAGAAATTGAACCACGGAGATGTCGTGTGCAATGAATAGATAGCTCAGGCCCCCCGCTCGTCCCTAAGGTCAGCCAAGAGGTTCAGCACCTGTGCCTGGGTGGAGAGGTCCAGGCGCTGACGGCTTCGTCACAGACCACCAGCTTGGGCTCGCAGATCAGCGCACGGGCCAAGGAAATACGTTGCCGCTGGCCTCCGGAGAACTGACTGGGGTATCGATCCACGGCATCCCTTGGAAGGCCGACGCGTTCCAGCATGTCCTCGGCCCTTGTTCGGGCATCTTCCGAGGAGATGCCTCGGACCCGCAACGGCTCGGCCAGGGAAGCCCCCCCGATGGTCTTGCGGGGGATTCAGTGACGAGTTGGGATCCTGGAACACGGCCCGGAGCTCACTGCCAATGGCTCGTCGCTTGCCGGAATTGGCGTGCGTGATGTCATCGCCTTGGAATCCCACGGAACCGCTGGAAACCTTCTGCAATCCAGGATTGCCTTGCCGATGGTTGACTTACCGGACCCCCCCGACTCCCCCCCACCAGGCCAACAGTTTCGCCGGGCTGGATGGTGAAGCTGACCCCCCCGTCGACGGCGGGAGCGCGGCGGCTGCCTTCCGCCCGCGGCCATAGCGGACTACCAGATCCTTGACTTCCAGCATGGGCTTCTGCTGAGCAGCGGTGGCCTGTTCGGAGCGCAGTGGGATTTCGATGCTCATGCCATGTCCTTTTCAATGATGTCCAGTCGATGCCGGGCGGGCACTTCCGCCGGGACCGTATGCTCCGAAGGAATGTCGGTGGGCACCCATGCCAGTCCCTCCATGGCCAATTGGTCGGCCTTGACGCAGCGCACCAGGCCGGAATCTGCACCGGAAGGCAGGAGCGGCACAGGTACCAGGCATGCGGAGCCTGCGAACTGGCAGCGTGCCGCGAACCGGCATCCACCCGGCCAGTCCTTTGGCTGAGGAACCTGGCCCTTGATGGTGGCAAGGCGCTCGGGCATGTCGTGGGCAGTGTTCGCATGAGGGTCGGCAGCGAGCAAGGCCAGCGTGTATGGGTGCCGGGGGTCGGCCAGGATGCTGACTGTGTGGCCGTTCTCCACCACTTGCCCGGCGTACATAACCGCTACTTGATCGCAGATATCGGCGACAACGCCGAGGTCGTGCGTCACCATCACCACGGACATACCAGTGTCCTTCACCAGCGACCGCAGCAAGGAGAGGATCTCTGCCTGGACGGTGACGTCGAGCGCCGTGGTGGGCTCATCAGCCACCAGCAAGCGCGGCTTCCCGGACAAGGCCAGGGCGATCGCAACGCGTTGGGCCATGCCGCCGGAGATCTGGTGTGGGTAGGTCTTGAGGATGCGCCGTGCGTCAACAATGCCAACTTTCTCCAGCAGGCCCAGGGCCTCGATCCTGGCTTCGGCCCGGCCGGCAGACCGGAGCCTGCGGATCGCTGAGGTCAGCTGGTAGCCCACCGTGAACATGGGGTCGAGAGCGCGCATGGGTTCCTGCGAAACGAGGGCGATGTCGCGTCCGCGGATGCCTTCCAGCTCCTTGTCCGTGGCGGCGGCCAGGTTTTTGCCGTTCCAGAGGATCTGCCCGCCCGTCACGGCAACGCCGGACGCAGCAGCCCCCCCATGAGCGACAAGGCAGTCATCGTTTTGCCGCAGCCCGACTCTCCAACAAGGCCCAGGACAGTGCCGGGTTCGACGTCGAAGGAGACGTCCGTGACCAGTGGCGTTCCGCCGTCGACCCTAGGGAGAGTCCGCGGACACTCAGCTTGCCGGCCTTAGGAGCGTCCTGAACCGGAGGGGCAGCTGCTGCCGCTGCAGCAGCCTGGGCCGCACGCCTGCGGCGGATGGCTGCTGACGGCAGGTGCGACGCCGTAGCGTTGGGGGCCTTGCCCAGGGCGTTCCCGATGGCGTTGGCAGACAGGACTGTCAGCGCCAGCACTACACCGGTGGGAACCATCAGCCAGGGGGCGTCGTAGACATGTTGTGAAGCACTCTGGATCATTCCGCCCCCCCAGCTGGGCTGCGGGAGGGGTGGGCCGAAGCCGATGAAGGCCAGGCCGGCTTGGATCAGCAGGCCCACCGCGAAGATCAGCGCCGATTGCACCACAATCGTTGTTGTTAGACCGGGCAGCACGTGACGGGCACTGATGGCCAGCGGGCCCAAGCCGTCCACCTTTGCAGCATCCACATACAGCTGGTTCTGCAATGACTTCGCCTGGCCGAGCATGACGCGGTAAATACCGGCAGAAATCAGCACGCCCAGTATGGCCATGATCAAGGGAATATTGGTCCCCCCCACAGCTCCGATGACGGCGAGGATGATCACCGTACCGGGCAGCGACATCATGATTTCGGTGACGCGGCTGATGATGCCCTCGGCGTGCTGGCTGTTCGCCGCTGCCAGCGCCAACAGGGTTCCAAGCCCAACGCCGACGATCACCGTAATGAATGATGTTCCCAAGGTTTCGGCTGCTGAGGCGAAGATGCGGCTGAGGATGTCGCGACCCAATTCGTCCGTGCCCAACCAGTGTGCTGCAGTGGGACCGGACAGGATAGCTGTGAAGTCCTGGTCTTCGGTTTTGAACGGCAGCCACCACAGTGCCGTGAGCGAAGCTATGACCATCGCGGCGAGCCACACGGTGCCGGCAAGACCGGCTGGGGAAACAACCAGGCGATGCCCGGAGAGCTTGGTGAGCGCGCTCTTACGCGGGTTGGCGGGAGGAGTTGCCGGGAGTGTGGGAATCATGAGGCACGCAACTTAGGATCAAGGAATTTGGTGGCGAGTTCGAGCACCAGGTTTACGGCCACCACCACCACTGTGGCGATGACCACCACGCCTTGAACTGCAGGGGCGTCGTGGGTGCTGACGGACGTCTGGACGGCTTGTCCAAGACCGGGCATGGCAAATAGCTGCTCGGCAATGACCGAGCCGCCGAACAGGCCGATGAACTGGAGGCAATGCCGGCCACAATTGGCAGGCTGGCATATCGCAGGGCGTGGATATACAGGATCTTCCACGTGGGGGGGGTCGCTGTGGCACGCAGCGTCCGGATGTGTTCCTGCTGAAGGGCTTCGAGCATCGAAGCCTGGTCTGCCGGGCAATGAACGCCGCACCTCCCACTGCCAGCGTAATGACCGGGAGTGCCAGGGACAGCGCCCAATCCTGCGGGGGGGATACCTCGAAGGGAACGTAACCGGTGGCCGGGAAGACCGAGGACTGGACGGCGAAGAGGTAGACGAAGATGACACCGATCCAGAAGGCGGGCAGTGCGACGAGTAGTCCGACAAACCCTCCGATCAGCTGGTCCAGGACCCCCCCACCACGGACAGCCGCGGTGACTCCCAGGACGATGCCGAAGACAGCGCTGAGGACGGTAGCGCCCGCGGCCAGTGAGGCGGTGACCGGAAGCCTGTTGGCAAGGTCCGCGCTGATGGACCGGCCATCGATGAGCGAGACTCCAAAGTTCCCTTGAACCGCCTCAACCAGCCAGCGGAAGAACTGAACCACCAAGGATCATTCCACCCGAGACTTTGGTTCAACTTGTCGATGGCTTCCTGCGAAGCGCCTGCCCCCCCGAGTGAAACTGCGCCCGGGCTGCCGGGCATGGCGTGAACCAGCAGGAATGCCAACACCGCCACCACCAAGACGGTGGCAAGCGCCATCAAAAGGCGCTTGGTGACAAACATTGCCATGGTGACCTCCATTGGTCGGGCCGGACGCCAATCCCCTGGGGACTCGGCGCCCGGCCTGTTCGGTGGATCAGTTGGTGGGTGCGTAGGACGAGAGCAGCGGGTACACGTTGGTCCCGGCGAACTTCACCTGCTGGACCTTCTTGGTGTTGTAGCCCTGGTTGGTCAGGGACTCATAAAGCGGGATCAACCAACCGGACTCCACCAGGCGGGTGTTGAGCTTGGTCAATGCGGCCTTCTTTGCAGCGTCATCTTTCGCTGCTGCGGCCTCGGCAGTTGCTGCGTTCAACTGATCATCCGTGGCCTTTTGGACGTTGGTGAAGCCGCTCAGGATGGCTCCGTACATGAGCCCAACCGGGTTGTCCCAACCCAGGGGGGGTGCGTAACCCAGCGGGGGGGTAGTGGCTACAGCGGCGAAGGCTTCGTCCGTGGAAGACGCCAGTTTGACGTTCATGGTGATCCCGACGGCGGCCAGGTCTTTCTGGACCGCCTGTAGATCGGTTTGCGTCTGGGGGGGCTAGCGATGATGGTGAACTCGAAGCCGCTGCCATATCCGGCTTCTTCCAGTAGGCTCTTTGCCTTGGCGGGGGGGTCGTAGGCATAGGTCTTATTCAGTTCTTCCGAGAAACCTGCGGAGTCCTTGGGCAAGGCGTTCCACGCCGGAATGTCACCCTTGTGGAGGGCATCCACCAGGGCCTGACGGTTGATGGCGTATTGGAATGCCTGGCGGACCTTCTCGCTGGCGAACGCCGGCGCGGTTTTGCCGATCTTGTCGAAAGAAATCATGGTCTGGACCGTGCCACCGATTTGGGACACGCCCACACCCTTGGACTTGGCGAAGTCCACCGTGGGCGAGGTCAGGGAAGCAACGTCTGCCTGGCCGGAAACCAATGCGTTCGCCCGGGCCTGGGGGGGATCCATGATGACGCTGAAGGTGATCTTGTTGTACGGATACTTGGACGCATCCGAGTTTTTGTCGTTCTTGGTGAACACGTACTTGTTGCCCTTGACGGTGGTGGCAGTGTCCAGGGTGTAAGGGCCGGAACCGTCCGGGGTGGTGGCCAGGCTGGCGGTGTCAGTGACAGCCTTCTTGCCCACAATCATGCCCAAGGTGGAAGTGAGGTTCTTTTCGAAGCCGGGCTGGGCCTTGGCAAAGGTGATGGCTACCTGGCTGGGGCTCACAACGTCAACGGAAGCAATCTCCTGCGCTCCGCCCTTGGCGATGGCCGAGTAAGCACTGAGGGCGGTATCGCTGCGACGATCCAGGTTGGCTTTGACCAGGGCAGCATCCAGAGTGGAACCGTCAGTGAAAGTCACTCCTTCCTTGAGGGTCAGGGTGAGGACAGTGCTGTCCGCGTTGTAGCTGAATTCCTTGGCCAAGCCCGGGCCCACGCTGCCATCGGGCTGCAGGGTCATCAGGTTTTCGTACAGCCCTTCGAAGAACTGCCGCTGGGCGTCAGAAACCCGCAACGGGTCATAGCCGAATGAGGCGCTGTCACTGTCGGTCGCGATGGTCAGCGTGCTCTTGTCCACCGTAGACGTGGCAGCGGTGCCGCCTCCGCAAGCTGTCAGGGATCCCAGAAGGAGCGCCCCCCCGGCCAGGACGGCCGCGCTCCGACGTGCAGGTGAGGTAAGGAGATTCATGTGCTGCGCCTTCGCATTCGTGATGGAATTGTGAGTCGAGTTGTGGGACCGGCGGCCTGAACCGTCTGCTGTCACCTGTACAGGCCGATCCGTCGGCGCCCTCTCGTCAGATGGCTTCCGGTAACCGGCTTCTTCAAGAGTCCTAGGTTGGCAGCATTGAGCCCCACGTGATTTTCATTGGTTGGAACAGTATTGTGGTGGAGATCACTCGGTGATGTTGAAAGGATTCATCCGGATGCCTGTCGAAGATGGGAACACAGCCGACAAACCGCAGCGCGGCAAGCGGCCCAAGCAGGGCGAACCCGTCATTGACCGTGCTCTGAGCCTGCTAGCGGTCTTCAGTGACCGCCGTCGCGCTTTGACGTTGTCCGACATGGCGAGGCTGGCGGACATGCCTGCCCCCACCGCGCTGCGTCTGATCGCGCGCTTGGTGGCGTGGGGGGGAGCTTTGGAGCGCCTGGAGGATGGCCGGTATGTGGTGGGTGTGAGGCTGTGGGAAGTGGCATCGTTGTCGCCACGCGGCCATGGGGTCCGCGACATCGCCCTGCCGTACCTTGAGGACCTTTTCGCGGTGACACGCCACCACGTGCTGCTCGCCGTGCGCGACAAGAACGAGGCCGTCCTGATCGAACGGCTATCTTCCAAGGAGGCAACTGAAGTCGCCTATCGTGTTGGCGGACGCGCGCCCCCTGAGGTCGACGGCGGTGGGCTTGGTCTTGCTGTCCGGCGCCGACGCAGACTTTCAGGAGTTGGTCATCAGTCAACCGCCCGACATTGAGGTGGGCGTGGTTTCCATGCCCGAGGGTCAACTACGGCGAACACTCTCCGATGTCCGCAGGACTGGCGTGGCCATGATCCGGCGATCGTCGCCGTCGCGGACTGTATCCGTCGCTTCGCCCATATTTGGCGCCGAGGGGCTGGTGGTGGCGGCACTGTCGATCGTGGTTCCCGACGGCGCGACGCCTCCTAACGTGCTTGCCCCTGCGGTGCAGGCCACCGCACGGGCCGTTTCGCGAAACCTGGGTTACAACGCCGGTCCAAGCGGAAGTGTGCGGATGCGCTAGCGACTGCTGGCTGCCCTGTGGGTTCGAGCATCAGGACCCGGCGCCACGTCACCGGTGTAAGCCCGGCGCCTTCCACCCGGTCAAGGCTTAACCCGGAGAACACCATTTCTACTGCATCCCGTCGCTCACAGAGGCCCGGCTCCCGTGTGTATCTGAGAGCTACCGCATGTGAAACGGCTATCGTTCAAAGGGTTGCAGAGGGGGGGCCTCCCCCTGCCCCTGCGACGACTTCAGCGGCGATGACATGAACCTTCAGGTTCCGGACGTTGGAGGAGTTCCTCAGCATTTCGAAAGCCTCGGCCTGACCGCACCCCCTTCTTACCCACGATGATTCCGCAGGCCAGACTGATGACAGCCCTGCCCTCCATGGCTGATCGAAGATCCTGGGCGAGTTGCTCGGCATCGTCAATCCGAGCCGCCGCGCGCAGGACAGTGGCAGCCCTACGGGCATAGTCCTGCGCCTCAGAAACAACTTCATCGTCGAATAGTCCGGCGTACGGAGCGAATAGTGACAACACTCCGTCTGCGCCCTCACCTAGATCGAGTGGCAGCGCCAACGCGCTCCGACACCCTAGCTGCTGCAGATTCTGACCGTACTGCGGCCACCGGGTTTCGCAGCAGACATCACACAAGACCACCAGGCGTCCTGTCCGAAGCGCTTCATCCCCCCCGGGCTGTCATCCGCGGCCCGATTGGCTCTCTCCAACAACAGGGCATCATCACTGCTACCAACGATCAAATTCTTCCGCCGGTTTCGCCTGACGAATAGTGAAGATTCCACGCGAGGCCCCCCCGGAAGGAGGGACCGGGCACATGTTCACCTTCAGGCCAGTGAGGGCTTCTCGTTTCCAGGGCTGGCCCGTAGGGCTTCCCGGTCACCTAGTGCTCACAGATATTGCTCGACGGTAGGGATATGAAACGTCGTCGTAGATTCATGCACAAAGCACGGATTGACTGAGTCATGACGTGGTCCTCTCGGCTGTCCATGAACACTCAGAAGCAACATCGCTGCTTGTAATTCTGATATCACGATCATCGCTGAGCAGGACATCCGCGCAACAGAGCGCTGACGCGCCGGACCCAATCCGGAAACTTCGTTTGGCCTCCCATGCGCTCACCGTTAGAGACCCGGCGGACCTGCTCAGCTTCATCGGGCACACGCCAGGATGCTGGCCACAAGAGAGTCTCGTCTGCATCACCTTGGACAAAGGCAAAGTCGGCGCCACATTCCGGATCGACCTCCCCCCCGCCAACCAGGAACAGAACTTCCCTATGCGCGAATCGTTAGCAGCTACCTCACCAGCGACACCAGCGCGACGAGCATCGTCTTGGCGCTTTAAACCGCAATCCACTGCGAACCCGGCCAAGACATCAATCTGCCCCCCCTCAGCACCACTCAATACAGCCGAGTCAACGCCGACTTCATCTACCGCGGCAGCACCATCCAACCCACCAACCGAATCGTCCTCCCTACACCGACCCACGAAGCAGACCACGCCACCGCCGTCGAAAACTGCATGAACGCCATCCGAGCCCAGACACCGCATCAAGCCGCGCTACAAACCAGCAGACTCTGCAGAGCCATGCTTGAGAGCAACGACTCCCCACCGACGAGGACTGCGACACCCTCATCGCGAACTTCGGGACTGCCCCTTCCAATTCCCCCACATCCGCGCCCGCTCATGGCCGACATCCCCGGCATCGACGAA
>BBFS01000140.1 GCA_001313365.1 Paenarthrobacter nitroguajacolicus JCM 14115
TGGGAAGGGTTAGGGATGTGAGTGGGCGTTGGTGGGAAGGGTTAGGGATGTGCGAGAGGGGTGGTGGGAAGGGTTAGAGATGTGAGAGAGCATCCGTTCAGTGCCAAGATGGGACAGTGACTTCAGAATCAACGGCGACCTCCCATGACAGTTCCCTGCAGCGCAGCAGCGAACTCACCCGCTTCCGATTGGCCCCCCCAATCCGGGCCCGATGAGCCTGGACGGTACCAACTCGTACGTCATCGGCGCCCCGGGATCCCGTTATGTGGCGGTGGTAGACCCGGGCCCTGAAGACGAACAGCATTTGGCTGTGCTGGCATCGGCAGGTGTTGTGGACGTAGTCCTCATTACGCATCGGCATGCGGATCACACGGAGGCGTCAGCACGTTTTCATCAGATCACCGGGGGGGCGCCCGTCCGTGCTGCATTGCCGGAGCATTGCCACGGCGGCGAGCCACTGATGGACGGCGAAGTCCTGACGGCAGGTGGCGTGGAGATCCGTGTGGTGGCCACCCCCCCGGGTCACACGTCGGACTCCCTCTGCTTCCATCTCCCTGATGACGGGCCCAGCGGATCCGTTCTCACCGGCGATACGATTCTGGGCCGTGGAACCACTGTGTTGGATTACCCGGATGGCCGGTTGGGAGACTACCTTGCAAGCTTGGACAGGCTGAAAGCGCTAGGACCCGCAACAATGCTGCCCGCACATGGGCCTGTTCTGCCGGCCCTGGACGAAAAGTGCCGTGAGTACCGTCATCATCGCGAGCAGCGGCTCGACCAAATCCGGACGGCGTTGAAACACCTCGGTACGGATGCTTCCGTCGCTGCGGTCACGGATGCCGTTTATCCCGACGTCGACCCTTCCGTCAGGTGGGCGGCAGAGACTTCCGTTGCGGCCCAGTTGGATTACCTCCGAAGCTAAACCCGGACTGTAGCTTGAGCCCATGCGTATCGCCCGGTTTGTAGTTGATTCTGATCCCCCCCTTTACGGCGTTGTTGAAGGCGAGCCCGGCAGTGAGGAAATCACTGTCATCAACGGCGACCCCCCCTTCTTCAATGGCGTCGAACGTACCATGTGAAGCACAAGCTGGAGGACGTGCGGCTCCTCGCCCCCCCGATCATTCCCCCCCGCAGCAAAGTCATCGGCGTTGGCCGGAACTTCGCCGAGCACGCCGCTGAACTCGGCAACGAGGTTCCCCCCCAGCAACCGCTGCTGTTCCTGAAGCCCAACACATCGGTGATCGGCCCGAACGATCCCATCATCCTTCCCGAGTTCTCCGAGGAAGTTTCCTTCGAAGCTGAGCTCTGTGTAGTGATCGGCCGGATCTGCAAGGACGTTCCCGAGGAGCGTGCGGACGATGTTATCTTCGGCTACACCTGCGGTAACGACCTCACCGCCCGTGATGTCCAGAAGACCGATCTTCAGTGGGCGCGGGCCAAGGGGTTCGATACCTCCGCGCCGCTGGGTCCGTGGATCGAAACCGAACTCGACCATGAGGACCTGTCCATCCAGGGCCGGCTCAACGGCGAACTCCGCCAGGACGGCAGCACCAACCAGATGATCCGCGGTGTACGCGAGCTCGTCTCGATCGTTTCGCACGCGTTCACCTTGCTTCCTGGCGACGTCATCATGACCGGCACTCCGGCCGGCGTCGGCCTGGTCAGTGAAGGCGACCGCTTTGAAGTGGAAATCGAAGGCATCGGCCGGCTCTCCAACCCGGTGGTTCGCCGCTAGGCTCCCAGCCAGGCCTTAAACCTCGACGGCGGCACGCACCTTTCACACGAAAGGCGCGTGCCGCCGTCGAGCGTTTCCGTACGGGAATCCGAGGCATCGCCAAGCGGTAAAGTTGGAACCACTATGACTACTGCTTCTGCGTCGAACGCTGCCTCCAGCGCCATTCCTGCCGTCAACGCCGAGACTCCGGTCCGCGTCCGTTTTTGCCCGTCACCCACGGGAACGCCGCACGTTGGCCTGATCCGCACCGCCCTGTTCAACTGGGCCTATGCACGCCATACCGGCGGCAAGCTGATCTTCCGCATCGAGGACACGGACTCAGCCCGCGACAGCGAAGAGAGTTACCACCAGCTGCTGGACGCCCTCAAGTGGCTCGGCATCAATTGGGATGAGGCGTAGAGGTTGGCGGACCGCACGAGCCTTACCGGCAGTCGCAGCGCGGCGACATCTACCAGGATGTTATCGCCAAGCTCAAGGCAGGGGGGGGACACGTTTACGAGTCCTACTCCACGCCCGATGAGATTGAAACCCGCCACAAGGCGGCCGGCCGCGACCCGAAGCTGGGCTATGACGGTTTCGACCGGCACCTGACGGATGAGCAGCTGGCACAGTTCAAGGCCGAGGGCCGCGAGGCCGTCCTGCGTCTCCGCATGCCGGACGAGGACCTGACATTCAACGACCTCGTCAGGGGGGGCGAGATTACTTTCAAGGCAGGCTCGGTTCCCGACTTTGCCGTTGTCCGCGCCAACGGTGCTCCGCTCTATACGTTGGTGAACCCCGTTGACGATGCCTCATGGGAATCACCCATGTCCTGCGTGGCGAGGACCTCCTGAGCTCCACTCCGCGTCAGATTGCGTTGTACCGTGCGCTCTACGCCATTGGCGTGGCAGAGTACATGCCGGAATTCGGACACCTTCCCTATGTCATGGGCCAAGGCAACAAGAAGCTTTCCAAGCGCGACCCGGAGTCGAGCCTCTTCCTGCACCGCGAACGAGGATTCATCCCCGAAGGCCTGCTCAACTACCTCTCGCTGCTTGGCTGGTCCTTGAGCGCGGACGAGGACATCTTCACCGTGGAGCAGCTTGTTGCTAACTTCGATATTCATGATGTCCTGGGCAACCCCCGCCCGTTTCGACATCAAGAAGGCCGAAGCCATCAACGGAACGCACGTGCGGATGCTCGCGCCGGAGGACTTCAAGGAGCGCCTGGTTCCCTACCTCCGCGCTGCTGGTTTCGTTGGGGGGGAAATCCTGACTCCACGGCAGGAGGAGATTCTCGCTGAAGCAGCTCCTCTGGTCCAGGAACGAATCACCCTCCTGGGTGAAGCTCCCGAGATGCTGGCTTTCCTCTTCAAGGCCGATGACGCGATCGATGTTGCGGACGATGCCCGCAAGGGTCTCCCGCAGAACCTGGAAGAAGTACTGGATGCCGCCCTGGCGGCGTTGGAGCCATCGGGGAGTGGACGGCAGAGAACATCCAGGCCGCGCTCAAACAGGCTCTGGTTGAGGACTTGGGTATCAAACCGCGTGCGGCGTTCGGGCCCGTGCGCACTGCCATCTCAGGACGACGCATTTCGCCGCCGCTTTTCGAGTCGATGGTGATCCTCGGCAAGGATTCCTCGCTCGCCCGCGTCCGCGCCTTCCGCGGCTAGCAACGGAAGCAGTCATGGCTATCTCAAGTACTTTCGGCACCATTCGCGGTGTCCTCTTCGACATTGATGACACCTTGGTGGACCTTGAGTACGCCATGACAACAGCACTCCGCGATGTCAGCGAGCATCTCCTGCCCGGCCTGGACCAGGCCGGGTGGGTGAAGTTCGGGCGCATCTTTACCCACGAAACCACGCACTTCTACGACCGCTACCTGGCCGGAGAGTTGACGTTCAACGAGCAGCGGTTGCTGCGTGGCAGGGCCGCTTTGGGCCACTTTGGTGTGGAGCTTCAGGACGGCGAGGAGTCGCAGGCGTGGGTAGCCGACTATCACCAACGCCAGACGGCGTACGTCCGGGCTTTTGACGATGTAGAAGGCGTACTGGACGCACTCGATGCTGCAGGCATCCCTTACGGCGCCGTCAGCAATAATGTGCATGATTACCAGCGGGCCAAGCTGGATGGTGCCGGCCTTGCAAGGATCAAGGTCCTCGTGGGTACGGACACTGTAGGTGTGCCGAAGCCGGATCCTGCGATCT
Organism: Paenarthrobacter nitroguajacolicus JCM 14115; assembly: GCA_001313365.1. The sequence goes on from BBFS01000140.1 coordinate 3,924, forward strand.
ACCTCGAAGGCGTGCGCCTGCTGGGTACCCGTCCGGGGGGGGAGACCCTCTACGTGGGCGATAACAGGTTGCTTGATGCTGACGGTGCAACGGCGGCGGGCTTGGTTGGTGTGTGGCTTAACAGGACGGGGGGGAAGTGGTGGAAGAGTTTGCCGGCCGCCAAGTGGACTCACTGTCGCGGCTACTGGTGAAGGCTGCTACTCCGGCATGAAGGCCGTGTGATGCAGGTAACGGCTTTACGATTTGTGCAGGTGGCAAGACTCCGGTAGAGTCATTACTCGTGCTGAGGGGGGCACGGAGGGAAAAGCTGAGGGAAACCAAAGCGCTGAACTCCGGTCCAAAAGCCACTTTGGGATATGGTGTAATTGGCAACACTACGGTTTCTGGTACCGTCATTCTAGGTTCGAGTCCTGGTATCCCAGCTCTGAAAATCCGCGTAAACACGCTGGAAATTCAGAAGTTTCAAGTCGATTAGTCGATTTGGAGCGTAGCTGAAAGTATGAAATACTCATTCAGCTTGATCGCCGGAAACGGTGACAAAAAGTGCAAGGCCCCCATCGTATAGCGGCCTAGTACGCCGCCCTCTCACGGCGGTAACGCGGGTTCGAATCCCGCTGGGGGGGTCACAAACAAATCCCCCGGAACCACGGTTCCGGGGGGGGATTTCTTTTCCCCCAATTTCGGCCACGGTGCTTGCGCCGCTCCTGTGACGGAGATCGCTGGCATGATGATGCTGTGACCGCAAATGATGATGAGACAACACCCCGGGCTACCCAAGCTGCCCAAGGTGCGGCAACCGCCGTCGAGGCCTTGGAAGCTGCCCGCGCGGAACTCGCGGCCACAACCCTTCCGCTTGCAGTGCCGGAGGTCCGGGAAGCCCGTCAGTGGATCCGTGAATCCCTGGCCCAGCTCGACGACTACGTGATTCCCCGCTACCGCAGCCTCGACGCTCCGCTGCTGGCCGTCGTAGGTGGTTCCACCGGCGCAGGGAAATCCACGTTGGTCAACGCGCTGATCGGCTACCCGGTGACCCGTGCAGGCGCTATCAGGCCCACCACGCGCCAGCCCATCCTCCTGCACCATCCTCTGGACGCGGGGGGGTGGTTTGAAGGCCACCGGATACTGCCCAGCCTGGACCGTATCCGCGGCACCGTCTCTGCGAGTCCTCTCCCGGCGCACCAGGCAGGGGGGGCCGCTCCGGACGCACAGGCCATCACGTCTTTGGTACTGGTGGGACACGAGTCAGTGCCCCAGGGAATCGCCCTTCTGGATGCACCCGACGTCGACTCCATCTCCGATGACAACCGTCGGCTCGCCGGACAACTGCTTGCTGCCGCTGACCTCTGGGTGTTTGTCACCACGGCTAACCGCTATGCCGACGCCGTACCGTGGCGCCTGCTCTTGGACGCAGCTTCGCGGGATATCACCGTAGCGGTGGTCCTGGACCGCGTGCCCGCAGCTGCGGAGGATGAAGTCAGGACTGACCTCCAGGCAATGCTGGACCGGCAGGGCCTGGCTGACGCGAAGCTCTTCGTCGTTCCGGAGAGTGCCTTGGATGGGCTGGGGGGGATGCTCCCGGAGGACTCCGTGGTCGGCTTGCGTCAGTGGCTGGGGGGGGCCTTGGCGGCCAATGCGGCCGGACGGGCGGAAGTGGCCAGGCGGACACTGAATGGCGCAGTTAAAGCTGTCAGCGTCCGGTTGGAGGGAATCGCGGGTGCTGCTGCGGCCCAGGATGCCGCCGCCCACGATCTCCAGTCAACGTGCGTCACCGAGTATGAGCAAGCTCTCTCGCGCATTCTGGAAGCCACGAAGGACGGAGCGCTGCTTCGCGGCGAAGTGTTGGCGCGGTGGCAGGACTTCGTGGGAACAGGGGGGGAATTCTTCCGGGCACTCGAGCAGAACATCGGCCGGATGCGGGACCGTGTAGGGGGGGCCTTCTTCCGGGGGGGCGAGCCGGCTCCCGCTGTGAAGGTTGAAACAGCGATCGAGACCGGGTTGCAGGCGGTGATCCTGGACGAGGCCGCGAACGCGGCCGAAAACGTGGACAGGCGCTGGCGTTCGGACCCCGCTGGTCGGGAACTTCTTGGCTCCGAAGATCTTTCGGGCACCAGCGAGGGTTTCGATGCGAAGGCTGCAGCAGCTATTCGTTCCTGGCAGGAAGGACTGATGGAGATGATCCGCACGCAGGGCCAGGGAAAACGCACCCAGGCCCGGTGGTTGTCCTTCGGCGTCAACGGGCTCGGCGCCGCGCTCATGGTGGTGGTGTTCTCCATGACCGCCGGCCTGAGTGGCTTGGAGATCGGTATCGCAGGCGGAACGGCTGTTGTTGGACAGAAGCTGCTGGAGGCCGTGTTCGGTGAGGACGCAGTACGTCGCTTGGCCCAGCAGGCCAGGGATGATCTGCACACACAGTGCCAACGACTCCTGGACGACGAGAGGCAACGGTTCCTGGATCGCCTTGAAGCGGCCATCCGAACTCCGGAGACAACCTCGCCCGGCATGCCCAGGCCTTGCGCCGCCTGGCAGGGGGTCGCATGAGCCGCCACGGCCAGGTCCGCGAGTCGTCCCAACTGCAGCGCAGGCTTGAATCGCTCAACACTGCCAGGGAACTGGCTGAGGGCGTCCTGCCGGACCCCCCCGATCTGCAGTCAGTGTATGACGTTTTGGAGCGTGCAACCTCCCGGCGGTCATTGTCGGCAGGGCACACTGTGGTGGGGGTTTTTCGGGGGCGACGGGCAGCGGAAAATCGTCGTTGTTCAATGCTGTATCCGGCAGCGATCTCGCGACTGCCACTGCGCGGCGTCCCACAACGTCTGCACCTTTGGCGGGCATCTGGGGCGAAGAGGGCAGCGGCCCTTTGCTTGATTGGCTGGACGTCAAGGAGCGGCATACCCTACCGCCTGTTCCAGGGCTCGCAGACGAGAACAGCGGCCTGGTGTTGCTGGACCTGCCCGACTTCGATTCCACCAGGGTGGAAAACCGGGAGATTGTTCAGCGCATGGTGGGCATGGTGGATGTGCTGGTGTGGGTCCTGGACCCGCAAAAGTACGCCGACGCTGCGGTGCATAACGACTTCCTTCGACCCATGGCCTCCCACGGTGCCGTCACGCTGGTTGTCCTGAACCAAGTGGACAAACTCAATGCAGCCGATGCAGCCGCCGTGATGGAGTCCTTGGAAGGGATCCTGGCGCGGGACGGACTAGGCAAAGTCAGGGTCCTCAGTGCCTCGGCGCTAAACGGCGACGGCGTCCCGACTCTCCGCGCGGCCATCCGGAACGTCGTGGTCCAGCGGCAGGCAACAACACAGCGCCTGTCAGCAGACGTCACCAAGGCCGCGGCGGAACTTGCCCGGGCCTCCGGCGAGGGCGAAGCCCGAGGCATCAAAGGAAGCGCGAAGGCCCGCCTGGCGTCTGAACTCTCGACGGCGGCAAACGTACCGGTGGTGGTGGACGCCGTGCAGCGATCTTTCACGAGGGAGTCAGCCAAGAGGACCGGGTGGCCCGTCACCCGATGGCTGTTGCGTTTCCGACCCGACCCATTGCGGAGGCTGAACCTGGGCAGGGATGACACCAAGCCGGAATTGAGCCGGACATCGCTGCCTCCTGCGGGGGGCGCGGAACGGGCACGGACGGACGCCGCCGTCAGGGATTTTGCCGATGAGGCTTCCGCCGGCGCCCCCGGTCCTTGGCGTGCAGCCATTCGCAGCGTGGCCAGGGAGGGGCGGGAACAGCTGCCTGACGCGTTGGATCAAGCTATTGCAGGCACCGACTTGAAGGCGGGCAAACGTCCCTTGTGGTGGATCCTTTTCAATACCCTTCAATGGATTGCGCTTCTGCTCGCAGTAGGCGGCCTTGGGTGGCTGGGTGTGTTGGCCGTACTCGGTTACTTCCAAATGCCAGTGCCGGAGGTCCCGCGAACTGAAGGGTGGCCGTGGCCTACGCTGATGGTCGCCGGGGGGGAGTGGCGCTGGGCATCGTCCTTGCCATCACTGGAAGGATTCTTGGAGGCTGGGCTGCCCGGGTCAGGGCATCGGGAGCAGCGAAGCGTTTAAAGGCCGCCGTGGCAGCAGTTGCCGAGCAGCGGATCGTGGAGCCTGTCGGGGTGGAAATTACGCGCTTGAAAGCGTTCAACGCGGCGCTGAAGGCTGCGCGCTCCGGCTAGGGCCGTGCAGCTTAAAGGGCCGAAGCGGCGTCCCTGACTTTGATGAGCGTGCGCAGGTTCCTTGTAGTCGTGCTGGCTTTGTAGCGTGCTTGGCCGAGAGCTTGCTGAAGGGGCTGTCCAGCGTCCGCCGGCGGGAGC
>BBFS01000141.1 GCA_001313365.1 Paenarthrobacter nitroguajacolicus JCM 14115
CCCCGGCAGCGCGCGTCTAAGGGAGGAACGACCGAGCGCGCAGAGGGGGCTCAGCCCGCCCGCAGGGCAAGGACCCATGGAAAGTGGGAGCCGAGCCTCGAATTCGAACACGCGAGTAACGCCGCGTAAACGGCTCTGGAAGTGTCAGCCAACTATCGGTACGGGGCACCCTTTTCGTCCGGTCGGTGACTTTCGGTGTGGTGAGCTAGGCCTGTCTTCGCCGCCCCCCCGGTCCGGGAGCTGGCGCCCGCCTTGGCCCAAAACCGTTAGTGACTCATGACTACCCGACAGATTCAAAGCAGCAGTGCTGCACCTGCTGGCAGGCCGGATTCCACGCCGCCGGTCGACACCGCCCGGCCCCGTCCGGGGGGGAGACGGCGCTGGTCCGGCCGCAGCCGCAAGGACTTCCTGGTCTTCCTGGCCATGGCCCTGCCCAACCTCGTTCTGATCGGCACGTTCACCTATTGGCCGCTGATCAATAACATCTACTATTCAACGTTGGATTGGACGCTCGGCTCGGCTTCGGCCACGGTTGTTGGGCTGCAGAACTACGTCACGTTCTTCACCAGTGAGGATGCGTCCAAGGTCCTTGGGACTACGGCCATCTTCACCCTGGTGACGGTGGGCGGTTCGATGGTCCTCGGCCTGTTGGTTGCCCTTGCTTTGAACTCCAAAGTCCGCGGCACCACGTTCGCCCGTTCCGCGGTGTTCGCGCCTATGTGCTGTCCGGCGTGGGTGTTGGCTTGGTGTGGTTGTTCATCTTCGATCCCGGCTACGGAGTGCTCGCCTGGGTCCTGCGCGGCCTTGGACAACAGAGTCCGCAGTGGATCAACGATCCCCAGCTCTCGTTGGTGATGGTCATCATCGTGTACGTCTGGAAGAACCTGGGCTACTGTGCCGTGGTCTATCTGGCGGGCCTGCAGTCCCTGCCCCGCGACGTGATGGAAGCTGCGGCGTTGGACGGCGCCAACAGCGCGCGGAGATTTTTCAACATTTCCATGCCTTTGCTCTCCCCCCACCACGTTCTTCCTGCTGATCACCACGATGCTGAGTTCATTGCAGGCCTTCGACCTCATCCGCATCATGACTCCGTTGGGCAACGGCACCAGCACGCTGATTTACGAGGCGTACTTGCAGGCGTTCGGCGCTACAACCGGGCAGGCTACTCTGCGGCGATTTCGGTGATCCTTTTCGCGATCCTACTGATCATTACTGTTCTTCAACTGCGGTTCGTTGAGCGAAAGGTCCACTACTCATGAGCGCGCCCTCACCCGCCGTCGTCGTTGATCCCCCCGCAAGAGGCCGCACAGCCAGCTGCACAGCATGAGCGTCCGCGCCCCTTCTCCAGCGCAAACCTCCTCCAGACAGTGGCTACCGGCTACATTCCATTGATCATTGCCACGCTTGTGGTGTTCCTGCCGTTGCTCTGGATGTTGTTGAGTTCCTTCAAGCAACCGGGAGAGATCGTCACCATGGATCTGAAGATCCTGCCTGAGTCCCTGAACCTGGAGAACTATGCCACGGCCATGACCACGGTCCCGTTCGCACAGTTCTTCGCCAACAGCCTGATTGTTACGGTGGTGGGTTCGAGCATCAAGGTCGTCCTGGCGATTCTGACGGCTTACGCGCTGGTGTTTGTTCGCTTCCCGTTCAAGAACGTGATCTTCGTGCTGATCCTCGTGGCCCTCATGGTCCCTGCGCAGGTCTCCATCCTGCCCAACTACATCCTGATCGCGGGGGGGATGGGCGGCAAGAACACTCTGTGGGGCATCATCCTTCCTGGCCTGGGGGGGACGGCGTTCGGTACCTTCCTGCTCCGACAACACTTCCTGACCCTGCCGCCGTCGATCCTCGAAGCAGCTGAAATCGACGGTGCGGGTCATTGGCGCCGGCTGTGGCAGATCATCGTCCCGGTCTCGGTGCCATCGATCGCGACGGTCGCGCTGGTAACTGTGGTCAGCGAATGGAACGACTACATCTGGCCGCTCATCATCACTGACCGCCCCCGACACCATGACGCTCCCGGTGGGCCTGACCCTGCTGCAGAACTCGGAAGGCAATGGGGGGGCCGGTTGGGGGGGAATCCTCATGGCCGGCGCCGTACTGGTTATCGTTCCCATTCTGCTGGTGTTCGCAGCGCTCCAGCGCTACATCGTTGCCGGCCTGACCCAAGCAGTGTCACCGGCTGATTTTCTCCCACCGCACCATTCGCATCGAAGTACGTTATTGAGAGGAAGCACCATGCACACCAACCTTGACCGCCGACATTTCCTTGGATTGGCAGGCCTCGGCGCCGGAGCTGCGGCCCTCGCCGCATGCGGCGGACCGTCGACGGCGGGTACGGCAGACGCCGTCGACACCGCCACGATCGACTTCAGCGGAGTAAAGCCCGCAGCCTCCATCGATTTCTGGACCAACCACCCGGGTAAGTCACAGGACGTGGAGAAGGCGATTATCGAGAAGTTCCACGCCAAATTCCCAGACATCAAGGTCAACCTGGTGACCGCGGGCGCCAACTACGAAGAGATCGCCCAGAAGTTCCAGACGTCGCAGGCAGCCAAGACGGGCCTGCCGGGACTGGTAGTCCTTTCTGACGTCTGGTGGTTCCGCTACTACTCCAATGGCAGCATCATTCCCATCGATAGCTTGGTGAAGCAGCTGGATATCAAAATCGACGACTTCCAAAAGTCGCTGGTGGACGACTACAAATACGAGGATAAGCAGTGGGCGCTCCCCCCCTACGGCCGTTCCACGCCGCTGTTCTACTACAACAAGGACCATTTCAAGGCCGCCGGACTTCCCGACAGGGCGCCGGCCACCTGGCAAGAGTTCGCAGAGTGGGCGCCGAAACTCAAGGCCACCTCGGGTGCGCAATACGCCTACATCTACCTGCCCTGGCCGGCTACGCAGGGTGGACCCTGCAGAACAACCTGTGGGGTTGGGGCGGAAGCTGGTCAAAGGACTGGGACATCACTTGCGATTCGCCGCAGTCCGTAGCCGCACTTCAGTGGGCCCAGGACTCCATCTATAAGGACGGTTGGGCCGGCGTTTCGTCCAAAGAGGCAGCAGACGACTTCGCCGCCGGGATCACCTCGTCAACTATCTCTTCACAGGTTCCTTGCTCGCGTCCTGAAGGCCGCCAAGTTCAACGTTGGCGTCGGCTTCCTGCCCGGCGGCCCTGAGGCGCCCAGCGGCGTTTGCCCCCCCACGGGCGGCGCGGGCCTCGGCATCCCCCCAGCGGCATCAGCAAGGAAGAGCAGCTGGCCGCGGCGACGTTCCTCAAGTTCATGACCGAACCTGAGAACACTGCCGCCTTCTCGGCCGCCACCGGCTACATGCCGACCAGGCTCTCAGCTGACATGACAGCGGTTCTTGCGGCAACGCCACAGATCAAGACCGCAATGGATCAACTCACCGCCACCAGGGTTCAGGACAATGCCCGCGTGTTCCTTCCGGGCGCTGATCAGGAGATGGCCAAATCGGCGGCCAAGATCCTGACGCAACAAGGTGACGTCCAAACAACCATGACCGAGCTCAAGAAGACGCTCGAGGGCATCTACACCAAGGATGTAAAGCCCAAACTGAAGGCATAACTGCCTTCCTGGATATGCGAAGAGCTGGGCTACTTGAGTAGCCCAGCTCTTCATTTGCAGGTGTTACGGGATGGGAACAGGCACGACGCCGAGCGGTGCCAACTGCGCGGCGCCCCCCCATCCGGGGCGGACAGGACCCAGATGCCCTTTTCGTGAACAGCTACCGAATGCTCCCACTGGCAGGAACGCTTGCCGTCCGTGGTGACGACGGTCCAGTCGTCGTCGAGGGTAGCAGTCTCGATGCCACCACGTACCAGCATGGGTTCAATGGCCAGGCATAGGCCGGGCCGGATCTTGGGGGGGCCGTGGTGGCTGGTCCGGTAGTTCAGAACGTCCGGGGGGGCCATGTGCATCTTCGAACCAATGCCGTGGCGACGTAATCCTCCAGGATGCCCAACGGCTTTCCAGGGACGGATGACACATAGTCATCGATCGCGTTGCCGATGTCTCCCACAAACTTGCCTTGGGCGAGGGCTGCGATGCCCCGCCACATGGCTGCCTCGGTGACATCGGAAAGACGCTGGTCTTCGGGATCAACGTTGCCAACAATTACGGTCCTGGCAGAGTCGGAATGCCAGCCGTCAACGATGCAGCCGCCGTCGATGGAGATAATGTCGCCGTCGTTGAGGACCTTGCCGCCCGGGATGCCATGCACCACTTCCTCATTGACCGAGGTGCAGATGGTGGCCGGGAAGCCGTGATAACCAAGAAAGTTCGACTTTGCTCCGGCATCGTTGAGGACTGCGGCGAAGACATCGTCCAGGTCCTTGGTGGTGACGCCCGGCTTGGCCGCCGCAACGGCAGCGTCGAGTGCACGGCTCAGGACAAGGCCTGCCTGGTGCATGGTGCGCATCTGCTCGTTGGTTTTGTATTCAATGCGGGGCTGACCGAACGCCATGATCTCCTCTGGAAGGTTTGCTGTCGAGGCCGACCAGGCCCCCCCGTGCTTCAACCATTTTCCCGTACCCGGGAGCATGGCCGAAATTGGAATGCAGCGTGAAAAAGAAAAAGGGGGCGTGTCCCCGCACTCACCGTACGGGACACACCCCCCCTCGCTCCACTGCCGTTTTACCGGCTATGTGGAGAACCAGCTAAACGGCTTGGCCGACTCGATCGCCGTCAGCACACGGTCGGTAACTTCGTCGATACCACCGATGCCATCAACCTGCGTGAGAATGCCACGCTCGGCGTACTTGGCCACAACTGCCTCGGTCTGCTCGTGGTAGAGATCCAGGCGGTGCCGGATGACGGTTTCGTTGTCATCCGAACGGCCCGTTTCCTTGGCGCGGCCAAGGAGGCGGGTTACCAGCTCTTCATCGTCGGCGGTCAGCTGGAGCACGACGTCGAGCTCCTGCTCACCCTCAGCGAGGATCTGGTCAAGGTAGTCCACCTGCGCAGTGGTGCGCGGGTAGCCATCCAGGAGGAAGCCGTTTTCGACGTCGCTCTGGCTCAGGCGATCGCGAACCATGTCGTTCGTGACGCTGTCCGGAACGAAGTCCCCCCCGGCGTCCATGTACTTCTTTGCTTCGATGCCCAAAGGGGTTTCGCCCTTTACGTTGGCACGGAAGATGTCGCCGGTGGAGATGGCGACTACGCCGAGGCGCTCGGAAATCCGCTCAGCCTGCGTACCCTTGCCCGAACCGGGAGGTCCAATGATCAGCATTCTCGTCATCGCAAAAGCCCTTCGTAGTGACGTTGTTGTAGCTGCGCATCAATCTGCTTGACGGTCTCCAGGCCAACACCCACCATGATCAGGATTGACGTGCCACCGAACGGGAAGTTCTGGTTGGCGTTGATCAGGACGAGTGCAACCAAAGGAATCAACGCCACGAAGCCCAGGTAAAGGGCTCCAGGCAAGGTGATCCTGGAAAGCACGTACTGCAGGTAGTCCGCGGTCGGTTTACCCGCCCGGATGCCCGGAATAAACCCGCCGTACTTCTTCATGTTGTCCGACACTTCTTCAGGGTTGAAGGTGATGGCAACGTAGAAGTAGGTGAAGAAAACAATCATGCGAAATACAGCGCCATGTAGATGGGGGTGGTCGCCACGGGTGAGGTTGTTGTTGATCCACTCAACCACGGGGCCATCTGCTCCCCCCCTGGCGCCGGCTGGTTGAACTGTGAAATCAGCCGGGCAGGTAAAGCATGGAGGAGGCGAAGATAACAGGCACGACGCCGGCCATGTTCACCTTGATGGGGATGTAGGTGCTGGTGCCACCCACTGTGCGGCGTCCGATCATACGCTTGGCGTACTGAACGGGAACGCGGCGCTGAGACTGCTCCACGAAGACCACCAAGGCCACCGTCAGCAAGCCGACGGCCAGGACCATGAAGAAGGTGCCCGGGCCCTTCGACTCCCAGATGGAGCCCAGCGAGCCGGGGGGGAAGCTTGCAGCGATGGAGGTGAAGATGAGCAGCGACATGCCGTTGCCCACACCCTTTTCGGTGACCAGTTCGCCCATCCACATGATGAGGCCTGTGCCGGCCGTCAACGTGATGATGATGAGGATGGTGGTCATGATGCTCTCATCAGGAATGATGGGCAGGTTGCAGCCTGGCAGCAGCTGGCCGGACCGGGCGAGCGACACCAACGTGGTGGCGTTCAGCAGTCCGAGAGCGATAGTGAGGTACCGGGTGTACTGCGTCAACTTGGACTGACCGGAGGAGCCCTCTTCGTAGAGCTGCTGGAACCGGGGGGGAATGACCACCCGGAGCAGCTGCACGATGATGCTCGCCGTGATGTAGGGCATGATGCCCAAGGCAAACACTGAAACCTGCAGCAACGCGCCGCCGCTGAACAAGTTCACCAGCTGGTAGATGCCCTGCGAGGTGTCACCGGTGTTCAAGCATTGCTGGACATTCTGGTAGTTCACACCAGGCGAGGGGGATAAAAGCTCCCAAGCGGAAGATTGTGATGATTCCCAGCGTGAACAACAACTTGCGTCGCAAATCAGGCGTCCGAAACGCCCGGCCGAATGCGCTTAGCAAGCGTCCTCCTGAGTAGAAAGTACAAGGATGTGGATGGGATCAATGAAACCCAACAACCGAGTCTAACCGCTTGTGACGCCGTCGGAATAATCGAGAGTCCACAATCACGCAAAAAATCCCGGTATACAGCCGAAGCCCCCCCGCATACCGGGATCCTTTTACAACGGGCATTTGCCCCACTGGCTCTTAGAGAGCAGTGGTGCTTCCGCCTGCTGCAGCAATCTTTTCCGCAGCGCTGGAAGAGAATGCGTGGGCGGTGACGTCAACCTTGACGGTGATGTCGCCGGTGCCCAGCACCTTGACGGGCTGGTTCTTGCGAACGGCACCCTTCTCAACCAGGGACTCGACGGTGACAACGCCACCTTCCGGGAACAGCTCGTTGAGCTTCTCCAGGTTAACAACCTGGAACTCAACCCGGAACGGGTTCTTGAAGCCGCGCAGCTTCGGCAGGCGCATGTGCAGCGGCAGCTGGCCGCCGGCAAAGCCAGCCTTTACCTGGTAGCGGGCCTTCGTACCCTTGGTACCGCGACCAGCGGTCTTACCCTTGGAGCCTTCACCACGACCAACACGGGTCTTGGCGGTCTTGGCACCCGGGGGGGCGGGGCGCAGGTGGTGGACCTTCAGAGCGTGCTGCTTCTCAGCAGTCTCTTCGGCGGTCTTGTTCTCTGCCATTACTTCGCCTCCTCTACATTCACGAGGTGCGGAACCGTGTTCAGCATTCCAACGGTCACAGCGTCAGCGTTACGGACAACGGTGTGTCCGATGCGCTTCAGGCCGAGGGACCGGAGGGTGGCCTTCTGGTTCTGCTTGGCGCCAATGACGCCCTTGATCTGGGTGATCTCCAACTTGGCGTCGGAGGGAGTCAGGTTCTTAGCCATGACTAAACACCTGCCTTCTGGTTCTGGAGCGCGCGCACCAGAGCAGCAGGAGCAACCTCGTCCAGCGGCAGGCCACGGCGGGCAGCCACGGAAGCGGGCTCTTCGAGCTGCTTCAGAGCGGCAACAGTCGCGTGAACGATGTTGATCGCGTTTGAGGAACCGAGCGACTTGGAGAGGATGTCGTGGATACCCACGCACTCCAATACCGCGCGGACCGGACCACCGGCGATAACACCGGTACCGGCGGAAGCCGGACGCAGCAGGACTACACCTGCAGCGGCCTCACCCTGCACACGGTGCGGGATGGTGCTGCCAACGCGGGGAACGCGGAAGAAGGACTTCTTGGCCTCTTCAACGCCCTTTGCGATAGCCGCGGGAACTTCCTTGGCCTTGCCGTAGCCGACGCCGACCATACCGTTGCCGTCACCGACGACGACGAGAGCGGTGAAGCTGAAGCGACGACCACCCTTGACGACCTTGGCAACGCGGTTGATGGTGACAACGCGCTCTACGAACTGGCTCTTCTCAGCCTCACGACCGCCGTCGCGGCCACCACGGCCACCACGGTCACCGCGGCCCTGGCC
>BBFS01000142.1 GCA_001313365.1 Paenarthrobacter nitroguajacolicus JCM 14115
GGTGTGCGCGACGGCGTCGTCCGCTGTTTCAAACGCACGGCACCTTGCGCGGGCTGCGGCGCTGGCTGCGGCTCATGGCATTACCGAGGCGGGTTGAGCTTGACTGCCTCGGGTGAGCGCGCGGTCATAGACGCACTCGCCCCCAATCCACGTCTGCGTCACCGCCGACCGGTGCAGCTCCTGCGCAGGGAGATCGAAGACGTTGAGGTCCAGTACGGCAAGGTCGGCGAGTTTTCCTGGTTCCAGCGTTCCCGTTTCCGTTTCCAAGTGTTGATCCACGCTGAGCCCTGCGTGTAGGCATCCAGGATCTGTTTGAGGCTGAGCTTTTGCGATTCCGGGCCGAGTGGGGGGGCAGGTCCTCCCCCCGGCGCTATGCGATTCACTGCGACGTGGATGGCCGCAATCGGGTCCGCGGTGGAGACAGGCCAGTCGCTTCCGGCCACCAATCGGGCTCCTGCCGAAGCAAGCTCACCAAAGGGGTAATGCCTGTCCTCGGCGCCGGCTCCAGGAACGGGAGGGTGAGGGTATCCATCTGTTCTTCATGGCAGGCCCAGAGGGCCTGGATGTTGGCCGCCGCATTCAGCCCGGCAAACCGTGGAACATCCTCGCTGCGGACCACCTGAAGGTGCGCCAGGTGGTGCCGGTTGTCGTTCGACCCGTTGCTGTCCCGCGCTGCCTCCAGCGCGTCCAAAGCATCCGTCACGGCGCGGTCGCCGAGAGCATGGAAGTGAACCTGCATGCCGGAAGCATCTATCGCGGTGACGAATTCCTTCAGCTCCTCGGGCTCGAAGAATTCGATGCCTCGGTTGTCCGTGTGGTGGCCGTGGTGATCGAGGTAGACGTGATGCATTGCGGCTGTGTAATTCTCTGCCACTCCGTCCACCATCACCTTCACGGTGTTGGCGTTGAGCTGATGGTGGTCGAAGGAATCGGCCACCCTGTCCCGGCGTTGCGTGATTGCTTCCAGCTGGGCCAGTCCGGCTGTCCTGTCCCACCATTGGCATGCGGTGACCCGGACTTTCAAGTCTCCCGCCTTCGCCGCGTCCATGTAGACGTCCAGATGATCGGCATGTTCCCCCCCCTCGGGAATGGGAACCCAGGCGTCCTGCCAGGCCGTGATGCCCTGCGATAGCAGCAGTTGCTGGGAGGCGAGCAGGCTTGGTACGCCAACTCATACGGCACCGCTGGCTTGACCGCATTGAACAGGTCCATGGCTCCCTCATGAACTGTGCCTGCGGGCGTCCCGTCTTCTTCGCGTTCCAGCCGGCCGCCCTCAGGATCAGGTGTTTCCCCCCCGCCGATTCCCGCCGCCTCAAACGCTGCAGTGTTGGCCCACGCGCGTGGTGGTCCCTGTTGACGAGGTAGACGGGCCGGTCCGGCACCACGGCGTCCAGAAGTTCCCGTGTTGGAGTGCCGCCCGGGAAAAAATCCATGGACCATCCAGCACCCAGGATCCAGTTCATCCGGGTTGTCGGCTGCGTAACGGGCAACCCTCGCCACGGCTTCCTCTGCGCTGGTGGCCTCCGTCAGGTCGCACTGAAGCAATTCGATCCCGGCGAAGATGGGGGGGTGGATGTGGGCATCCTGGAAGCCCGGCACCACCAGTTGCCCTTGCAGGTCCACCTTGCGGGTTTCCGGCGTGACCGAACCGTGAAGCTCGTCGGGTGTTCCGACGGCGATGATGCGGCCTTCGGCTATGGCAAGGTTTGCGCGCAGTGGGCCGGCGTCATTGCCGGTGTACACCCATCCGTTCTCAAACAAAATCTCGGCGTGCATGGTCGAGTCCTTTCGTGGGGGGGAAATTCAACTCTGCGAGACACACTATGAGCCGGATCACACTTAAGTCAACAGTGTTGACATCAATGCTGACAAAGACTTTGACTGGTCCTTGAAAGGAGGACGCCATGAATCATGTAGTTGATAATCAACCCGGGAACGCATGGAAGGCGGACAACTGATGGTGCAGCCAGCACAGTCGACGGACCGCCGAACGCGCCTGGACCCGGCCACCATCATTGACGCCGTCCTGCGGATTTCCAGCCAGGAGCTCGGGGGGGAACGGCTGACCGTGCGACGACTGGGACAGGAACTCGAGGTGGACGCCACGGCCGTCTACCGCCACTTCCGGAACAGGGACGCAATCGTCAGGGCAGCACTGGACCAGTTGTTCCTGATGTCCGTTGATCGCACGCTGGCCACAGCACGCGACCAGGACTGGCGTGCCCGGCTGGAGGCCTACCTTGACGAACTCCTCAAAGCCTTCATGCAGCATCCCTCCCTGGGCAGCGAGTCGTTCGCTACGGACACCTATGGCCCCCCGGCGAACTAAAGGCAATCGAGTTCGTCCTTCAATGCCTCACCGATGCCGGGCTGGCAGAGGACCGCGTGGTGCACTACTACGCGGCCCTGGAAAGCTACACCCTTGCGCTCGGCGCCGGCATTGCGGTTGAAATCCAGCGGCTCCCGGACTCCGAGGGCCACGATCCTTGGCTCAACCCACGGGTTTTCACACGTATCACCGGTCGCCCGCTCCTTGAAAAACACCACGCTGCACTGCAAAACCTCGACTCCCTCAAGGCGTTCCAGGCCGGTCTCTCGGCCATCCTGGACAGCGCCGAACGCGAGAGCAAGCAGCCACCTCAGGCCTGACGGGGGGGTGCTGGCGCGACCGGCCGCCTGACCAACAACGCAACCCACCTTCCCCCGCACGACGCCACCATCCGGCGTCGTCCATTCAGCACTGCCCGGACAGCGACGCCCGGCAGGGAAAGCACGGCACCTCATGCATCAGTTCATCAACGGAAAACTGCTCTCCGGAACCTCTGGCAGCAGCTCGATGTCATCAATCCGGCCACCTCGGAGGTAGTGGAAACGGTGGGACTCGCTTCACTTGCGGATCTGGAGTCGGCAGTGGCGGCGGCCCGCAGCGCCTTCCCGTCATGGTCCCGCACCGCGCCGGGTGAACGCGCCGGGATCCTGCAGAAATTCGCCCGCATCATCGAAGATCGTGCGGAGGAATTCGCCCGGGTTGAGAGTTCCCAGACGGGCAAACCGCTGCGGCTGACCCGGGAGTTCGACGTCCCCCCCGGCACCATCGACAACATCGATTTCTTCGCAGGTGCCGCACGGCACCTCGAGGGCAAGGCCACCGCCGAGTATTCGCCCCCCCAACACACTTCCTCCATACGCCGGGAATCCATCGGTGTGGTGGGATCCATCGCGCCCTGGAACTACCCCCCCTGCAAATGGCCGCATGGAAGATCCTTCCCGCCATTGCCGCAGGCAACACAATCGTTCTCAAGCCTGCCGAGATCACTCCGTTGACGTCGCTGATGTTCGCACAAGCGCTCAGTGACGCCGGACTGCCCGACGGCGTGGTGAACGTGGTGGTGGGCGACGGCGCCACGGTTGGGGGGGCAGCGCTCATGCGGCACCCCCCCGACGTGGACATGGTCTCTTTCACGGGGTCCACTGCGGTTGGCCGCACAGTTTTGGAGCCGCGGCCGTCAACTCGAAGCGCGTGCACCTCGAATTGGGCGGCAAGGCACCCTTCGTGGTTTTCGACGACGCCAATCTGGACGCCGCCGTTCATGGGGGGGCCGTGGCCGGTTCAATGATCAACACCGGCCAGGATTGCACGGCAGCCACCAGGGCTATCGTGCACCGCAGCGTGTATGCGGAGTTCGTAGCGAAGGTGGCCGCCCGCTTTGATGGGCTCGTCCTGGGCATCCCCGGGGGGGATACCAACGCCGATCTCGGCCCCCTCGTATCCTTCAAGCAGCGTGACCACGTAGCCGGGATGGTGGACCGCGCCCGTACTTACAGCAAGGTGATGGCAGGCGGATACGCCCCCCCTACGGACGAGGGCCTGGAAAATGGCGCCTTCTACCGACCCACACTGGTTGTTGACGCGGCGCCGGACTCTGAAATTGTGAAGGACGAGGTGTTCGGCCCGGTCCTGGTGGTCCTCCCGTTCGAAACGGACGACGAAGCTATCCACCTGGCCAACGACACCGTCTACGGACTGGCCGCCTCGGCCTGGACGAACAACCTCCAGCGGGCCTTGCGGGCAACCCGCGAGATCCAGGCCGGCTGCGTGTGGGTCAACGACCACGTTCCGATCGTCTCCGAGATGCCCCACGGCGGCTTCAAGCAATCCGGGTTCGGCAAGGACATGTCCGCTACTCCTTTGAGGAGTACACCCAGGTGAAGCACGTGATGTTCGAGTTGGAAGGCGTCACCCGGAAAGACTGGCACCGGACCATCTTCAAACTGCGCTGACCCTTCGCGTTGTGGGGCCTGCGTTGTGGGGCCCTCGCGTTGCGGGGCCTGCTTTGCGCGCTTCCGCCCGATCTAGGGCAGCAGAGCGGGCCTCACAACGGGTGTTTCGGGACGGATCTTCCTCCGGCGCCGAGCACTGCGGTGGCAACTCCGAGGAGCAGGATCAATCCGCCCACGATTTCGGTCAAGGTAGGAATCTCGTTCAGGACCAGCCACGCGGCCGTCATCCCCCCCACCACGGGAACCAAAAGCGTGAAGGGCACGACGTCAGAACTCGGTACAGCGATAACAAGCGGTTCCAAATGCCGTATCCAATCAGGGACGCAAACACGGCCGTGTAGATCGCACTCAGGATGGTGGCCGGCTGCAGGTCCGTGAGCGTTGCCAACACTATGTCAGGCCCATCCACTGCCAGCGATAAGCCAGCCAACGGAAGCGGCACCACGGCACCGGACCACACCACCAACCCCAAGCCGGAAGCGGCCTTCGTGTGCCGGGCCACCACATTCCCGATCGCCCACGATAACGCCGCGGCAAGAACGATCATGAGCGGCAGAACCGGAGCCACGGCACTTCGCCCCAAGGCCACCACTGCCAAGCCAGCGATGCCCAGCGCCACACCCGCCAATTGGCGCCTACTCGGCCTCTCGCCAGGAATCTCGCCGCAAGCAAGATGGTGAACAGCACTTGTGCCTGCAGCACCAGCGATGCCAGCTGCCGGCATGCCAAGCGCCATGCCCAGATACAGGAGGCCGAATTGACCGGCACTCATGAAGAGCCCGACGCGACAATCGCCTTCCAGCCCACGTCTGGTTTGCGGATGAACAGGATGAAGGGAAACACCACCAACAAGAAGCGCATGGCGACGAAGAGCAGGGGGGGCGGGACTTCCCTGCCGTTCGTGTGCAGACCGAGATCGATGGCGACGAAGTTAATGCCCCAAAGCACAGCAACCATGAGGGCAAGGCAGAGTGGCGAAGGTTCACAAGTACACTCTGGCCCGTTTTTGGTTGAAGCACCAGCGTTGAATTCGACATTTAACAGCGTAGATTTGCTTCATGATCGACATCTCAGCGCTTAGGGCCTTGGTCGCAGTGGAGCAGCACGGCTCAGTGGTGGCGGCAGCGGACGTTATGGGCTTCAGCCTTCGGCAATTTCGCAGCAAATCAAGAAACTTGAGAAGCAGACCGGCGTCACTGTGCTGGAACGCAGCGGCCGTGGTGTGCTCCTTACAGAGCGTGGCTTGGCTCTTGCAGGTTATGGCCGGCGGATCATGGGTGAGCTCGAGGAACTGCAAGCCACCCTGCTCTCCGATCCTGCAAAGCCTTCCGGACTCCTGAGGCTCGTCGCGTTTTCCACGGCTTGCAGGGGGGGCTTGGTGGGGGCCCATGCTCGGGCGCATCGCAGCTGCCCACCCGACTCTGGGCATCACCGTACTGGCTGAGGATCCGCGGGAGGCGGTGCAAAGAGTCGCCTCTGGCGAGGCCGAACTCGCGGTGGTACATAACTGGAATTCGGTACCCTTGGTGATCCCGGAGAACCTGGTGCATGAGGACCTCTGCATCGACCAAGCCGACGTCCTCGTCAACAGCACCCACGCGCTGGCGGCGAGCACCGCCGTCGAGCCTGAAGACCTTCTGGACGAAACGTGGATCAGCACCCCCCCGGCGGGAGCCATCTGCAACGAAGCACTCCTGCAGATCTTCGCTGGACTGGGCAAGGTCCCCCCCGACATCCGTATTTACGACCCCGACTTCTCCACCCACATCGCCATGGTGGAACAAGGTGTGGCCGTGGCACTCGTACCGAGCTCGGAAGGCCTCCCCCCCTTCCTGAGGGAGTCGTGGCCATCCCGGTGATCCGTCCGGTCCAACAACGGTCCGTTGGTGTTGTCTACCGCAAAACGATGACAGCCAGTCCCAACATTCGACTTGCCGTGAACCTGCTGCGCGATATAGCGGCTGAGCTACCGCTGCCGCGAAGCTGACCAGGAGCGATCAACGTCACACAGGGGAACATTCGACGCCCGGAAGGTGTTAGCTTAGGCTAACCTTACCTACCAGCGCCGCCCGGAGCGCGCGACTGTCGAAACTCTTGAAGGGGGGGCCCACCTGTGGAAGCAATCCTCTTTCCCACGGACATGAACCACCACCACACCTATGGCTTGGTCAGTTACATCATGATCGACGACGGCTTTATCCGAGCGCGCACAACCGCCGGGATCCGTACGCGCTTCCTGCGTTCGATGTCCGCGGTCAATGGGTCTACCCCCAGCCGCTACAACGAATACCTGGCTCCGCAGTTGCCGGTGTACATGTTCGACGGCGAATTCCTCATCGCAACCGGGCATGGCGAAGAAGCGGCCGGCCTGCCGGTGTTCGAGATCCGCTGCATGTGCATGCCGCAGCTGGCTTACGGGGGGCGCGGCACCTTGAAGTGCGTCAGCCTGGCGTCCTGGCCGTCGAGCTCAGCCCATGACTTTTCTGTTTCCATTACCGTCAACGCACTCGTTGGGTAACGGTTAGCAGCATCCATGTAAGCATCGTGGTCCGAATCGCGGGAAGCCAGGTGCATGGCAAGATCCTGAACGCCGGGCATATGCGAGATGACCATCAACGTGGTCACGGTATCGGGTACGTGGTTGATCACCGTCAACATACGGTTGGCTGAGGCGGAGTACAAGCCATCCTCCAGTTTGGGAGTCGGCGCCTTGTCCCCCAACTCATCGCACACCCAAGTGCAGGTCTGACGAGTCCTCAACGCTGACGAACAAAGGATGAAGTCGGGCACCACACCATGCTTGAGCAACCACTTCCCCCGCCAACGGGGGGGCCTCCCGATGCCCACGCTCCTCCAAGGGGGGGCGCTCATGATCAGGCACTCCCATGGGCCAATCAGCTTTGGCATGCCGCATGATCACCAGGCGTTTGATGTGATGGTCACTCATAACCCAACCCTATCTGCCGCAGAGCCCAGCGGCTTCCTGCGGGCCGCCGTCACCAACTTTGAATTCGGGGGGGCACCCTGGACACGCCGTGCGGCCGGGCGTGTCCAGGGTATTTGGCGGCCAAAGTGGGTGGTGGAGGCACACGGTTTCCTCGAAATTAAACGCCGAAAGGCGGCATATCCCGATAGCGCCATTGTCGCGCGAAGGATGAGCGCAGGCGCAAAGGGATCGTCCCGCTAAAGCGGAAGCGTCCGCCGCTGGATCACCCCGCGAACACGAAAGCGCCCGCCCTTACAGGACGAGCGCTTTCGGCGTAGTGCTACTTAGATCGAGTATTCAGGTGCTGCCCAAACGATAACTTCGGGGGTGCTCGTAGAAACGGTAGCCTTGGCCGCGGACCGTGCGGACCGTGTTCGCGAGGCGGCAAGCTTGGAACGGAGGCGGCGGATGTGCACGTCGATGGTGCGCTCGTTGGGCACCTCTTCGGCGTTGCGCCACAGGCCCTCAAGGAGTTCGTCGCGGCCCACGGTGCGGGTGCCGTTCTCGACCAGGTAGTTGAGGAGCTCGAATTCCTTGAACGTCAGGTTCAGCGATTCGCCATCGAGGTGCACTTCGCGGCGGGCGAGGTCGATCAGGACGCCGGACGGACGGGCTTCCTGCTGG
>BBFS01000143.1 GCA_001313365.1 Paenarthrobacter nitroguajacolicus JCM 14115
CCGCACGAACCACGCGGACGTCCTTGGCCCGAAACCCAACTGCCACTGCAGGCGCGAGGTGATGACGCCGTCGTGCTCTGATTCGGACTGCACTGCGTACTTGAGGTCCGGTGTTACGGCGGGTACGCCGAGTGTGTCAGCGAGCTGTGCGGCTTCCTTGGAGTCAGCGGTGAGTCGGTGCCGGGCGACGTAGGCCGGCCAATCCTCGTAGCCAGCCAGTGCGCTGGGGCGGGTGGGGGGATGCTGCCATGTCAACGGCGGTCATGGCAGGCGGAGTCAGTGGGAAACAATAGTGTCCTGCCTTATCGATGCGGAAGGGTGTGCGGTAGCGCACGCCGGGTTTCTTCAGCGTGGAAAACACGTTCAAGCAACTCTGCAAGAAAACGCTTTCTCAAAAATTAGCAAAAGGCTGTACATGGGTCAAGAAAACGTTTACTTTGGTACGGAGCCGCTGAACACCGGGACCTGAGCCTGGTGCTTCCAAGGGGGTAACGCCACACCAATGGCGGCGTCCTGGACGGCAAGCACCAACCACACTTGTATTCCGTGGATGGCCACGATGACCAAAGGAGACCACATGGCCGCTGTACTACGCACGGGGACGCCGCAAGGCGTTCGCGCTCCGGCGAGGGGGGGGAAGCAATGAGCGCTATAGGCGAACTCTCCACGATGACCCGGCGCAAGGTCCCATGTCCAAAGAAGAGAAGAAGGCGAACGGCCGCGACAACAAAGCCGCCTACATTTTCCTCCTTCCGTGGCTGATTGGCCTGGTCGCCATCACCGTGGGCCCCATGCTGATGTCGTTGTACTTGTCCTTCACGGACTACAACCTCCTTCAGCCGCCGGAATGGGTGGGGCTGGATAACTTCGTCCGCATGTTCGGTGATGCCCGCCTCCACAACTCGCTCCGCGTCACGTTCACGTACGTACTGGTGGGTGTGCCGCTACAGTTGGGCGTGGCCTTGCTGATTGCCCTGGTCCTGGACAAGGGGGTTGCGCGGGTTGCCGTTCTACCGCTCCATTTTCTACTTGCCGTCCCTGCTGGGCGGATCGGTGGCAGTTGCCATCCTCTGGAAGCAGATTTTCGGCACCACCGGCCTGGTGAACCAGGTCCTGGCGATGATTGGCATTGAGGGACCCGGTTGGATCTCTGACCCCCAATACCGCCCTGGGTTCCATCATCCTGCTGCACGTGTGGACCTTTGGCAGCCCCATGATCATTTTCCTGGCCGGCTTCGGCAGATACCCGTGATGTATTACGAAGCAGCCAAGGTTGACGGTGCCACCACGCTGCAGCAGTTCTGGCGGATCACCCTCCCGATGCTGAGCCCCCATCATCTTCTTCAACCTGGTGCTTCAGATCATCGGATCGTTCCAGTCGTTCACGCAGGCGTTCATCGTCTCCGGCGGCAACGGAGGCCCGTCCGACTCCACCATGTTCTTCACCCTGTACCTGTACCAAAAGGGCTTCGGCCAGTTTGATATGGGCTACGCCTCAGCGATGGCCTGGTTCCTGCTGGTCATCATCGGTGTCTTCACCGCCATCAACTTCATCGCTTCAAAGTATTGGGTGTTCTACGATGACTAAACTCCAGACCCTCCCCCCCGCCGCCTCCGATTCCTCCTCAGGGAAGGACGGCAAGAGCCCGCGACGCCGCGAATCTCCAGGCAGCCTGGCCTTCAGCCGCAGCGCCCGAATCAAGGGCCTGGTGAAGCACGCCATCCTGATCATCGTGGGCGGAGTGATGATCTACCCGCTGCTGTGGATGGTAGTTTCCTCCCTGCGACAAAACGACCTCATCTTCCGCGAACCCGGCCTGTGGCTCGAGAGCCTGGAGATGAGCAACTACACCGATGGCTGGTCCGCCCTGACGCACCCGTTCGGCACTACATGGTCAACTCGGCGATCGTGGTCCTCGGCTCGATCCTTGGCAACCTGATCTCCTGCTCCATGGCTGCCTATGCTTTCGCCCGCCTGCAGTTCAGCGGCAAGAAGATTTTCTTCGGCATCATGCTGCTGACCATCATGCTTCCGTTCCACGTGGTGATCGTCCCTCAGTACATCCTGTTCTCGCAGATCGGCTGGGTGAATACCTTCTGGCCGCTCATTGTGCCCAAACTCCTTGCGACGGACGCGTTCTTCGTGTTCCTGATGGTCCAGTTCATTCGGGGGGCATTCCGAAAGACCTTGATGAGGCAGCCCGCATTGACGGTGCCGGCCACCCCCAGGATCTTCCTCCGCGTCATACTGCCCCTGATGGTTCCGGCCCTGGCCACCACCACCATCTTCACGTTCATCTGGACCTGGAACGACTTCTTCGGCGCCCTGATCTACCTCACGGACCCGGACATGTTCACAGTTCCTGTTGCTCTTCGGGCGTTCGTCGACTCACAGTCGGCAACCAGCTGGGGGGGATCGCTCTTCGCGATGTCCATTGTGTCCCTGCTCCCCGTGTTCCTGGTCTTCCTCTTCGGCCAGCGGTTCCTCATCAAGGGCATCGCCACCACAGGCATCAAATAAAACAACTAGAACAAGTCGGTGTCTTGTAATACAAGATTGTGACTTGTATCATAATCGCAACGGGAAAACGCTTTCTCAGTTCGCATAGAGATCAAAGAAGATCGGAGACAACAGTGCCGGTGAATCCAAAGGGTGAAGCAGTCGCCCCCCCGCAACTGCCTCAAAAACCCGCGCGTCAGCGCCGAAGGGCAAGCGCAGACTTCGTGCTTCCGCCCTCGTTGCGGCCACAGCTGCCGCAGTCCTCGCCCTCACCGCCTGCGGTGGCAGCGGAGGGCCGGAAGCAAAGAGTGCCGATGGCAAGGTGGAGCTCCGCTTTTCATGGTGGGGGCGGGGACAAGCGTGCACAGCTGACGCAGGAAGCAATTGCCGCCTTCGAAGCCGAAAACCCCAACATCAAGATCAAGCCCGAGTACGGCGATTGGAGTGGCTACTGGGACAAGCTGGCCACCCAGGTTGCAGCCAACGATGCTCCGGACATCATTCAGATGGACGAAAAGTACATCACGGAATACTCCACCCGCGGCGCACTGCTGGACCTCTCCAAGTACGACATCGATACGTCCAAGCTGGATGAGGCCGCGTTGAACGCAGGCAAGGGCGAGGACGGGCTGACCGGCATAGCCGCGGGCATCAATGCCGCCACCATCCTCGCCAACCCGGCAGTCTTCCAGGCCGCGGGCGTCCCGCTTCCTGACGACAAGACATGGACCTGGGAGGACTTCGAACGCGTTGCGGCCGAGGTCACCGCCAAGTCCCCCCCGAAGGGAACGTACGGTGCGGCTGCCTACGGAACGGATGAAGCCTCCCTTGGCGTGTGGCTGCGGCAGAACGGCAAGTCGCTTTACACCTCGGATGGCAAGCTTGGCTTCGAGCCCTCGGACATCAAGGGCTACTGGGAATTTCTGAAGCAGATGAGCGAAAACAAGGCGGTACCCACCGCCTCGGAAATCGTTGAAGCTGAGGCTGCGCCGCTGGATCAGAGCGGACTCGCCACGGGTAAGAACGGCATGGCGTTCTGGTGGTCAAACCAGCTTCCGGCACTCGAGAAGGCTGCTGGCGGCGAGTTGCAGATCCTCCGGTTCCCGTCCAAGACGGGCAAGGCCGAAGATGCCGGGCTCTGGTACAAGGCCTCGCAGTTCTGGTCTGCATCTTCGCGGACCAAACACCCGGAAGAGACGGCAAAGTTCATCGATTTCCTGGCCAACAACGTCAAGGCCGGCGAGATCCTCCTTGCTGACCGCGGCGTGTATCCGAACTCTGAAGTCCGCGAGGCAATTGCTCCGAAGCTGGCCAAGGCAGACGTGAAGGTGGTCGACTTCATCGGCGCCATCAAGGAAGAACTCGGGGAGCTCCGGCAGCCCCCCCGCCGAAGGCGCAGGCGCCATCCAGGAAATCATCAAGCGGTACACCTCCGAGGTCATGTTCAACAGGCTCTCGCCGGAAGAAGCAGGCAAGAAGGCCGTGGACGAAATGAAGTCCGCCATCAGCTAGCCCCCTTCGAGACGGAAACCGCGCCCCGGGCGAATCATTCGTGATCCGCTCGGGGGGGCGCGGTTTTTCGTGGGCCCACCGTTTCGCGTGCCCGCCCAACTAGGTAGCAGATGATGCCGTTATGACGCGTCATAACGGCATCATCTGCTACTTACTTGGGTCAGTCTTCCGCGATGACGGCCACGGCTCCGGCGGGGACAACGCCAGTGAAGCGTGCGCCGCTGAGCAGTTCGCCGCCGTCGGCCTTCACGGTAACGTCTTCCTGGCCGTGGTTGATGGCGAACAGGAAGCTGTGGCCGTCAGCGGCGCGCCGCCGGACAAGTTCGACGCCGGAAGACACCTCGGTCGCGGCCGTCACCCCTGCTTCCTCCACGAGCCGGGCGGTCAGCGAGTCGAGGCCATCGGCGTCGGGAAGCGTGGCGAGGTACCAGGCCGAACCTGATCCGACGGTTCGCCGGGTCAGGGCCGGGACGCCGTGGAGCGGGTAGTCGGTGAAAGTTGCCAGAACCTCCGTGCCCGGGGGGGAGGCGTGTACGTGCTCGCTCCACACGGTTCCGGCTGTTCCGGGTTCAAATACTGTTCCGTCGCTCAACGTGACCGACGTGCCGGGGGGGAAGAGCGGGTGGAATTCCTCGCTCCGTACCCCCCAATAGTTCGCGGAAGGCGCCCGGGTAGCCGCCAAGCCGCACGTGGTCCCGCTCGTCCACGATGCCACTGAAGTAGCTGATGAGCACCGTGGCACCGGCCTCAACCGCGGCAGCAATCGAGGTAGCCGCGGTGTCCGTCACGGAGTACAAGGTGCACACCAAAATGAAGTCATAGCCGGACAGATCCGACGACGGGTGCACGAAGTCCGCAGTGATCCCGCGCAGGTACAAGGAGCGGTGGAAGGCGCGCATGGCATCGAGGTATTTCAGCGAGTTGTTCGGGTGCGAATCCAACTCCGAGGCCCACCATGCTTCGTAATCGAACACGATCGCAACCCGGGATTCCACGCGGGAGCCCTTGACTGGTTCCAGTTTGGACAACGCATCGCCGAGATCCACCACGTTCCGCCACACCTGCGTGTCACGGCCGCCGTGGGGCACCATGGCCGAGTGGAACTTCTCCGAGCCGGCCTTGCTTTGCCGCCACTGGAAGAACATGACGCGTCGGCGCCGCGGGCTACATGCGTGAGGGAGTTGCGGAGCATTTCGCCGGGCATCTTGGGCTGGTTGTGCGGCTGCCAGTTCACCGCCGACGTCGAATGTTCCATGAGGATCCACGGCTCGCCGCCCGCCACCCCCCCGCGGGTGAGGTCGGCGCTGAAAGCGAGCTCTATTTCGCGCTCCGGGTCCGCAGCCACGAGGTAGTGGTCGTTGGCGATCACGTCCATATCCTTGGACCAATCGAAGTAGTCCAGGGCTTTGGTGGCGCTGGAGACCATGAAGTTGGTGGTTGCCGGGATGTTGGGGGTGACCTCGCGGATGACGGCCAGCAGCTCGCGGTAGTAGTCGATGAAGGCCCAGGAGTTGAAGCGTGCGAAGTCCAGCTGCTGCCCGGGATTGAGGGTGGTGGGCGCGGCCCCCCCCGGTGGGATGATTTCCTCGAAGGAAGCGTAGTGCTGCGACCAAAACGCCGTACCCCAGGCCTCGTTGAGGGCCTCGATGGAGCCGTATCGTCGTTCCAGCCACGACCGGAAAGCGGCCGCATCTTCTTCGCCATGGAATTCGCCCACGTGGCAGCCAAGTTCGTTGTCCACGTGCCAGAGCGCCAGGGCCGGGTGATTTTTGTATCGTTCGGCGAGCACGCGGGTCATGGCGGTGGCGTACCTGCGGTACACAGCCGACGACGGCGTGTAGTGGCGTCGTGAGCCCCCCCGCTCCAGCCTGATTCCTTCCGCGGTGATGGGGAGAATCTCAGGGTATTTGCGGGCCAGCCAAGCAGGGGGGAGAAGCAGTGGCTGTTGCCAGGGCCACCTTGATGCCGGCCCCCCCGTGAAGGTTGTCCATGACATCGTCCAACCAGGCGAAATCGTAGTGTCCTTCAGTGGGCTCCAGGAGGCCCCCCCACGAGAAAATGCCGACGCTGAGAAAGTTGACGCCGGCCTCTTTCATGAGCTCGATGTCCTCGAGCCGGATGTCTTCCGGCCACTGCTCCGGGTTGTAGTCGCCGCCGTAAGCGAGGCCGTCGAGACTGTTCCAGACGGACGGACTGCGGGGGGGATTTCGGGGGGGGAGGTCAAGGAGACTCCTTCGTCAGGTTGGCAGTGCTGGTACTGATGCTACTGAAGGTATGAGTGCAGCGTATCGGTGAAAATGCGATCTTTGGAAAACGCTTGCCCACTTTCGGGATTAGGGATATTGTATCGATTCAGAACGAGTGTAAGCGAGATCACTGCCACGTTGTAGAGAACTTGGATGCTTGCACCAACTGAGCAAGGAGGCTCTCATGATCGATAGAAGGAAATTCCTCACCACGGTGGCTCTCGGCACTGCATCTGCCGCGTTCCTCTCTGCTTGTGGCCCGTCCTCATCCGCGGGACAGACGGGCTCCGCGGAGAACCCCGTCACCATCAACTACACCTGGTGGGGGGGCAACGACGACCGGGCGGAGCGTACCCGCAAGGCGATTGCCCTGTTCGAGTCCAAGAACCCGGATATCAAGGTGAACGGAAACTTCACAGACTTCGCCGGATATTGGCAAAAGCGCGCTACCGAAGCTGCCGGCGGCGGCCTGCCGGACGTCATGCAGTGGGACCTTTCCTACCTGCGCGACTACGGCCAGCGGAACCAACTTCTTGACCTGGGCACCGTGAAAATCAACACGGAAGCCTTCGATAAGTCCCTTCTCCCCTCGGGGGCAGATCCGGGGGCAAGACCTACGGCATCCCCCCCACCAGCACGAACGCCTTCGCGGTTTACTACGATCCCGCCAAGCTCCAGAGCCTGGGCATCGCCGAGCCGGATGGACAGTGGACCTACAAAGAGTTCAACGCATTCATGCTCGAGGTAGGACAGAAGGCAACGGAGCGTTCTACGGCGGCACTGACTACACCGGGGTGTGGTGGATGTTCAACATCTGGCTGCGCCAGAACAACATCCAAGCGTTCACCGATGATGGCAAGCTGGGCTTCACCAAGGACGACCTCAAGAAGTGGTGGAACACTACCGCCGAGCTTCGCGGCACCCCCCGCACTCGTTCCTGAAGAGCGGGTCACCCAGCTCGCCCCCAAGTCCGCCATGGGTTCCAACGTCACTGCCAGCGAAGTCACGTGGGACAACTTCATGGCCGGCTACCTGGGCGACAGCGGTGCCAAGGAACTCAAGCTGGTGCCGGTCCCGTCTGATGATCCGGACAACCTGGGCCTGTTCCTCAAGCCCTCCATGCTCATGGTTGCCAGCGCCAAGACCAAGTACAAGGATGCTGCTGCCCGTTTCATCGACTTCATGGTCAACGATCCCGAGGTTGGCCAGATCTTCAAGACCTCCCGCGGTGTTCCGGCGTCGAAGACGCAGCGCGACGGCACCACCTTCGAAGGCACGGACAAGCTGGTGGTGGACTACGAGAAGTCCATCGAGAAGTACCTCAAGGACGCCCCCCCGAGCCCCCCCCATCGTCGGTTTCGGCACGCTTGAAGCCTCCTTCAAGCGTGTCAGTTCCGAACTGAACTACGGCAAGCTGACCCTGGACGGCGCAGCCGATGCCTGGTTCAAGGAAGCCGAAGACCTCATCAAGCAGAACGCCTGATCAGACCCATGCGTCTGATCCAGGCCTTCCCGACTGACGGACTGATCTCGTGACTCAAAGCCCAACCCTGAGCAGGCGCGCATCGTCGTCCGCTTCCCCCCCGCAGCCGCG
>BBFS01000144.1 GCA_001313365.1 Paenarthrobacter nitroguajacolicus JCM 14115
TCTACGCCGAGGGCCGGGTCCGCATCACCACTGCATATCACCTAGGATCAACTGGTTAGACAAGCGAGATACACGTCTACCAAAGGACTGGTGATGAGCGACAAAAGTGAACGTCAGGGCTATTGGTACGGACTGGAGAGCCGCAAGCAGATGGGTGCCGTGGACGTGCTGAATGCACTCAGGACTACCGATCGGCCGAAGCCGACATGCGGCGCCGAACCCAGGCTTCCATGGGGGATGGGCGAAACGGACCTCATGGCGCTCCGCTATTTGCTGGAGCCGAGCGCGCAGGCCGGGATGTGGGGCCCAAGGAATTGACTGTCCGCTTGGGGGGGATTACTTCCGCTTCCATGACCTCGCTGGTGGACCGGTTGGTCAGGTCGGGCTATGTCACCCGGGAGCCGCATCCTACCGATCGACGAGCGCTTATTCTCCGACCAACTCCAGGATCGGACCAGGAGGTCCGCAGCACTTTGGGCGATATGCATGCCCGAATGATGGAGGTGGCGGACACCCTTGGTGCGCAGGAGTCTGCTGTGGTGGTGGACTTTCTTAGGCGTATGCGAGAAGCGATTGACGCCGTTGCCACCTGATCCCGACTGGACTTAAGTAGTAAGTACACATATAACTAGATAGCCAAGCTACTTACTAGGGAATGTGTGGGAGAGAACGATGACAGTCGCGCTGCGTGAACCAAGCTCCACACCAGTGGCTGAAAATACCGTGGACATTGTCACGGAACAGGCTATCCCGCAGGGACCGTGCACTGCGGTTCCCATATGGCTATCTCCGCCGGGCCATCCTACGACTCCATGCAGTGGGTTTCTGTAGAGCCGATCTGGCCGGAGTGGGCCTGCGGTTGCGGCTTTCGGATGGATATTGACGCACTGGACCCCGTCAGCGGTGTCTGGATCGCGGCCCTCCGCCGGCAGAGCCTGCAGCATGAGCTCGCCGTTGCCCAGAACACCCTCGAGCTGGCGTTCAAAAAGGCGGTCGACGGCGGTGTCGATCCTCGCGCTCTGGCCGACGTGACCGGAGTGCCTGCCACCGAAATCGAATCCCTCCTTCAGTGACGCTCCTTGAACGGGCGGCTGTCCGCGCTGATCGCGGGGGGGCCGCTGGAATTGATCGGCAGGGCGGCGGAACTGATCGTGGGGGGGCAATAGCTGACCACCACGCAGTAGCTGCCAACGAGGTGCACCCCCCCGAGGTGGTTCTTGGAGAACGCTACCGACTCGGCGCCCAGCTGGGTGGAGGTTCGGAAGCGTATGTCAACGAGGCCCGGGACCTGCTCTCAGGCAAAACGGTAGCGGTGAAAATTTTCAGGTCAACGGACTCCACGGACAACGCCCCCTTTCGGCGGGAGCTGGAAATCCATGGACGGTTGCGGCACAGGAATATCGTCAGGGTCCTCGACTCGGGGGGGGACACGCCAGGCGCCGGCAGCCAGATAAGCCGCAGCTTCGTCGTGATGGAGCTGGTAGGCGGCAAGGACCTGCGTGGGTTCCTGCAGGATAATCCCGCCTCCCCCGGAGCAAACGGCGGCCTGGATGACCGATATTGCCCGCGCTTGGCCCATGTCCATCGCAGGGGGAATCGTCCACAACGACATCAAGCCCGGCAACATCCTGGTGGACTTCGCGTCCGACCCGCGCGGTCTTGGAATCGCGAAACTGGCGGACTTCGGAATTGCCCTCAACGGACGCCACGCGGCGCCCAACTCTTCCTCGGGCACACCGCATTACCTCAGCCCCCGAAGAGGTATGCGGCGGAACGTCCACAACCGCCAGCGACATCTACTCGCTGGGCCTGGTTGCACTCGAATGCCTGACCGGAACCAAAGCGTTCCCAGGCCCTCCCCCTCGAGTCCATGGTGGCAAGGACTCTGGGGGGGAACCCCGAATTCCCGGCACGGTGCGGCGGCGCTGGTCCATGGTGCTTCATGCCATGACAGACCCCCGACCCTGCCGGCAGGCCGTCTGCCAGCCAAGCCGTCGGCATGCTCCGACGGCTCAGCTGGTAGCCAACAATCAGGCAGATAGCGGCATGCGTCCTTATGCCGAACTGGGGGGGCCTCCTTATGAAAGAGAGAATGAAAAATGGGAATCATCGGTTGGATTATTTTGGGTTTGATTGCCGGCGCCATTGCAAAGGCCATCATGCCCGGTAAGCAGGGTGGCGGCTGGATCACCACGATCCTCCTCGGCGTCGTGGGCGCCGTTCTGGGTGGTTGGATCGGCAGCGCGCTCTTCAAGGTGGGCATCAACGAGTTCTGGTCGCTGTCCACCTGGCTGCTCGCGATCGGCGGCGCACTGCTGGTCCTCATTATCTGGGGGGGACTGGTCACGCGCAAGAAGGCATAACTGCCTGAAGACCAAGAGGCCCCGACGCTGCTGCAGTTTCTGCAGGGTCGGGGGGCCTCTTCGCTGCGTTCTAGTGGGTAATCCGGCCGAGTAGCCGAGTGCCTGGTCGATGAACAGGCGGGCGCCCAATCCCGTGGCACCCTTGGGGGCGCCCCCCCCTTAGAGTGAGTGATGGGCGTCATCCGAGGTCACGGCCAGGGCAAATATCCGGTCTTGTACGCTGCTGCAACAGCGTCATGCCGTGAACCGGCTCCCAGCTTCGAATAAATAAGGCGAATGTGGGTCTTCACCGTGTTCACGGAAAGGTGGAGTTCCGCTGCCATCTGTTCCTGCGACAGGTGGGACGGCAGAAGCGTGAGGACCTCACGTTCCGGGGAGTCAAGGACTGCGCTCGCCGAGCCTCAGCCGGTGGGTGCATAGCAAGCAGGCGCTGGGCAATTGCCTCTTGGGGGCCGAAGGTACCCGCTCTTTCCACCAAGAGGTCGGTGACATCCTGGGGAGCGATTGCCAACGGTCGGAGGACGTCCAGTTCGTCGGCTACATGCAGGGCTTCATCCAAGAGTTTGCCGGCTAGCGTCCGCCGTCCCGTCCGGAGGGCCATGGAACATTCCAAGACGTTCACGTGGAGCCGGGTCCATTCCAGAACTGGCTTCACCGCACCCGTATGCAGCGGCCGGAGGCGGTCCGTGGCCGCATCGAAGCGGCTGATCCCCGCTGGTCCCTGGGCTCGCAAAAGACAAAGCTCACCTGTTCCCGGGATCCGTTCGCCAGCCCATTCCAAGACCTCCCGAGCATGGTCGGCGTGACCCAGTGCCAGCGCGGCTGTGTGCTCAATGACGGCTATGCAAGCAGCCAGTGGCTGCGCAAAGAGGTGATCCCTGCTGATGCGCAGCCTGGCTTGCCGCATGTCCTCGAGGGCGTTGCGCCTGTCCCCCCCGGAATCCATGTGAGCGCACGCGGTGATTATTTCCAAGGTGACTCGCATGGCAGCCCCCCCGGCTCCCTTGGCGGACGAGCCGAGTTGTCCGAGCTCGGAGATGCCGGTTGCGGCGAACTGCAAGGCTTTGGCGGGTTCAGCGCGAAGGAGCGCTGCCGACGCATGCATGAGGGCTCCGACCGATCTTCCGGTTCCCGCTGTCCATGCTTGAGCCGGAAGCTTGTCCTCGGCGAGTCGCAGGAAGTCACTGGCACGGCGTAGCTGGCCTTGCATGGAGTGGGTGGCAGCGAGCTTGAGGTAGACCTTGCCTGTGAGGTAGCGTTGCCGGTCTCAGTGGCGTCGATCAGGGCCTCGGCAGCCTCATTCTCTGCAGTTCGGTATTTTCCCTCGACCAGTGCGGCAGTGACTTTAACCATCCTCGCCTCGATGCGGACATCGCTTCGCCGCGAGAAACGTAGGGCAGCGTAGTCCACGGTGGCCTGCGGGGGGGCCTGGTCCGCCCAGGCGTCGCTGAACCAGGAAAGGCGTGCTTTTGCCAACGCCTGCAGTTCGCGGAGATCGGGAGGTGATTCGTCATCCCGGTTTCGGTGGGCTGCCACCATGTAGCGGGTGGCGGTAGTGGGCTGACGGCTTTCCACATGGGCCAGTGCGGCAACCACGCAGAGCTTGGGACTTGCGGCGAAAACGGTGTCGGGTAGGACCGCCAGGCGCGGCGGACCTGGAGGAATTCGCCGGACCCCAGGAGCGTTGCGCCGTGCCGTTCAAGAATTTCGCCGATCAAGCCGTTGTCCGTGGAGTCGATGGCGTGACTGAGCGCCGCTTCGGGTTCGCCGGCACGCTCATGCCACAGCGCAGCTATCCGGTTGTAGCTGAGCAGTTCGTCGGGCTCCATTCGCACAAGCTTTGCCCTGAAGAACGCCCGGATCATGGGACGGACCAGGAAGACCTTCCGTCCGCTGCCTGCCGACTCCGCAAGTTCCCGGTCGTCGGCCAATCCAGTGAGGATGCTTCCGGCACTCCGATGGCCGGCAAGGGCGTTGGCCTGCGCTGCGACCAGTTCGCGGCACACGCTGGTACTGGACAGTACAAGCCGTTCCTCATCGGAAAGCGTGCGGACGATCTGCTGGTCCAGGTAATCGGCGAGCTGCCGGTTGTTGGCAGCGATGTCTCCCAAAGGGGGGGCATCGGGATCGGCGGCTTCGCGCAGGGAACGCAGAGCGAGCGCTACACAGGCAGGCCAGCCTGCGGTCTGCCTGAACAGCTCGCGCAGTTGATGCTTCCCCCCCATCAGGGTGGTTGTCTTTGCCGCCAGCACATTGATTTCTTCCAGGGTGAAGGCGAGATCTTTCGAGCGAAGCTCCACGATGCGTCCGCCCAGACGGTAGGGTCCGGGATCAACCGCAGAGTTGTCCCTGTAAGCCAACGCCAAATGGAGGGGGGGAGGCCTGTTTGGTTGAGAAGTGCGGGCAGCCAGTAATCGCGTTCGTCTGGGGGGCGAAGGTGTCCACTCCGTCGATGACCAGGCGAACGGTTGCGTCGATTGCAGTGAGCTCCTGGGCCAGATTTCCCAGGACGTCGCCGGCGTTCTCCTCGTCCCCCGGAAAATTGCCTGAGTGCACCGGGCGGGATGGCCGGGCAGCGCCTCAGCGCCTGCAATATCGCGGGCCAAAGCGCATCCCGGTTGTGTTGGGTGGGGGCTGAGCCACGCCACGTTGTGCATCTGACCTTCGAGCCACTGGCTCAACAGCACTGTTTTTCCATACCCGGCAGGGGCACAGATGAGGACGGTTTCGGCCGTGCAATCAAGCTTGGCCACGAGTCGGGATCGAGCCAGAAGAGCCAAGGGCAGCCGGGGGGGCCGCGGTCGGCTTCAGGCTCAAGAGGTCCGGGCGGGTACCACCTTGGTCGTCCACTCCTTCAGTGTAGGGGGGGCGGTGCATCGAGGATTCACCCGGTACGGGTGAGCGCGTACTTTAGGGCTCGACGACGGGTGGCCCGCAATGCGGTCACTGGTCAGAACCCGGCGTGCACCAGCCCGTCGGTCACAATTCTCCCGTAGCTGGACGACTGCAGACGACATCCAAGGGTCGGTTACGCTGCTCAAAGCCACGCCACTCCGCACGCATAGGGCCACCAATGACGCACTCTTTTGCAGCTGACCACGCCATCCCGCAGACGGGAAGTTCGCCCAAACCTTCGCCCGAACCCAGCGTCGAACACAGCGCCGCCGGCACCGCCTTGGGAGCCTTCGGAATGGTGGCCGTCGTCGGTGTATTCGCGCTTCTCCTCCACACGCTGGCGCAGCATTCGCCGCGGACTGGTCCTGGCTACGCGGGATGGCCGCAAGACGCCGTTGACACCCCGTTGGGCGCCGTGCGCTGGTTCCTGGGCGACATGACAGAGCCACTGTTCTACAAGTCCGATCTCGCAGCGCTCGGACTACTCGGGGGCGCCGCGGTCGCGTGGTGGGTTGGCCGACGAGGTGCGAAATGGGCGGGCTCGCTTGGCTATGGGACGGGCCTTTGGCCTTGGGTCCTGGTATCCGCGTCCATGAGCTTGATTCTGTCCAACCTCGTGTTCGGCTGGATGCTCGACGACGGATGGCAGCCAACGTTCGTGCCTTTCGTTTGCGTCGCGCCCGCCCTGGTCCTGATGTACGGAGCGGGTTGGCGGACCTGCATCACCGGCGCGGTCCTTGGAGCGGCCACCACCACACCCTTGGCGTTGTTGTTCATAGTTACCGTCTCAGAACCGCTCGGCCTGCCACCCGTGGTTGGGGGGGGTGTCCTCGCAATGTCGGTGGGTTCGGTCATCTCGTTCCTGGCCGCCCGGCGGATGCCGTGGCTCGTCCTGCGGGAGCCGCGACCGGCTACGCAACCGGAGTTGCCGCCGTCGAGCTTCAACCGAAACTTGGCTGGCGACGCCGCCTGGGCTGCGCGCAGGGTGCTCAAGGACTTCACTGAAACGCATTTTTTCGCCAACGAGCTCGCCGCCGCCTGTTTGATCCTGGCTGTGGCGGCGGCATTTGTCCTGAACCCGGCGCTGCCGTCGTACGGGACGGGCCTGCTCCCTCACATACTGTTTGCCCAAGCGTTGACCTCGGCCATCGGCGTCACGCTGTGGCGGGGGGGCTGGTACCGCGACGGCGGGTGGGCGGCCACCTACGCGTCCGTGGTGTCAGTGGCTCCTGCGGCAGTCCTCGCGTATGGCGGCTCCTGGACGGGAATGGTGGGCGGCGCCGTGGTGGGTGCGGTCCTCGCACCGCCTCTGGCCAGGGCAATTTCCGCGCGGTTGCGGCCGGCTTCCATCCGGTCATCGGCAATACAGCGGCCATGGCCGTCTCGACGGCGATTGCCTTACCCGTGATTGGGCTGCTGCTGTAGTTTGCGCGGGACTTGGCCCGCGACAGTTCGCTCGTCCGGCTGCCCCTTTCGGACAGCTCAGCCGCCGACGTGGTGAATTGTAAAGGCGCTCAGGAATCCGACGGCGGCCGTCAGTCCGGTCAGGTTGTGGTGCTCCTCAAAGGCCTCGGGAATCATGGTGTCGGCAAGCATGGCCAGGATTCCGCCTGCAGCGATGGCGGTGATGAACGCGATGACGGTCTCCGGAGCGTTTTCCAGAGTGGTGTACCCCCCCAGGAGTGCGGCAAGCCCGCTGAACACCGCGATGCCGGCCCACGTGCCAAAGACGTATGCGGGGCTGCGTCCGGCCTTCTTCATTCCTGCTGTGCTGGACAGGCCCTCCGGAACATTCGAAATGAAGACGGCGGCGAGCATGGCCGGACTAACTGCCCCCCTCCGGCGAGGAGGCCGACACCCAGAACCACTGATTCCGGAATGCCGTCAATGAGTGCACCTACTGCGATGGCAGTGCCGCTTCCTGGGGGGGAGTCCTTTTCTGAGGGCTGAGCTCCGCCGGAGCGCTTGCGATGCTTGGCCCCCCCGGCGCGGGCAAGCAGGGCATTGGAGCCCACAAAGATCAGTGCGCCCAGGAGAAAGCCCAGGACCGTGGGGGAGCAGCCCGCCGCCTTCCACGGCTTCGTCCACCAGTTCGAAAGCCAACGCAGAGATCAATACCCCCCCGGCGCCGAAGGCCATCACTGTGGACACGATTTTGGGCGGAACTTTCCATACCCATGCGATACCCGCCCCCCCGAGGACCAGCGCACCGCCGGCCAGAGTTCCCCCCCACATCAAGGCCTGTAACCACATTGGCATTCGTCTTGCCCTCCCATCAGCCGTTCGCGTGCATGAAGAAGTGTTGCACATGAGGTCTGTGTGGCTGCTGAAAGTCTTGATGATTTCCTGAGGAAGAGCAGGATTTGTTCTTGATCCGGGCCCTGCACAGTAGTTCTTGTCAGCCAGAGAGGCTGGAAAACGAACGGCCGGCCGGACCACGGTGGCCTCCCGAAAGGACCATACTCAGATGGCCATCAGCCTCAAGACCACCTCCGGCAAGATCCTCGCGTCCGTCGCACT
>BBFS01000145.1 GCA_001313365.1 Paenarthrobacter nitroguajacolicus JCM 14115
TTGTGCGCGTTTTGGGCGGTCAAAACGCGCACAAATGCGACTCAGTTGGGTTCGGGTTGGGTGGCTTCCTCGCGCGCTGCCAAAGTGGCTTCCACCATGTCCGTCATGAACCGGGTGACAAGCTCCAGTTCCTCGGGGGGGCTGTAAGCGGCCATGGCCTTGCCCATGCGGATAGCCAGCGGCATGAACATGGCGCTGCCATCCCGGTAAGCTTTGGGCGTCATCTGCAACTGGACTTGCCGCCGGTCGGTGCCAAGACGTTCGCGTACTACGTGCCCCGATGCATGCAGGCGATCAACCAACGCAGTGGTGGCGGGGGGGAGCTGAGCCGGAGTTCGGCGCGGAGAACACCAGGCGTGACCACTTTGCCCGCCGCCGTGTGGCGCATGATGACGGCGAGTGCGTTCAAGTCCGTGCGGTGCATGTCGTTCCGCCCACCTGCGGCGTCCACGTAGTGGTTGGCTTCGAGGGTGAAGTCCTGGAGGAGCCGCACAAGTTCCTGGGGGGGAGCTGCGGTCTCGGGGCGGTTCGTATCCTGGCCCGTTTCCGGGCGGCTCGCCTCAGGGCGAGGGACTGTTGAGTCCGACATGTCCGCCCTCCTGCCAGCGTCGTCTCGTATTTACTGCCTTCCGGATATTACTCCCAGCTGTAGGGGGATTCCGGCATTCGCTTCCCCCCCGCGCTCTTGGAATAGTTCCATCATAGAGATAATCTATGATGGAATAAAGCCCCCTGAAGCATCCCCGGAGAAGAAGGACTCATGAACTCGCAGAAAGTACCGTTCTGGCTGCGCTGGCTGGTGCCCGTGGTGCTGGTCATTACGTGGCTCGGCATCGCAGGCATTGGCGGCCCCCACCTTTGGGCGACTGGAGGAGGTCTCCTCAAACGACCAGGCGTCATTCCTTCCCGCCGGTGCCGAGGCCACGGAAGCTGGCGACTGGCAGGCCAAGTTCCGGGACTCCGAAGAGATTCCGGCCGTGGTCATCGTGGAGAACGACACCGCCTTCACCCCCGGCTCAGCTGGGCGAAGCAGCCCAACTGAAAGCCGACATTGAGGCGCTCAAGCTGGGGAGCGCCGTCGTCGGGCCTATTCCGTCTGAAGACGGCAAAGCCGTCCAGTTCATTGTTCCCATGGCGTCTTCCGATGAGCTTCGGGAGAAAGTCCAGGAGCTGCGCGACGTCGTGCAGCCCGGCGCGCCGGACGGAATGCAGGCGTTCGTCACTGGGCCCGCCGGCCTGACCGCCGACCTCGTCAACGCGTTCGGCGGGATCGACGGCATTCTGCTGTTGGTTGCCTTGGTGCCGTGTTCGTGATCCTGCTGCTGGTTTACCGCTCCGTGGTGCTGCCGCTGGCGGTGCTGTTCACCTCGGTCTTCGCCTTGTGTGCCGCGATTCTGCTGGTGTTCGGCATGGCCAAGCTCGGCTGGATCCAACTGAACGGCCAGAGCCAAGGCATCCTTTCAATTCTTGTGATTGGTGCGGCCACCGACTACGCGCTGCTGTATGTTGCGAGGTTCCGTGAAGCCCTGACCCACACCACTAACCGCACGCAGGCGGTCATCACGGCTTGGAAGGCATCGTTCGAACCAATTCTTGCCTCTGGTGCCACCGTGATCATCGCCCTACTCTGCCTGCTCTTCTCGGACCTGAACTCCAACAAGGCCCTGGGTCCTGTGGCGGCTGCCGGTATCCTCTGCTCCCTGTTCGCCGCGCTCACACTTCTGCCCGCGTTGATGGCTTTGCTTGGGCGGGCCGCCTTCTGGCCCTTCCGGCCCAAGCTGCTGCCCGACGACGAACGCGAACCTGAGATTGTCACCGGACTTGAGGGGCAAAAGGGTCTGTGGCGCGCCACGGGTCGACTGGTCTCGAAGCGGCCGCGCGTCGTGTGGGTGGCTTCGGTCCTGCTGCTGCTTGCCGCTTCGACCGGCTTGATGCAATTGAAAGCTAACGGCGTTCCGCAAACGGACGTCATTCTCTCTGCTTCCGACGCCGTCGACGGCCAGGAAGCGCTGGCGCGCCACTTCGACGCCGGCAGCGGCAGCCCCCCGCCGTCGTGGTCGCTTCCGAAGGTGCCGCGCAGCAGGTGCTGGAGAAGGTCAAGGCAGCCGACGGCGTGGGCGACGCCTATCTGCTGGCCGACGGTAATGTCCCGATCACGGGCGCCCCCGGGACTCCTGCTGACCCGGCTGTCCGCGATGGCAGGGTTCTGATCAACGCCACGTTGAACTCGGCTGCAGATTCGATTGAAGCAGAAGAAGCGGTGAAGTCGCTGCGGGTGGCTGTTAAGGATGCCGACGCCGATGCTTTGGTAGGTGGAGTCACGGCCACCGCGCTGGATACCAACACCACTGCGCAACGCGACCTGGTGGTCATCATTCCCATTGTGTTGGTGGTCATCCTCTTCATCTTGATGCTGCTGCTGCGATCCGTGGTGGCGCCGGTGCTGCTGGTGCTCTCCGTGGTGCTTTCGTACGGTGCCGCGATGGGTGTTTCAGCGTGGGTCTTCAATGGAGTCTTCGGATTTTCCGGCGCCGACGCTACCGTGCCGCTTTTCGGCTTCGTGTTCCTGGTAGCCCTTGGCGTGGATTACAACATCTTCCTGATGAGTCGTGTCCGTGAAGAGTCGTTGAAGCATGGGACACGTCCGGGAATCCTGCGGGGGATTGGCTGTTACCGGCGGTGTCATTACCTCTGCCGGCGTGGTCCTGGCCGCTACGTTCGCGGCCCTTGGTGTCATCCCCCCCATCATGTTCCTGGTCCAGCTCGCGTTTATTGTGGCGTTCGGTGTGCTGCTGGATACGGTGCTGGTTCGCTCCCTGCTGGTTCCTGCGCTTGCCTACGACATCGGCAGCAAGATCTGGTGGCCGGGGAAGCTGGCACGTGAGTCTTCGTCGGCGCCGGTCGCTCCGCGCGAGGAGGAAGAGGCGTCGGTGGGGGGGCGGTGATTTCGGCCTGCCCGGCCTCAGCTGGTGAGGGCAGGGCGGCGCTCCAGCACCATGGCGTCGCGCCATCAATTCCGCGCACTGAGACGGGTTTGGACCACGCTCTTGCCCATGGCAGCGTGTTCCCCATGGGCAAGGTCTACGGGGGGGCAATCGATGAGCGATTGAGCAAGTTTATTGAACAACAGGTGGTCTTCTTCGTTGCGACCGCTCCGCTGTCCAGCGACGGGCACGTCAATGTATCTCCCCGCGGCTTCCGGGCACGTTCGCTGTCCTTGATTCGCATACGTTTGCTTGGCTTGATGTCACTGGCAGCGGGAGCGAGACGATAGCCCATTTGCGGGAGAACGGCCGGATTACCGTCATGTTTTGCGCCTTTGACGGGCGCCCGAACATCGTCCGACTCCACGGGACAGGGCGCGTCGTCACCCGCTATGACCCTGACTTCAAAAATCTTGCCCAGCGCTTCGATAACAAACCCGGTGCGAGGGCCGTCATTGTTGTTGACGTCCACCGTGTTTCGGATTCATGCGGGTGGGGGGGTGTTCCCTTGATGAGCTTTGAAGGTCACCGCGATTTGTTAGATCCGTACTTTGAACGCAAGGCACTGACGGCAGCGCCGACTACCGGATCACCAAGAACCGCACGAGCATTGATGGCCTTGCCGCCTACGACTTTGACCCTGCTGAACCGGCGGACGCCTAACACCCGGTCAGCGGTGCTCAGCGGTTACCTCGTTCTGCGTATGCTCCTGCTTCAGCCTGTCCTGTGAGCGCCGTACGGTTCGTCGTTTTCGTTTCGGTTCAGCCTGACCGTTGAAGGGCGGGCGCGGTTGGCCTAGTCGCGGGCCGCTCCAATAGCGTCCGCCCAGGAGAACCCCCCGGCCATGGTGCCGTAAGCCCACACGTACAGGAGAGCTGATTGACCATTGATGGTGGTCAGGAAAGCCAAGAGGCAGAATTCGGCGGCAGGTATGACCAGGAGCAGCACGTTCCTGGTCAGAAATGATGGTGGGAAGCGGAAGAAGGCCCAGCCACAGACTAAGGAGCCCACCAGAACGGCGGCGACCGGCGCCGTCGGCGTTTCGAAAGCGAGGTGTGCCAGGCCGCATCCCAAGACGAAGACAATGCAGGCAGCATTGATCAGCGCGATGTCCCGGCCGCCGGTGTAGCCTGAACTTCCCCCATTGTTGTCGTCACGTATTTGTCTTGCGTCGGGTCCTGAACGCTTGCCCGACCAGGGGGGGTATCCGCTGGCGATTATGCCAGCCCAAAAACCCAAGAATCCTGAGCCACCAACGGGGGGGATCCCCCAGAGCATCCTGAGCCTGAGGCAAAGGAATCGAAATCATGAACAACGCGCAGTGCATCACGAAGAAAGCACGGCCGGATCGCTGGACCACGCGGTACAGGAAGAACGTGTAAGCGGCCCCCCGCGGCGAAGAACGGAGATGCCCCAAGCAGGGTGCTGTGGGCCATCCATATAAAGGAGGCCACGATGCCCAGGATTATCCCGCCGAATAACAACATCCGGCCGGACCATTGGTTCAACTTCTTCACTTCAGTACTACCCCCCGGACAAGCATAAGTCCTACAGTGTTTGCTTTTGTTTCTGCTTCTGCTTGGACCGCGGCTTCCGTTTCCGTTTTCGCCGACGCTTGGCTTGTACGTTGAACGGTGGCCTGGGTTCGCCGATCTTGGGCCCACTCCAGTACCGCCCACCTAACAAGATGCCGGCGAGGGTGCCATACGCCCACGCAAACGGTAGGGCCTGCTGGCCGGTATTGCCGCCCACGAAAATCAGCAGAAAGAACTCGACGGGTATGACCAGAAGGAGCATGTTCCTGGCCTGAAGCGATGGCGGGAAGCGGAACAAAGCCCAGCCCGCAACCAGGGCAGCAGTTAGCACGGCAGCGACTGGCGCCGTCGGAGATTGAAGGGCGAGGTGGGCGACGCCGATTCCCATCAGGACGATGGCGCAGGCAGCGTTGATCAACGCAATGTGCAAGCCCCCCCTGTGAAACCCTCGCTGTTGCGTTCACGCTTCTGAGCAACTTCGGAACCGGAGCGCTTTCCTGACCACTTGTATCCACCGGCAACTGCTCCTGCAATGACCCCCAAGGACCATGACGCAGCTGCCGGAACGTCCAGACCATCCTCGACGGCGAGTAAGGAGTATAGGACGAGGACCATAGCGAAGTGCATGACCATGGACGCCCGGGCCGAGCGCCACACAACCCGGAAAAGGAAGAACGCGTAGACGGCTGCCAGAACAAAGAATAAAGATGCCGCAAGCAATACGCTGTGGGCGATCCATACAAAGACTGCCGCAATG
The DNA here is from genome assembly GCA_001313365.1 of Paenarthrobacter nitroguajacolicus JCM 14115. The sequence continues at coordinate 5,277 of BBFS01000145.1, forward strand.
ACCGCGATCAACCCGCCGTAGAAAATTTGCGCCGACCACTGGTTCAACTTCTTCACTTCGCCATTACCCCCCCGCGTGTAACCCTAGTTCAAGGGCTCGTGCATGGCCGCTCCGGCCCGTAGCTGGCTCGGCCAGCAGCGTCTTCAGGCGGTGACGGTGTTCCTCTCGCGGTAACCGTCTGCGGCATAAACGCCGAGCACCCGGACCTCCGTGGTGAAGAACTCCAGTTCTTCCAAGGCCCGGCGGAGTCGAGCGTCCTCAGGATGCCCTTCGACGTCGGAAAGGAACATGGTGGCAGCGAACTCATCTCCCACCATGTAGCTTTCCAGTCGCGTCATGTTGAGGCCGTTGGTCGCAAAGCCGCCTAGGGCCTTGTAAAGGGCAGAGGGAACGTTGCGTACGCGGAAAACGAAACTGGTGATCGCAGGACCGGGCAATTCTTCCTTGCTGGGAAGCTCTCGCTCACGGGCCAGAACAACAAAGCGCGTGGTGTTGGTGGGATCATCCTCCACTCCCGAGGCCAGGACTTCAAGGCCGTACAGGCCAGCGGCGAGCGGCGGTGCGAGGGACAGTTTGCGGGGGATCGTTCCAGTCCCTGACTTCCCGGGCTGAGCCCGCGGTGTCACCGGCGATGACAGGTTTGAGGCCGGCTCCCGAATGATCCGGCGGCATTGTCCGAGTGCGTGGATGTGGCTGTGGACCTCCGTGGCGCCCTCGATGGTGCTTCCCGGAATGCCCAAAAGGTCGAAACGAATGGGCAGGAAATACTCGCCCACGATCTGCAGCTTCGACTGGGGGGGAGGAGGACATGGATGTCAGCCACACGTCCGGCGATGGAGTTCTCAATCGGAATCATGGCCAGATCGACTTCGCCAGTGGATACCAGTTCAAAGGCGTCCTCAAAGCTGGCGCACGGAACGCTTTCGAGTTCGGGAAACATTTCCTTGCACGCGAGATCCGAATTGGCTCCGGGCTCACCTTGGTACGCTATCTTCTGGGCCATGATGCTCATCGTTACACGCTGAGCGCCCGGCCTCCCAACCGCGTCCACCCTGTGACTGGTGGGAGTCCTTGCCATTGGCGCAGCCATTTTCGCCAGGTTCGAGCACTCCCTGGACGCCGTCGGCATAGCCGCATCCGGCGTGATCATCCTGCGACAGCGCTGGCCTTACGCCCGGGAAACTCAACTGAGTCGCAGAAGATGCCGTTCTGAGGGCTCAAAACGGCATCTTCTGCGACTTAGTTGGGTAGAACCGGGGAGGGATGATTAGCCGTTGATGACCTGCGGGACACCGAGAGCCTTCAGGCCCTCGGCGCCGAACTCCAAGCCGTAGCCGGACTGCTTCGCGCCACCGAACGGAATACGCGGATCCACTGCCCCGTGCTTGTTGATCCACACCGTGCCGGCCTGGATGCGGGAGGCGACTTCGCGTGCGGCACCCAAGTCAGAGGACCAGACTGAGGCGCCCAGTCCGACGTCGAGCGCGTTCGCTTTGGCGACTGCCTCGTCAACCGTGCTGTATTTGATGATCGGAAGGGCGGGCCCGAACTGTTCTTCGCTTACCAGCGGGTTGTCGTTGTCGATGTCGGCCACCAACGTGGTGGGGGGGTAAAAGTTGCCGGGCTGCTCGTGATCGGGGGGGTTGCCACCCAACAGCACACGGGCACCGGAATCCTTCGCAGCTTCCACCAGCCGGGCCACGATGTCGTACTGCTGCCGGTTCTGCAGCGGGCCCAGGACGTTGTTCTCATCCAAGCCGTTGCCCATGGGCATCGCAGCAGCGACAGCAACAAGCTCTGAACACACAGCCTCGTACTGGGACTCGTGCACGTACAGGCGCTTCAGGCAGCGCAGGTCTGGCCGGTGTTGATAAAGGCACCCCCCCAGAAAAGACCCTCGGCGATTGCCTTGGGATCCGAATCGGGGAGAACAATGCCGGCGTCGTTACCGCCGAGTTCCAAGGTGAGCCGCTTGACGGTATCGGCCGAGGATCGAATGATCGCCTTGCCCGTGGCGGTGGAGCCGGTGAACATGACCTTGCCGATCGCGTCATGTGCGGCCAGAGCTTCGCCGACGTCGCGGCCGCCGGAGACCACGGACAGCAAGCCATCGGGCAGTTCCTGGTTGATGATTGAGGCGAGTGCCAGCACGGAGAGCGGGGTGTACTCGGAGGGCTTGACCACCACGGCGTTACCCATGCGCAGGGCGGGCGCGATCTGCCAGACGGTGATCATCATCGGCCAGTTCCACGGGCCAATGGCACCCACGACGCCGATGGGACGGTAGTGCAGCTCGGCGCGGGTTTCGCCATCGTCCACCACGGTTTCAGGATCCAACGGCGTGGCGGCGGTGGCCCGGAGCCAGGCGGCGCAGGCGCCAACTTCGAAGCGTGCGTTGGGGGCCGTTCAGCGGCTTGCCTTGCTCGCGGGAGAGCAGCTGGGCGAGTTCTTCGGCGGAACGTTCGACGGCGTCGGCGGCTTCAT
>BBFS01000146.1 GCA_001313365.1 Paenarthrobacter nitroguajacolicus JCM 14115
CGCTCCAGCGATGCAGCCCTGTTGCTGATGGCCCCCCCCACTTGCTCCTCGGACGTGCGGAGGGCAAGGCGGGCCTCCGTTTCTTGTGCCCGGGCGGTTCTGGCCTTGGCAGCGAGTTCGTCCCGTTGGTCGGTGGACGGTTCCTCGTCCGGAGCTTCCTGGGCCGCGGCGAGGCGCTCCGCCGCAACTTCGAGGTCCAGTTGAGCATCGGCGATGTTGGCTTCAGCCTTGGCCATGGAAGCAGCGAGCCGTTCGCTTTCTCCAACAGCACTGCGAAGAACCGAATTAAGGTGACCCAAGCGCTCGGCTACCGCCGCAAGCCGGGCGTCCGATTCGTGCAGCCTCTCCAACGCGGCATCGGCTCGGTCCTGCGCCTCAGCGCGGCGGGACTGGGCCCCCCGGCCAGGGCGAAGCGTCCACGTTCCAGACGGGCCGTGACCTCCTGAAGCCGGGCAACGGCGTCGTCAACTGCTGCCTGGACCTCAAGCAGCGACGGCGCGTTGGCCGATCCTCCTGTGATGGTCAGGGAGGTCAGGATGTCACCTTCCGGGTGACGGCCCTGAGGTCGGGATGTTCCGCGATGAAGGCTGCCGCCGCCTCCAGATCATCGACGACGGCGGTCCGGGCCAGGAGCCCGAGCGCGCCTTGGGCAGCGGGATCAGCAATCTTGACAACATCCGCTGCCCAGCGGCTGCCACCGGGAAGCGCGGGGTTGGCACGGCTTTCTGCATCGACAGCGGTACCACCGGCTAGAAGCAATGCTGCCCGCCCGCCGTCGTTATCCTTCAACAATCCAATGGCTGCTAACGCAATATCCGTATCGGCAACCACCAAGGCATCGGAGGCACTCCCCCAAGGCGGCAGCTATGGCGGCCTCGTATCCCGGCTCGATGGAAACCAGCGCGGCCAAAGGTCCAAGCACGCCGTCGGCCGTGAGGAGACTTCCGGACCCGTCCTTGCGGTTGAGCCCAAGCTGAAGGGCATCGCGACGTGCCGTCAGCGCGTCCCGCTCACGGACAGCTTCCCGCTCAGAAGCTTTGAGCTCCTCGATTTCCGCGAGGACTGCGTCCAGGACGTCATTGGCATCCTCATAGTCAGCGTCAAGGCTCTCTTCGCCATCCTCAACACCGGCCACTTGCGACTCGAGGGCAGTGAACTCGCTCTGGGCCTTGCGGCGCCGTTCATCACCTGCAGCGAGGGATTCCCTGAGGCGACCACGTTCGGCCTCGGCAGCTTCAGCCCGGGACCTGGCCGCGGCCACCTGGCCTGCCAATCTGGCCAGCCCTTCCCGGCGGTCGGCGGCTGCCCTCAGCATGGCCGTCAAGCGTTTGTCTTCGGCAGCTGCAAGCGCTTCGGCCGAGTCCTTGGCAACTGTGGCTTCCAGAAGTGCCGCTTGCTTTGCAAGGATGTCGTGCTCAAGGGCAGCCTGTTCCTCACGGACTGGCGGCTTGGCGTTCGAGTTGCTCGGGGGTCGCGTCCTGTGTCCGGGCTGACCTCCGAGGAACCCAAGAGCCTCCTGCGCTCGGTGGCCAGTGATCCGAGCGAGCGGAGTCGTTCCCTGTTTGCTGAGAGCTGGTACCAATGGTCGCGTGCTGCGTTGAGTCGCGGTGTGGCTTCGGTGGTCTGTTGCTCCAAGGCAGCTTGGCGACGCCTCCCCCCCGCACCCAGCTCCGCTTCAACCACCTGGCGGCGCTCCTTGAGCGCTGCTTCGTCGGCGACGTCCTTTTCAAGGGTTGTGGTCAGTTGCACGAGGTCGTCAGCTAAAAGTCGCGCGCGGGCATCACGGACATCGAACTGGACTGTTTGGGCACGGCGGGCTATTTCTGCCTGCTTGCCCAAGGGGGTTAGTTGCCGCCGTATCTCTGCCGTGAGGTCACCGAGCCGTGCGAGGTTGGCCTGCATGGCTTCCAGCTTGCGGACAGTCTTTTCCTTGCGGCGGCGGTGCTTAAGGATGCCTGCGGCTTCTTCGATGAAGCCGCGGCGGTCCTCAGGGGTGGCATGGAGTACGCGGTCCAGCTGGCCTTGTCCGACGATGACGTGCATCTCGCGGCCGAGGCCGGAATCGGAGAGGAGTTCCTGGATGTCCAGGAGCCTGCAGGGTGCGCCGTTAATGGCGTACTCGGACCCACCCGTACGGAAGAGGGTCCGAGAGATGGTGACTTCGCTGTACTCGATGGGGAGTGCGTTGTCCGCATTGTCGATGGTCAGGGCTACATGGGCTCGGCCCAGCGGAGGCCGGCCTGAGGTACCTGCGAAGATGACGTCTTCCATCTTGCCGCCGCGGAGGGTTTTTGCGCCCTGCTCTCCCATGACCCAGGCCAAGGCGTCCACCACATTGGATTTGCCCGAGCCGTTGGGACCGACGACGGCAGTGACGCCCGGCTCAAAGTCGAAGGTCGTGGCCGACGCAAACGACTTGAATCCTCGGACAGTCAAACTTTTCAGGTGCAAGGCGCTTCGGTTCTCCTGGGTGGCCCGGGTGTCTGTATCCACTAAATCTACTGCGGTTTGTGCGAAATCCGCGGATCTGAAGGCGTAAGCCTTGCGGGCGGCAAGCCACACCCCCCCTACACTCCTGCCAAGGGTTACTTGGCGGATTCGTTCCTGTGATCCGGCTTCGGCTTGAACTTCTGTTCGGTCTTTGCCGGATCCGGTCCCGATCTTCGGAACATCCATCCGTGATAATCCTGTATTTCATAACTGAAGATCTTGGTTTGACCCTGGCTGGGGGGGAGCGGCAAGCAGGGGGGGCTGCGCTTAATGCGTGGCCCCCCCGTCTTAGCAATCGGCGTACCACTCCAGGAGTTCTCATGCCCGGTCCTTCAGCTACCCAACCGCAGCGGGTCTTCAAAGGGTTTCTTGTGCCTTGGTGCTTGCCATGGTGGCAGCCCTGCTGCCTCTTACAGCACCAGCAGCCGTTGCGGCAGGGCCTGCGACCCCCCCGTGGTAAACCCTGTGGTCTGCGAGAACTCCAAACCAGGCAGCCCCCCCCATCGGAGTGGGACATCCTTGGAGCCGGGGGATGACAGCATTCAAGGCTTCTCGACCGAGATCAGCGTCAATGCCGGCCAACCCATCCGCTTTAAGGTGGCCACGAATGCGCCGAGCTACACCATAGCGATCTACCGCACAGCTGGTACGGCGGCAACGGAGCGCGCAAGATCGCGGATGTTGTGCCATCGGTCTTGCGCCAGAACCAACCTGCCTGCCGGAGCGACCTCGCCACGGAGCTGTACGACTGCGGCACGTGGGGGGGTGTGTCGGCAACGTGGCAAGTACCGGCAACAGCAGTATCCGGTGTTTACGTTGCCCTGCTGACAAGGCTGATACTGGCGGCCAAAGCCACATAACGTTCGTTGTCCGCCAAGACGCCAGCCGCTCGGACGTGGTCTTCCAAACCAGTGACACCACATGGCAGGCCTACAACACTTACGGAGCTCCAGCTTCTATGAGGGCGGTGACAATGGCAGGGCCTACAAGATCAGTTATAACCGGCCCATGAACAGCCGCGGCGGGCCCGATGGCAGGGACTTTTACTTCGCCAACGAGTACCCGATGGTCCGCTTCCTGGAGCAAAACGGCTATGACGTCAGCTACATCAGCGGGCTCGACACCGACCGCAGCGGGAGTTTGCTGCTCAATCACAAAGTGTTCCTGTCCGTGGGGCACGATGAATACTGGTCCGGCCCACAGCGCGCCAACGTCGCAGCGGCACGCGATGCGGGCGTCAACCTGCAGTTCTTGTCCGGCAACGAGATGTATTGGAGGACCCGTTTCGAACCCTCAATCGTGGATGGCGCAGCCGGGCGCACGCTGACCTCCTACAAGGAGACGTGGTCCAACGGCAAGATCGACCCCCCCAGCCCGCAGTGGACAGGCACCTGGCGGGACCCGCGTTTCGCATCACAGGCCAATGGCGGCGGACTCCCGGAGAACGGGCTGACTGGAACCCTGTACATGTCCAACTACTCCGACCTTCCCGTGACCGTCAGCTCCGAGGAAGGCAAGACGCGGCTATGGCGTAATACCACTCTGGCTTCCCTGCCGGCAGGCTCGTCGGCGGCATTGGCTCCGCACACCGTGGGGTATGAGTCGAACGAGGACATCGACAACGGCTTCCGTCCGGCGGGCCTCATCCGCCTGTCCACAACGGTAGGCAGCGTAGCTGAATATCTGCAGGACTACGGGAACACGGTGAAGCCCGGAACCACCACCCATAACGTCACGCTGTATCGCGCTGCGAGCGGGGCCCTGGTGTTCTCAGCCGGCAGCGTGCAGTGGACCTGGGGGGGCCTGGATCAGGAACACGACGGCAACGGGGGGGCTCCGGCTGACCCGAGGATGCGCCAAGCCCAAGTCAACCTTCTTGCCGACATGGGGGCGCAGCCGGCTTCGCGGGCAGCAGGCCTTGTGGCCGCGGCCGCCAGCAGCGATCGGACAGCGCCGACGGTTGCTGTTACCGCCCCCCCGGCCAACGGGGCCACCATCCCCCCCATGGCAGCAAAGTCACAGTAAGCGGCACCGCAGCCGACACCGGCGGCGTGGTTGCCGGCGTCGAGGTTTCCACGGACGGCGGCAGCACTTGGCACCCCCCCGCCGCGGGCAAGCAGAACTGGACCTACAGTTACATCCAGCAGGGCCTGGCGAATGCCACCATCCAGGTTCGGGCGATTGACGACAGCGCCAACATTGGAACTCCGACCACCCGCAACCTCGTACTGAGCGGACCGTACAGTGTGTTCGGCCAAACGGTTCCCGCGATCCAGGACTCCGGTGATGGGGGCGCCTACGAAATGGGACTGCGTTTCACTCCCACAGTGGATGGCTTCATCACCGGCGTCCGCTTCTTCAAGAGCACCGCAAACACAGGAACGCATACGGGCTCACTGTGGAGCTCCTCCGGCGAGCGCCTGGCCACCGCCACATTCAGCAATGAGACTGCCAGCGGTTGGCAGAGCACGCTGTTCAGCCAACCTGTAGCGGTCGCCGCCGGGCAGAAGTACACGGTCTCGTATTGGGCTCCACGGGGGGGGCACTATGCCACCAAGGACTTCCAGTGGGTGAGCTTCGGGTCCACCGCTGCCCCCCCACTGACGGTTGCGGGGGGGCTTTGGCGCTGAACCCGCGGGTGTGTACAGCACCTCCCAGAGCTTCCCGACCACCAGCTTCAACGGGGGCAACTACTTCGCCGACGCCATCTTCAGCACCGTTGACAATTCCCCCCAATGACGGTGTCCGGGCACTCCCCGATCCCGTCGTCGTCAAGCGTCGCGGTCTCCACGAAGGTCAGCGCGGTGTTCTCCAAGCCCGTCACCGCCGCCAGCGTCCAGTTGACGCTGCGGTCTGCTGCCGGTCCCGTGGCCGGCACCACGACCTACGACGCTGCTACCCGCCGCGCCACGTTCACTCCGACGTCGCAGTTGGCCTTCAGTACGCAGTACACGGCGACTCTTGCCGGTACCGACACGGTAGGCGGCCAGGTAACCTCAGGCGGCACTTGGACGTTCACTACAGCGTCGACGGTGCCGGTTCCCGGTTCCTGCCCCTGCAGTCTTTACGACGACAGCGTGACGCCAGGGATTGCCGAGATCCGTGATGGCGTTCCGCTGACATTGGGTGTGCGGTTCTCGAGTGTTTCGGCAGGCGAGGTCACCGGCATCCGGTTCTACAAGTCAGCCGGCAACACGGGCACGCACACGGGCGCCCTCTACACGGCCACGGGCCAGCAGCTGGCAACAGTTACCTTCGCCAACGAGAGCAGCTCCGGATGGCAGACCGCAATGTTCAGCCAGCCCGTCCAGATGGCGGCGAACACGGAATATATTGCGTCCTACAAGTCACCCACGGGCGCCTACTCGGCCACGTCCAACGGCTTTGGGTCCGGCATGAGCGTTGGACCCCTGCGGACTGTGTCGGACGCGGGCGCGTACACGTACAGTGGCGATTTCCCGGGTTCGCGGTCGTCCGCCAGCTACTTGGTGGACGTGGTGGTCATGGTTTCGGCGCCACCGTTCACGGTCGGCGGTCATAACCCGATCCCGAACGCTTCCAGCGTCCCACTGAACTCGACCGTGAGCGCAGTCCTTTCCGAGGCCGCAGTTGCCTCAAGCGTTACTCTGTCCCTCAAGACCGCCGCCGGCGTTGCGGTTTCAGGAACCACCGCCTACGACACGGCAACGCGCAAGGTCACGTTCACTCCGGCGGCCCCCCCTTGGCGGCCGGTACAACGTACACGGCAACGGTGACTGCGACGGCGACGTCCGGACAACCGATGTCGTCCGGTGGTACCTGGCAGTTCACCACTGTCCCGCCCGCCGGCACGCCTGGTTCGTGCCCCTGCACCCTGTACGAGGACACGGTGACGCCGACCACTGTCGAAGTCAATGATGGAGTGCCTTTGACGTTGGGCGTCCGGTTCAGCAGTGACACTGCCGGCCAGGTAACCGGCGTGCGCTTCTACAAGTCCGCCGGGAACACTGGAACCCACACCGGCTACCTGTACACGGCGGCCGGCCAGGTTTTGGCTACCGTCACCTTCACCAATGAATCCAGCACCGGCTGGCAGACGGCCACCTTCAGCCAACCGGTGAACATCCAGGCTGACACGGAGTACGTGGCCGCCTACAAGACGCCTACAGGTAAGTACTCATACACGGCCGGAGGATTCGGAGAAGGCTTCACCAGGGGGGGGCCGCTGAAGACCGAGCCGGATTCCGGGTCTTACTCCTACAGCGGGGATTTCCCGAATACCGCATCCACGGCAAGCTACCTCGTGGATTTGGTATTTACCGTAGCGGCACCGCCACTGAGCGTGGTGGCACAGGTGCCGGCACCCGGTGCAACGGCCATTCCGACTGACGTGAAACCGTCCATCACGTTCTCCACGGCCATAAAACCCGGTGCCTCGTTCACCTTGACCGCGAACGGCTCGTCCGTCGCCGGGACGGCTGCCTTGTCCGCCGACGCGAAGACCATTACCTTCACGCCGACGGCTGCACTGCCGGCCAACACTGCGATTTCCGCCAGCGTCTCAGGTGTGGCAACTCCACAAGGGCAGACGCTTCCCCCCCCGAGCAATTGGCAATTCACCACGGCCGCCCCCCCAACCATGCAACAATCCACGATCTTTGGATCGCTGGTGCCACAGGTGGCCGCAAACTCCGACTTCCTATCTGTGGAACTCGGTACTGCCTTCACAGTCTCCCAAGCGGGAAATGTGACCGGCATCCGCTTCTACAAGGGGACCGGTAACACCGGAACCCATGTGGGCTCACTCTGGAATGCGGCCGGCACCCGCCTGGCTCAAGTAACCTTCACCAACGAGACGGCAACGGGCTGGCAAACCGCCACCCTGGCCACACCAGTGCGCTGGCGACAGGCCAAACCTACGTCGTGTCCTACCGGGCGCCGAACGGCCGCTACTCCTCAACGCAGGGCTTCTTCAACCAGACGTGGACGAGCGGAGTATTTACGGCCACTGGCCCGAACAATGGCCGTTACCGGTACGGATCCGGCGGTGTAATGCCAACCAACTCCTGGAACGCCACGAACTACTTCGTTGACGTCGTTTACTCCACGGCGCGCCGGCCCAGCAGCAGGCTGCACCTTCGGCCACAGCTACTCCGACTGCCACCGCCACGGCAACGCCGTCACCAACGGCGACGGCGACTCCGACGGC
>BBFS01000147.1 GCA_001313365.1 Paenarthrobacter nitroguajacolicus JCM 14115
CCGACGACCACCAAGACTGCGAGGAGCGCCTTGGCGCCGGTTTCAGCCCCGACGGTGCTGGCCGCCGTCGGACGCGTTCCGATCCGCGAACTGGTGACCGTTTCCGAACGCTTCCCGCTGCAAGTGGAACGCGACCTCGCGGGCCGCGGTTCCTGGTACGAGTTCTTCCCCCGCTCAGAGGCGCCGTCCTGGACCACTCCACTGGCGTGTGGACCTCCGGCAACTTCCGCACGGCAGCCAACAGGCTCGACGCCGTCGCGGAGATGGGCTTCGACATCATCTACCTGCCGCCCATCCACCCGATCGGTTACCAGCACCGAAAGGGGGGGCGCAACAACACGCTGACGCCGGGGGGGCCGCAGGATCCGGGTTCGCCGTGGGCCATCGGTTCCAAGGACGGCGGACATGACGCCATCCATCCGGAACTGGGTACGTTTGAGGACTTTGATGCGTTCGTGGCGCGCGCCAACGAGCTGGGACTCGAAGTTGCCCTGGACCTGGCGCTGCAGGCAGCTCCGGACCACCCCTGGGTGACGTCCAACCCTGAATGGTTCACCACGCGCGTTGACGGGTCCATCGCCTACGCAGAGAACCCGCCGAAGAAGTACCAGGACATTTATCCCCCCCTGAACTTCGACAATGATCCGGCCGGCCTTTCCAAGGAAATCCTGCGGATTGTCCAACTGTGGATCAGCCACGGCGTCAAGGTATTCCGCGTGGACAATCCCCACACCAAGCCTGTGTGGTTCTGGGAATGGCTGATCGGCAGGATCAACAAGAAGAACCCCGAGGTTGTCTTCCTGGCGGAGGCCTTCACACGCCCGCCAATGATGCATGCTTTGGGCCGCGCAGGATTCCAGCAGTCCTATACCTACTTCACGTGGCGGAACACCAAGACCGAGCTGGAGGAGTACTTCCACGAGGTCAGCCACGAAACAGCGGCGTTCTTCCGGCCGAACTTCTTCGTGAACACCCCCCCGGACATCCTCACCGAGTACCTGCAGTACGGTGGTCCGGCCGCGTTCCGCATCCGGGCCGTATTGGCTGCTACGGCAAGCCCGTTGTGGGGCGTCTACGCCGGTTATGAGTTGTACGAGCACGTGGCCCGTCCGGGCGCCGAGGAGTACATCGACAACGAGAAGTACGAGTACAAGGCAAGGGACTGGGAGGGTGCGGCTGAGTCAGGGCGTACCTTGGCGCCGTACATCACCAGGCTTAACACCATTCGCAAGAACACCTGCCTTGGGCGATCTGCAGAACCTGACGCTGCACACCAGCACCGATGACGCCACGATTGTGTACTCCAAGCACAAAACGCTCCCGGACGGCACCAAGGACACCTTGATCATTGTGGTCAACGTGGATCCTCACAGCACCCGTGAGAGCACAGTGTCCCTGAACTTGGAAGCTGCACCTGGCCCCCTCGGACTTCAACGAGGACGGCCGGTTCCGGGTGGACGACTTGATCAGCGGCGAGAGCTGGGAATGGGGCGAGCACAACTACGTCCGCCTGGATGCCCACGTTGAGCCGGCACACGTACTTAGCATCCGGAGGCAGCCTTAGTGAGTTTTTCTCCGCAGAACCCCCAGCCAGTACTTCACTCCGAAGAACACCTTCGAGTTGAACGCCCCCAGGTCTCCAGCACGATCCGCACTGGTACCGCAAGGCAGTCTTCTATGAGGTACTGGTGCGGGCCTTTGCGGATGCCAACGGGGGGGATGGTTCCGGCGACTTCCACGGCCTGATCGAGAAACTGGATTACCTCCAGTGGCTGGGCGTTGACTGCCTGTGGTTGCCGCCGTTCTTCCATTCCCCCCCGTTGCGCGATGGCGGTTATGACATCGCCGACTATACGTCCGTGCTGGACGAGTTCGGCACCATCAGCGATTTCAAGCGCTTGGTTGCCGAGGCCCACGCCCGTGGCGTCAGGGTGATCATCGACCTGCCGTTGAACCACACCTCGGACCAGCACCCCCTGGTTTCAGGAGTCGCGCAAAGATCCAACTGGTCCCTACGGTGATTTCTATGTGTGGAGCGATACGGACGAGAAGTACCAGGACGCACGCATCATCTTCGTTGACACCGAAGAGTCCAACTGGACGTTCGATCCCATCCGCCGGCAGTTCTTCTGGCACCGCTTTTTCAGCCACCAGCCAGACTTGAATTTCGAGAACCCCCAAGGTGATTGAGGCCCTCTATGACGTGGTCCGCTTCTGGCTGGACCAGGGCATCGATGCTTCCGCGCGGACGCCATTCCCTACCTGTTCGAAGAAGATGGCACCAACTGCGAGAACCTGCCTGCCACGCACACCTTCCTGCAGGACCTCCGCCGGATGGTGGACTCGAACTACCCCGGCAGGGTGATCATTGCTGAGGCAAACCAACCTCCGCATGAAGTGGTGGAGTACTTCGGCACCGAGGAAGCCCCCCCGGAATGCCATATGGCCTTCCATTTCCCCCCCATCATGCCGCGGCTGTACTACGCCCTGCGGGACCAGAAGGCAGCTCCCATTATTGAGACCCTGCGGAACACCCCGGAGATTCCGAAGGGTGCGCAATGGGGGGGAACCTTCCTGAGGAACCATGACGAACTGACGTTGGAGATGGTGCCCGCTGAAGAGCGCGCCGCCATGCTCGGTTGGTACGCCCCCCCGGATCCCAGGATGCGGGCCAACATAGGCATCCGACGGCGTTTGGCGCCGCTGCTGGATAACTCCCGCTCCGAGATCGAGCTCATCAACGCGTTGCTGCTTTCCCTGCCGGGAAGCCCGTTCCTGTACTACGGGGGGGACGAGATCGGCATGGGCGACAATATCTGGCTCGATGACCGCGATGCCGTCCGCACCCCGATGCAGTGGAACCCCGACCGCAATGCCGGCTTCTCAGGGGCCGATCCGGGCAAGCTTTACCTGCCTGTCATACAGTCGCTGGTTTACAACTACAGCATGGCCAACGTCGAGGCCCAGGCCGCGCACTCCGGTTCGCTGCTGCGCTGGACCCGCCAGATCCTCAGTGTCCGGAAGAACCACCCTGTGTTTGGCTTGGGCGGCTTCCGGCATATTGAGGCAGACCATGAGGTGGTGTTGGCCTACGTCAGGGAATTGCCGGCCGGCAACCCTGAAGGAGAGGACGCGGAGACCATTCTGTGCGTTTTCAACCTCTCCCAGCACCCCGTCGCGGCAACCTTGGACGTGCCTGAGTTTGCAGGCCGCGGCCTGCGCGATATTTTCGGCGGCCAGCCTTTCCCGGCCGTCGGCGACAACGGTCACTTGACCGTGATGCTGGGGGGGAGCCACAGCTTCTATTGGCTGCGGGTCCGCTCGGCATTTTCGAATCCCTCGTCGCCTTTTACCCAGGCGATTCCCGTGGTGACCTCCAAAGGATGAGATGAGCAAGGAAAACTTGAACCCCTCCATTGAAGGACTTCTCCGGAGCTGGCTGCCAGGCAAGCGCTGGTTCCCGGTCAAGAGCCCCCGACTTTGCGCTGGAGCAGGTGGGCGCTTTCAGGCTGCCGGCTACCGGCGGAGATACCGGGCTGGAAGTTGTGCTGCTGGCGGTGACCCACAGGACAGCCGACGGCGGTTCCCGGACCGACGTCGTCCAGGTTCCGTTGAGTTACCGAAGCAAGCCCCCCCTGGCGGATGCCCCCCCGCCGCTTTGTTGGGCGAATTTTCGGATCCCGACCTAGGGCTACAGCTCGTGTACGACGCCGTCTACGATGCGGAGTTTGTTACTGCCTGGCTGGAACTCATGCGAACTGAAGGGAAGGTGGGCGGTGCCCAGGGGCACCTCTCGCGTAGCCGGGTGGCCCTTCCGAAGACACCCCCCCTCTCCGTCAAGGTCCTGTCCGGCGAGCAGTCCAACACATCCGTCATTATTGACGACGGCGACTCCGCGGCGATCGTCAAAATCTTCCGGGTGCTCGCCGCCGGCAAGAATCCCGAGGTGGAACTTGGCGCCGCCCTGACAGCAGCGGGAACCAGTGAGGTTCCCGCGACGCTGGGCTGGGTTACCGGCTCGTGGCACGAGCCGGCGTCGAGCGGTTCCATAGCGGCCACGGGCGAGCTGACTGTCGCCCACGAATTCCTTGCCGGCGGGATGGATGCCTGGCGCCTGGCCGTAGAGGCAGCCGCAGCCGGCAAGGATTTCACGGCAGAAGCCCGCGGTCTCGGCGCTGCTACTGCCACGGTTCACGCCAGGCTCGCAGAAACCTTCGGCACCCAGGACGGACAGGAACAGGGGGGGCCGGACATCATCGCGACTGTAGCGAGGCGTGTCCGCGGCTCCTGGGCGGAAGCCTCGTCCGCCGTCGGGCCTTATGACGAGAACCTCGATGAACTGCTGGCGGCCCTGGATCCACGGGACGTCGGCCAGTTGCAACGCGTCCACGGCGACCTCCATCTGGGACAGATCCTCTTGGTTCCCGGCGCTGAGGGGCAGCCGGACGATGGGCCATCCTCGACTTCGAAGGCGAGCCGCTCCGGACCATCGATGAACGCAATACTCCCGATTTGCCGCTGCGGGACGTCACGGGCATGCTGCGTTCATTCGATTACGCAGCCGGTGCCGCCACGCGCGAAAACGAAAAAGCGGCCGTCAAAGTGCCTGAAACCTGGGTGGATGACTGCGCTGCCGCGTTCCTTGAGGGTTACAGCGAAGTCACCCCCCGGAACCATAGACCGCCGCTCGCCGCTCTTTGTGGCATTGTGGCTGGACAAGGCCTTATACGAGGTTGTTTACGAGTTGCGGAACCGGCCCGACTGGCTGTCGATCCCGGTGAACGCATCGCGACGAATCCTCGACAACACAAGCCGCGGCAAGCATGCGGCAGCTACAGCGGAAGGTAATGACATGACTGGCTCTGCACGCACCGAACGGCCCCGAGTTCCCCTGCACGTGGACTCCGAGACCTTGGAACGCGTGGCCGCCGGCGCTTACCACGCGCCGCATTCAATACTTGGCGCGCACTTGGACGATCATGGCCACGTCACTATCCGTACGGTGAAACACCTGGCAAAGTCCGTGGTTGCAGTGACTGAAGCGGCCGCACGGAAATGACCCATGAGGCCCACGGCGTCTGGACTGCAGTCCTGGAACCGCTGCAGGCCGGCCACGTGCCGGACTACCGTTTGGAAGTGGTGTACGACGTCGAACCCGTCACCATCGATGACCCGTACCACTACTTGCCTACCGTAGGTGAGGTGGACCTGCACCTGATCGGCGAAGGTCGCCACGAGCGCCTATGGGATGTCCTTGGCGCGCACGTCCAGCACTACCGCTCTGCGTTGAGCGAGGTGGACGGAGTCTCGTTCGCTGTCTGGGCTCCGAACGCCCAAGCCGTCCGGGTGAAGGGCGACTTCAACGGGTGGGATGGCCGCTCCCACGGGATGCGCTCCCTGGGTTCCTCCGGTGTGTGGGAACTCTTCATCCCGGGCGTGTAGCAGGGGGCGTGCTACAAATACGAGATCCTCACCAAGGCCGGTCACTGGGTGGAGAAAGCAGACCCGTTGGCTTTCGGCACCGAGGTCCCGCCGCTGACTGCTTCGCGCGTGGTTGACGCCAGCTACCGGTTCAAGGATGCGGAATGGATGAGTGCCCGTGCCAGAAGGACCCGCACAACTCGCCCATGAGCGTTTACGAAGTTCACCTGGGCTCCTGGCGGCTTGGCCTTGGCTACAAGGAACTTGCCAAGGAACTCGTTGAATACGTGAAGTGGCTTGGGTTCTCCCACGTTGAGTTTATGCCCGTCGCGGAGCACCCCTTCGGCGGTTCGTGGGGGGGCTACCAGGTGACGTCCTATTTCGCGCCGACCTCACGATTCGGACACCCGGACGAGTTCCGGTTCCTGGTGGATTCACTCCACCAAGCCGGCATCGGCGTCCTCCTCGACTGGGTGCCCGCACACTTCCCCCCCAAGGACTCCTGGGCGCTGGCCCAGTTCGACGGCCAGCCGCTGTACGAGCACTCAGACCCCCGCCCTGGGCGAACACCCCGACTGGGGAACCTTGATCTTCGACTTCGGACGCAGCGAGGTCCGCAACTTCCTGGTGGCCAACGCCCTGTATTGGCTGGAGGAATTCCACATCGACGGCCTGCGCGTGGATGCCGTTGCTCGATGATCTACCTGGACTACTCCCGTGAAGAAGGCAGTGGAGGCCCAACAAGTTCGGCGGCCGCGAGAACCTCGAAGCTATTTCCTTCATGCAGGAAGTCAACGCCACCGTCTACAAGTCCCACCCAGGCGCCATCATCATCGCCGAGGAATCCACGGCCTTCCCCGGTGTCACGGCGCCCACCAACCACGGCGGGCTGGGCTTCGGCCTCAAATGGAACATGGCTGGATGCATGACTCGCTCAAGTACATCTCCGAAGACCCCATCAATCGCAAGTGGCACCACGGCACCATCACGTTCTCCATGGTCTACGCCTTCACCGAGAACTTCCTGCTGCCCATCAGCCACGACGAAGTAGTTCACGGTAAGGGCTCCATGCTTCGCAAGATGCCAGGTGACCGCTGGCAGCAGCTGGCAAACCTGCGTGCGTTTTTTGCCTACCAGTGGGCGCACCCGGCAAGCAACTGATCTTCATGGGTACGGAGTTCGGCCAGGAAGCCGAGTGGTCCGAACAATACGGACTGGATTGGTTCCTTGCCGATATCCCTGCGCACCGTGGACTGCAGCTTCTGGTCAAGGACCTCAACGAGCTCTACACATCCACGCCGGCGCTTTATCAGCGGGACAACGAAGCCGGCGGGTTCCAGTGGATCAATGGCGCAGATGCCGATCACAACGTTCTGACTTTCATCCGCTGGGATCAGGATGGCAAGCCGCTGGTTTGCGCAGTGAACTTCTCGGGCGGTCCTCACAAGGACTACATCCTCGGAGTGCCGGCAGCAGGGGAGTGGACAGAAGTCCTGAATACGGATTCTGAAACGTACGGCGGCTCGGGAGTTGTCAACGCAGGAGCTTGAAGGCTTCAACCCCCCGGAACTGATGGCCAGCCCGCAGCTTTGACTGTCACGCTTCCCCCTCTTGGGCTTCCTGGTTCACGCCGGCTGAGTAGTTCGTGAGGACAGGGGGGGAGGGCCCGAGGCTTTGGCTTCCGGGCCCTCTTTCCTGTGTTTTTGGGACGTTCCGCCCGTGTTTCCGGGGGGGATTTTGCTTGACGGAGGGAGCGTGTCGCTGCCGGGTTTTGCCATCTCGGGGAAGTAGGGGTATAGTTAGTACCCGCGCTGGTCCCCCCCGAGTGGAGATCGCCACGCAGACAAGATACCGCAAGGAAAAATCAAGTCATGCTGGCCGATTTGACTCCGAGAGATCCAGCCGG
>BBFS01000148.1 GCA_001313365.1 Paenarthrobacter nitroguajacolicus JCM 14115
CGCGAGTTCCCGGGCAAGGAACCCCAGGGGCCCGAGCTTGCTGGCCAGACGGTCTGCGGCTGCCGCGTGGAGATGGGTGCCCCAGCACGCGGCTTGGGCATCGCTGGTACCGCGCGCACGGAGCCCGGCAATAGCCCCCCCTGCCAAAACATCGCCGCTGCCAGACGTCCCCCCCAGGCCGCCGTAGCCGGTGGTGATTTTCCACAGTACCGAGTCCTCCGTGGGCTCCGGAGCGGCGATGTATCCCTGGCAACTCACCACCGCATCAAACCGCCGGGCGATCTCAGCAACATCAGCCCAAGATCCTCCACGTCCCTGCCCAGGAGAATGCCGGCCTCTGTCGGGTTCGGCGTGAGGACCAGCCTGCCACGCCACGGTCCCAACTCGTCCTCGATCCTCACCAACCCGCCCAAGGCGTAGGCATCAAGAACGACGGCGGGAGCTCCGCCGTCGTCCGTGGCATCGCGGGACTCCTCCCGCTCCAGCAGCGCTCGCAACAGCGATTCCGCCAATTCGAGATCGTCCAAACCTGGGCCGATCAGCACGGCGTCGGCCCGTTCCAGGTAGGACGAGATCCGGTCCAATCCCTCACCGGTCACGGAGCCGCCGGCGTTCTCGGGCAGGGCGATTGAGCCGCACTCCGGCAGCGCAACTCCCACGTGCACGGCTACGGATTCGGCCACGGCCAAGGTAATTTTTCCCGCGCCGGCACGAAGGGCTGCGGTCCCGGCGAGCAAAGCCGCGCCGGGGGGGTCGCCCGGGCTCCGCCAATGACCAACACGGCACCGCGTGAGTACTTGTCTTCTCCGGGCGCCGGCAGCGGCCAGTCACGCAGAAGCGACGGCGTCACCAGTGTGGGTGTGCTGGAATCACTGTGGGTGGACACTGGCATCTCCCGCGTGCTCTGTGACGGTGACACCTTGTTCTGTGAGGTGGTCAGCCACATTGAAGCTCTCCAGCTGCCAGGGTCCCGCGCCCGAAGGCCGCACGTACCGGGTGATGGATGCATTCAGACTGACGTGGTCGCTGCAAGGTCAAGAATTTCGTGCTCGGACATGCCCTCCAGGACATAACGGACCAGCAGGATGACGGCGTCGTGGCAGACCAGCATCACCCGGTGCCTGTTCCCAAGGTGTTGAGCTCATCCAGGATTGAACGAAGGCGGAGCGCGACGTCGGCCCACGATTCACCGCCCGGCGGCCTGTAGTAGAGCTTGCCCAGCCACAGTCGCCGCTCGGCTTCGTCCGGATATCGGGTCTTCACGCCTAAACGTGTCAGCCGGTCCAAGATACCCAGTTCCCGGTCGCGGAGGCGTTCATCGGTGAGCACCTTCACGGGCCAGCCGGCGGTCTCAACAGCGATTTCCGCGGTCTGCCGGGCCCGTGCATAGGGGGAGGAGACAATCGCATCCGGGCGGAGTTCATCGGCGATCCGGCCAACGCCGTTCCCAGTGCTTTGGCTTGGTCCCGTCCGGTGCCCGATAGGTTCACATCAGCATCCCTGGCCGGAACATCAATCACTTCGGCTCCAGCCAAACGAGCCTCCGTTGCGGCCACGTTGCCTTCGCTCTCGCCATGCCGGATCAGGAGCAACTCCACAGCGCCGGCCTCCTGCACTGCGTCCGTCAGTCCGTCCTCATTCACAAAGATCACCCTTTCGCGTGCGTCGCCGAATGCAGAACACTACCCACTGCGTACCCACAGGGCCAGAAGATAAACGCTCGACGGCGATCGCGAACCCCTGTTGTCCGGAGGTGGAGTGAAGTAAGTTGCTCGCATGGAGGACTCATACCCAGTCATCATTGTCGGTGCCGGATTCGCGGGCGTAGCAGCAGCCAAGGAGCTCGGGCGCAAGGGTGTTCGCGTCTTGCTGATCGACTCGAACAACTACCACCAGTTCCAGCCGCTTCTTTATCAAGTGGCAACCTCGCAAATCGGAGTGTCGGCCATCGCCCGGCCGCTTCGTTCGGTTTTCCGCCGCTACAAAACAGTCAAGGTTCTGACGTCGAAGGTGGAATCCGTTAGCGCCGCTGATCGAGTGGTCCGGACGTCTGATGGTCGCGTCATGCGTGCCGATATCCTGGTCATCGCGGTGGGGGGGCGGTCCCGAACTTCTTCAATACCCCCCCCGGCGCGGAAGAGCACGCCTTTCCGCTGTATTCGGTCACCGATGCCACGAGGCTTGGGACGGGCCTCACCCGGTTGCTGGACCAAGCTGACAGAAACCCCCCCGACGGGTCGGTGGATGTCGTTGTGGTGGGAGGCGGGCCCACTGGTGTTGAAACGGCTGGAGCAATGGCCGAAAACGTCAAATACGTTGTGAGCAAGTACTTCTCGCCGGAGCTGGCAGCGCGTTGTCGGGTGCATCTGGTGGATATGGTTCCCAGTGTCCTGAACATGTTCTCCAAGAAGTCCCAGAGCTATGCCACGGACCACTTGAAGAAGGTGGGAGTCCAACTGCACATGGGTGTGGGCGTGACTGAAGTCCGGCAGGACGGGGGGTGACCTTGGCGGACGGGAGTTCTGTACCCGGACAAATCGTGGTGTGGGCCGGGGGGGCCTGAAAGCGGGCGACCTCATTGCCGGCTCGGGTCTTGCTCAGGGGGAGAGGCGGGCGTATCGATGTCCGTACCGACTTGACTGCCCCGGATGCGGAAGGCGTCTACGTCATTGGAGATGCAGCCAACATCACGGATTCAACGGGCGCAAAATTGCCGCAACTGGGTTCGGTCGCACAACAGGCCGGAAAATGGGCCGCTAAGAACATCCTCGCGGAGCTCAGTGGTGGCAGCCGGACGCCCTTCCGCTATGTGGACAAAGGCTATATGGCGATGGTGGGGCGTGGCGCCGCAGTGGCAGAGCTGGGCCGCAAGCGCCTCCAGTTGCAAGGCATCCTTGCCTTCTTGTCCTGGCTTTTGGTGCACCTCGCACTGTTGTCCGGGGTCCAACAAAAGATCCGGGCCTTGTTCTCCTGGCTCAACGGCTACCTCCTCCACAGCCCTGCGCAGGTAGTGGTCAGCGGACCGATTGAGAAGGAACCAACGGAACAGGATCCGCCGGGTGCATTGCCTTCAAAGGAGTCTTGACGAGGACTCGTTTTTGTAAGTCCTGTGAGCCAAAAGTGCGTGGGCCACAAGGAGTATGCCGGCCAAGGCAAGCGGAAATACGTGCAGGGGGGGATGGACAGCAGGATCAACAGCACTCCGACGGCGGCGGCCATGACGTCGCGGATGCGGGGGTTGAACAGGACCGCCTACGGGAACCCCCCCGGATTCCAATTGCCGGGCCAAATCCGGGTCTTGGATGAAGAGCTCGCGCTCAAGCTGCTGCAGTACTTTGCGCTCCCTTTCTGAAAGTGGCATGGGAGTTCCTCCTAAGCGCTACGGCTCCTTTGTGCGGTTGGCATATCAGCTGGTTTCGCGGGTAAACCTGATTTCCAGTGACTCGATAAGCTAAGCATGCTTACTATTCAGATTTCAAGCATGAATTCTGTGTTCGTGCGGAGGGAGACCCGCTTGAGCACCCAGGCTGGAAAGATAGCAGGAGGAACCCCCGAACAAGGAGCAACATCATGACACTTAAAGAGCGCTTGAAAGCCGACGTCGTCGACCACATGAAGGCCGGCAACAAGACCGCCCTTACTACTGTCCGCAACGTGCTGGGCGAGATTACTACCCGCGAGAAGTCCGGGAAGACTCCGGTGGAGCTGGACGACGCGCAGGTCACATCACTGCTTCAAAAGGAAGCCGCCAAGCGCCGGGACACAGCCCGCATCTACACGGAGGCCGGCGAAAATGACCGTGCAGCCGCCGAAGTTGCTGAGGCTGAAATCATCGAGGCTTACCTGCCGAAGGCCCTCACCAGGGAAGAAGTAGAGGCGATCGTCGACGACGCCATCCAGGCACTGAAGGCTGACGGTCAAGAGCTTTCCATGCGTTCCATCGGAGCCGTGATGAAGCCCGTCACCGCCAAGGTTGCAGGACGTTTTGACGGCAAGACTGTCAGCGAGATCGTGCGCGGACGCTTGGCGTAGCGAGGTCAGCCAACCCCCAAGCAGCCACCGCAAAGTGTCAGCATTCCGCACGGCGTTACCACCGCCGTCGTTGTTGAAGTAGACGTAGACATCCTTGCCGGCGCGTCCCACTCGCGAATCCGGTCCGCCCACCATTGGAGATCGTCATCGGAGTATGAGCCGCCGTAGAGGTGCTCATGGTCCGGGCCGTGCAGTCGAACGTACACGAATGGTGCGGTGGCCCGGAGGATGCACGGCAGATGGGCGCCACTCATGATGCAGTAGGCAGCAGCTCGGCGTTCCAGCAGGGCGTAGACGTCCGGGTGGTCCCAGCTGTCATGGCGAAACTCGACGGCGACGCGAATCCACTGCGGCACGGTTGCCAGGAAGTAGTCGAGTCGGGCGTCGTCGCGTTCAAAATCTGGCGGGAGCTGCGCCAGCAGCACAGCCTCTTGTCGCCGAGTTCGTGCCAGCAGCGGACGATCCGTTCCACCCAAACTTCTGGACTAAATAGTTTCTTGCCGTGCGTGAGGCCCCCCCGCGGCGCTTTCACTGACATGGCAAAGCCGGGCGGGAGCCGCTCCCTCCAACTTGCGAAGGACGTGTCGCGAGGCCATCGGTAGAAGCTGGCATTCAGCTCCACCGTGTTGAACCGGGCTGTGTAGTGGGCCAGACGCTTGGCAACAGGGAGGCCCGGTGGATACAGCACGTTCTCCCAATGGTCGTAGCTCCAGCCCGAGGTGCCAATGTGGATGCCCATGAAGTGGATGGTAGCGGGTTATTCACAGGAAAGGGTGGCTGGCTTGGGAGGCTCACCGGGTGCTGGCCTGGACTCGAGGGGCCAATCCAAGGTCTTGCGCTGGACAAGACTTCCGACTGGCTGCACATAACCGAAGACCCTTGACTGGCCCCCCCGTTCGTCCTACGCTCCGAAGAGCTTCTTGCTGATATTGGCGAAAACACCCGGCTCCAGCGAAGGGTTGATCACGGTCGGTTCGACGGTGAAGTCGGTTCCTCTGTCAGTGACCGGTCGGCGGCGGTTCTTCCAGTCAACCGACTTGAACTCAGGGTTGTAAATCGGCGGAGTCACGTCTTCTGCCCGGAAGATATCCCACATCCAAGCCGGAATGTTTTCCACGGTCCGGGGGTACCTGAGCAGCTGTTGAGCCCAAGTTTGGGCACCGGCGGGCCTGCCGCCGGGGGGGTGCCAACGACCGTTGCTCATTCGTTCGAGATGTTCCTCATCGAAGACATCCAAGCGGCCAGCCTTGTTAGGAAAAACGTGGATTTCTGCTGTTGTCCAAGACCCAACACCGCGAGTATATGACCGATCCCTACATTCATCCAGCCAGTGATCGAGGGCTTGCGCTGAAAAATCGTCCTCGAAGCTTTGGCCCTTGTAGATGATTTCGTTTCCGCTGACTTTATGGCCATAGCCGAAAGTGCGCGTCCCGTAGTGAACTAGAACATGGACTACTTCATCCATTCCGAGAGCAAAACCCGCGGGGGCCGAAGGCTCAGAAGAAAGCCGTTGGAGACCGGTAACAACAAAAGGGTCAGAGTTTAGCCTGAGGGAATCCACGTCTTTAGCCTACTTCGGGCTCAGCGAGGTTGTTGAATCTCGCGATTGTGGATTGCTCGCCACACTGGGTTCGAGCCTCATTTTCCAGGTCAAATCCACCGGCTCGCGTGCTTCCGAAATGCGTCTGCGATTTATTGCTGACCTCCATCTCGGTGTCGTGGAAGTTGTTTGCCTCGTCGATTTCGTTGGGTGTTCCTGCCTTGCCGTTCTGCCATTCGTGTGGGGGGAAAATTCCTCCGCGCTCACCGATGAATCCTAGGGCGGATGCCCGAACGCTCCCCCCCTTAAGTGTCGCAAATCTCTTGATGATCAATGGTTCGCCGGATACGTCGTAAGAGGTCAAGTGCTTACACTCTCCAATCGTTCTAGTTATTGAACGTCCAACGTCACCTACAACGTCGTCGCCCAAGTCGACGGTGGACTGCAGACGTTTGCGTCGGTGAGAACTTCTCCAAGGTATCGGCGTCGTGGCCCCCCCGGCGGCGTCCTTCCCTTTGGTGCCGTATTTGATGCCACCGCGATAGATCTCCTGAAGGCTTGAGGAAAGTCGACGGCGGCTAAGGTTTCGCGGGCGGAGCGACGTCCGACTGGCTGAGCTCAACCAAACAGGGGCGGCTGGGCTCGTTTGTCCTATGCTCCGAAGAGCTTCTTGCTGATTTTGGTGAAGACGCCCGGCTCCAGTGAACGGTAAATCACGGTCGGTTCGACTGTGAAGTCGGTTCCTCTGTCAGTTACCGGTCGGCGGCGGTTCTTCCAGTCAACCGACTTGAAGTCAGGGTTATAAATCGGTGGCGTCACGCCCTCAGAACGGAAGATATCCCACATCCACGACGGGATGTTGTCCACCGTCCGCGGATATGCCAAGAGTTGATCGGACCATGAAGCTGCCCGGGCAGGCTTACCTCCCGGGTACCATCCACCATCCTTCATTCGCGGTAGGTGTTCTTCATCAAAAACGACCAATCTCCCTGGCCTGTCCCTAAAGACGTGGACCTCGGCCGTTGTCCACGTTCCGTAGCCCGGGGAGTAGGAGAGAGCCCTGCACTCACGCAGCCAGTTGTTTAGCGCATCGTGAGAAAAGTCATCGTCAAAACTACGCCCCTTGTGGATTTGTCTGTCGCCGACAACCTTGTGTCCATACCCGAAGGTTCCTGATCCTTGATTGACCAGAACATGAACCACTTCGTCCACGTCGTGCGCAAATCCCTCCGGATTGAAAGCCTCCTCAGCGAGCCTCTGAAGACCTTCAATTACGAAAATGTTGGCGTTCAAATCCGCAGCAGTCACTGATTCACCCTATCTGCTTGCTTCGAAGGTTATTGAATTCCTTTGTAACAGAAATCTCGTCATCAAAGGAGTAAAGCAACTTGAGGATCAGCGGCATGCCTGGATTCGATCCCGGCTCCAGTTTCATTTCCCACCTTAGATCTAACGGGGCTCCACTTTGCAAGAGCGTCTTGGCTTTCTTGATGACTTCCATCTCGGTGTCGTGGAAGTTGTTTGCCTCGTCGATTTCGTTGGGTGTTCCGGCCTTGCGGTTCTGCCATTCGTGTTGGGGGAAGGTTCCTCCGCGCTCACCTATGAACCCTAGGGCGATGGTGCTGCGTGGCCGCCGTCGGAGCCGGGGGGGCCGCCGAG
>BBFS01000149.1 GCA_001313365.1 Paenarthrobacter nitroguajacolicus JCM 14115
GCGGCAGCCAGTCAGCGCGGAAGCGCACCAACCAGCGGGCATTGTTTCGCAACGCCTCACGGACGACGGCGATGCGGCCCGCCGCTGCCGGTGCCGGGGCCGCCGTGCGACCGTAGCGTTGCCGTTCGAAGTCCGAGGTGAGGGAAGCCACTGCTGCGTGGGCGGCGTCGTCGAGTCCTCCTGTGTCACCAAGTGCGGTGCTGGACCGCAGCCGGGCGGAAAAATGCCTCGCGTCTCGCTGGATGTCGATGGCACGCCGTAATCGGTAGCGAGGTCCTGCAGCTCCGCCCACGCAAGTTCAGGGGCAGGATCCTTGTAGCCAGGTGTGCCGGCTTCATCCGGAGGTTTTTGGTTCAACCGGCGTCGCCGGAGGACCGTCCTGCTCAGCCTCGGCGACCAGAGGAATCCGGCGAGCAACAAAATCCCCCCCGCTGCTGCGGCGCCGATAGCCGGGAGCGGGCTCGTGGTGGCCGAACCCGCGGCAGGGGTCTCCACTCCAGGAATCGGGACGGGCGCTGCTGCCGGCGGCGCGGGGGGGGTTGTGAGGACGTCTTTCTCATCGGCGTTGGTGCTGAGATTACTGGGAACCGAGGATTCGATGGCGTAATCGGGGGGGACGTGGCCCCGCGACGGCGTTGGTTCAAAGGGAACCCAGCCCAGGCCCTCAAAATACAGTTCGGGCCATGCGTGGGCATCCCGGGCGTCCACCTCGTACTCAGGGAAGGATCCCTGACCGACCAAGGCCACGGACTCACCCGTGAGCCGGCCCGGTGCGTAGCCCACCGCGATGCGGCTCGGAATACCCTCGGCCCGTGCCATGACGCCATGGCCGAGGAGAAATGAACACAATAGCCGCTCTTGACGGCAAGGAAATCAGCCAGGACCGAGAGGCCGTTGCCGTCATAGCCGTTCTGCACGGGAGCTTGCAGGGAGTACGTGAACTCGCCGGAACGCAGGTAGTTCTGGAGGGCCAGCGCCTTGGCGTAGTTGCTGCCCGCGGATGCCGTAACGGTATCGGCTGTTTGCCGCACGATGTCCGGAAGGTTGCCCGGAATCCTCAGGAAGTCTTCTGAAATGCCCTTCGGTACGGAAGTGGCTTGGGACAGGGACTCTGATGTGATCCTGGGGCTGCGGAGAAGACGACGTACCGTTGCGCGCGGGTGGTGGTCTCGTTGCTCATGATGCTCAAAGTGGCCGGATCCCAGGTCCAGCGTCCGTTGAGCCCGTTCACGGAGGCCGGCGCAAACGGGGGGCAGGGAGGTAAGCTGGTGAACAGGCCCGCGTTTATCGAGGTCACGGCGTTAACCACTTCGCCTTGGACGGCGTACCCCCGTCTCGATCCTGTCCGCACCTACGCGGCGCTCGGAGGCACGATCATCCGGAGCCAGGTTTCGCCGTCGAAGTGGTCAACGGTGACCGACCTCAAATACAGGGGTGCGTCGGCGCTAGTGGCATACGTGATGCGGCCCGAACCGGTAGGACTCCTGAGCTGTTGCCCAAGGTGATCATGGGATTGAGCCATTGGAGGTGCCCCCCCACGGGCTGAGTCGTGAGCCCTGCGGAAAAGTGCCGGTCTCGAAACCGGGGGATGGCCAGGGGCACGGTCATGGTCAATGCCAGAGCCAAGCCACCGGTGACAACTGAGCGCTTGAACTGGCCGGCACCGCGCCCCGAACCGGACTGGAGCCTGGCATCAGGGGCGAACCAGCGGCTGCACCCCCCCAGGATGAGCAGGTAACCCACGGCCGCGCCGATGAATCCGGCTACTCCCACGCTCTGCGGTTTGATAGTGGCAGGCACCACCATGACCGCCAGCAGGCCAATGCCGCTGGCCGCAGGCATGGAAAGTGGAACGGCCAGGGCATCGATGAGGATCACCAGGAGCCCAAGGCAGGCACACATGACGAAAACGATCCCGGCGTTGGGTGCCACCGGCGCGCTTTCGGACACCACTGTTTCGGCGGCCCGCTTAATGTGTCGTCCGACGGCGGTAAAGGTCTCGGTGGTGGGGGATGAACCCCCCGCCAGGCTCTCCTGGCGGCAGAAGATGAAGCTGAGCACAGCCGCCAAGGTGGCAAAGGAGCCCAGGGTCGCGATCAGCGGCTGGGCCGGAGTGCCCGGAGGCAGCAAGCGTCAGCGCGACCACTACCACCGTGGTGATCAGCGGCATGAACCAGGCCCAGCCCCCCCTGAGGACACCGTTCAAGGACAACGCCGCCCCCCCTAGGACAGCCACCGCCACTGATCCTGCATGCCCATGGATAGGGCCTGGACCCGGGACCTGCGGCCGGGGCCGCTTGCCGGACGAAGCCGTGCTGGCTGTTCCACCCGGTTGGGTCGGAGCGCTGGGGGAGCCTGGTGGGATGTAGCGGTCATCGTGGCACCGCCGCTCCACGCCGGACATCCATGGCCGCATCTGCGGCAGCTACGATGCCGCCGGCATCGAAGGCTGACCAGGCAGCCGTCAACTGGGTTTTCGATGTCACAGCTGCTGCCCTCCAACCGGCAACGCGCAAGATCTCAAGTATTTCCTCGTTGTTCCGTGCGGCATCGGTGATCACCAAGGCAAAGGCGTTGGCACCATAGCCTGCCGCCGGGGCAAGTGTCCTTGCCTCGGCGGGCGTCAGGTTGCCCACCAAGGCAAGCAGCGGACCGCGCAACCGGTGCGCTGAGAGTTTGTCCATCAGGCGATCGCTGAAAGGAGAATCGGCATTCTCCGTGCCCGCCGAGCCGGGGGGGGAGCCCTCCTTGTGTTCGGAGATTTGCTCGGTCCTGTGGTGCTCCGGCCTGGTGTGCCTCGGGCCGCTTAGCTCCACTGCCGCAAGACTCTCTGCGATGGCCTGAAGGCCGCCCACGCCCGCGAACTCCTCCGCCTCCGCGTCCGGCGCCGACCGCGAACGATGGAACGCCGGGCTGCCAAATGCATCAAGGAGTCGTAACGAATAATTCCGTTCTGCCAGATGCGCGGTAATGGACATCGCCGCCGTGACCATCCACTCGAAGTTCGTACTGGTGACAAGGTCAGAGTTCTCGTCATGGCTCCCGAAGACAGAACCGGTTCCGGCGGCAAAGGCGGTGAATCTCTGGTCCAGGATGAGGGTGGCTTCGGGGGGGGTGGTCACCGACTCCTCCTGGCGCACCATGAGCTGGCCATGGCGGGCAGTAGCCGCCCAGTGAACGCGGCGCATGGGATCACCGTGCCTGTACTCACGGGTCATGATGTCGTCATCGCTGGGATTGGCCCGGATACGGGTCGCCGTCACGCCATCATTGCCACGCGCACCGGCGAGGCCCGTGACGGGAAGTTCGACGGCGGCAGGAGTCACGGTGAGGATGTCGCCGTCGTCAATTGCATGCCGCCGCAGCGATAAGCCGAAAGGGTCACTGAACTCTGCGGTGACCGGACCAATCCGGAACTGTCCCCCGCTTGCCCGAGCGCAAGTGATATTCGTAGCGGCTGGTGCCTCCGGATGCTGATCGGGCAGGAAAGCGGAAAGCGGGTGGCTCACCGAAGCGGGGGGGAGGCAGTTGCTCCTCCATGATCACGTGCCCTGTTGAATATGACGACCGTGCAACAGCGAGGCGAACGGTTGTGGTGCCGGACGTCTCCACCGTGGACGGATTGAACTCCCGGTACACCTGGAACTTGGGTTTGAGCACCCGGACGCCGGCAAGCGCTACCAAGGAAGGAGAATCAACAGGACAGCCAGAGTCAGGAGATCACGCCTGCCCATGACATACGCGCACCCCAGGGAAAGGGCCCCCGGCGGCCAGAAGCCCCCAGCCGCGGTTGGTGAATAAGTGCTTGGGAAGCCGATCCATGAGCGCCATACCGGCATCTCTCCTAAACGCTGTGCCTGTCCCTGCGCCACGCGCCAGGCGGTTCCTGGGCCACGGGCAAGGAAGCGAAGATGCCCCGGAGAATGCTCTGCGGCGTGTCGCCCGAACTCGCAGCCTTGCGGTCCAGGATGATCCGGTGGGCGAGCACTGATTCGGCCACGTCCACCACGTCATCCGGAAGGACAAAATCGCGGCCATCCAGGGCCGCCGTGGCTTGGCCGCACGGAGCAGTTGCAGCAAAGATCGCGGGCTGGCACCAAGACGGAGCCGGGCACTGTCACGGGTTGCCCGTCCGATGGCCACCGTGTACTCCTTGATGGCAGTGGAGACATAAACCTGCTGGACGGTGGCGATCATGGCAGCCACATCGGCCGCCGTGACCACGGGAGTCACCTTAATCAGGGGTGAGGACGCCTGATGTGTCTCCAACATCTCGATCTCGGCCTCCCTGTCCGGGTAGCCCATGGAAATCCTGGCCATAAAGCGGTCACGCTGTGCTTCGGGCAGCGGGTACGTGCCTTCCATCTCGATGGGGTTCTGTGTGGCCACCACCATGAAAGGCAACCCCCCCAGCTGATACGAATGGCCGTCCACAGTCACCTGGTGCTCTTCCATGCATTCAAGCAAGGCGGATTGGGTTTTGGCCGAAGCGCGGTTGATTTCGTCGCCGATCACGATGTTCGCGAACACGGCACCGGGCCGGAACTCGAACTGCCGGGACGACTGGTTGTAGATGGACACTCCTGTGACGTCGGAAGGGAGCAGGTCCGGGGTGAATTGAATGCGGGACACCGTACAGTCCACAGTGCGGGCCAGCGTCTTTGCGAGCAGGTCTTGCCGACCCCCCCGGCACATCCTCCAGCAGAAGATGACCCTGGGCCAGCAGCACAGTAAGGGCGAGCTTGGCGGCGTCGGCTTTTCCATCGATGACCTTATTGATGGAACCAAGGATGCGCTCGCTGGCATCGTGGAACCGTTCCGCGTCCATGACATGCGGCCTGTGCCCATTGAGCCCTGCGCCGTCACGGGGGCAGGGCACTGTAAGCCTCGCCCTGAACAGGAGAAGGTTCAACGGTGACTTGTCGCTTGGACTCCATGAATTGCCCTTCAGCCGTGGCCTCCGCAGCAGCTGTCGTCGCTGAGCGCTGCTGGTGTTGGCCGCTTGTCCGTTCCAGACTACCCAGACATTGGCCTGCGCTAACATAGTGCCCCCCCGGAATTTATGTGGCAAACGGAATTTATGGCTCGCTCCTCCCGGCGCCGGGGGGGAGGACCGCGGTCCGAATAAGGTGGAAGCATGTGCAATTCCCTCGCTCCCGCACCTTACCGGGCGCCTTCCGACGCAGCAGACGAAAAAGACTCACGCCGGGAGTACCCGCCAGCGCCCGAACCCCTGCCTGTACCTGTGATGGACAATCACACGCATCTGGACTTCAGGCACGGCTTGATTGAGGTCTCGGTCCGGGACGCGATGGACTCCGCGGAAGCCGTTGGTGTGCAGGGCGCCATCCAAGTGGGCTGCGACCTCGAATCCTCCAGGTTCACAGTGCAGGCGGTGGAAGCTGACCCCCGGCTACTCGGTGCCGTAGCAATCCACCCCAACGACGCCCCCGAATACGCGGCCCGCGGTGAACTGGAATCGGCGCTCGCCGAGATCGAGGCGCTGGCCGGTCATCCGCGGATCCGGGCCATCGGGGGAGACCGGGCTGGACTTCTTCCGAACCCACGGTGAGGGGCTGGCCCATCAGCGGTACTCCTTCCGGCGACACATTGACATCGCCAAGAGGCTCGGGCTGACACTGCAGATTCACGACCGCGACGCCCACGACGACGTAGTGCAGGTTCTGCGGGAGGAAGGCGCTCCGGATCGCGTGGTGTTTCACTGCTTCTCCGGAGATGAGGAACTAGCCCGGATCTGTAACGGGAACGGCTGGTACATGTCCTTCGCCGGCACCATGACATTCAAGAACGCCGGGAATCTCCGCGCTGCCCTGGCCATTGCCGAACCTGGCAGGATTCTGGTGGAAACCGACTCTCCGTTCCTCACACCGCATCCCCCCCACCGCGGGCGGCCGAATGCGAGCTACATGGTTCCCTACACAGTCCGGTCCATGGCCGACGTGACAGGAGATGACTTGGCCGAACTTTGTTCGCGGTTGGCCGAAAACACCCTGAATGCCTACGGTTCATGGGCCTAAGCCGCCTTTTTTGACGACGAGGGGGTGCCGGGGGCCTGGATACCCGGTATGCACGATTCTTGGTTCGTTTATAACGGATCGGTTACTGTGTTAAACAAGTAGCCGGGGGTCGGGGGAAGGCCTTCGGACAACTGCACCGGTTGATTCCGGAGCAATCAGTTGAATGTTTTTTGGCGGCGCAGATGCCGGCAGCAAGTGTAGGACCAGGCTTATTGCCTGGCCCTCCGTTTTTGCGGTCGGCATTACTTTTGCGCTTTTCCCCGTGCCCGGATGGTCTGAGAGTAATGGGCGATCGTGATCAAGTTCTTCACAACGGATGGCAAGTTCAGTTTCCTCAAGGTAGGTACCCAGCTGCTGGTGGTTGCAGCGCTGGTGGTTGGCGTCGTCGCCTTCGTCGGCAACAACAAGACCGTCACCCTCAACGTGGACGGCAAAGTGAGCTCCATCCAGACCTTCGGCGGCACTGTTGACCAAGTGGTCAAAGCAGCCAAGGTCGAGTTGAAGGACGCAGACCGCGTTTCCCCCCCGGCTCTTGACGCGCGGGTCGAAAACGGATCCGTAGTTAACGTCCACCTGGCCAAGGCCGTGTCCATTGAACTGGACGGCGCCCGGAAGACCGTGAACACCACTGCCCCCCCTGACGTTGCAGGCCTGGTGAGCGAACTCGGTGTAGCAAGCTCCTCCGAAATCTCCCAGCCCAAAGAAGCGTCCTTGGAAGTCACCGGATCCTTCGTTTCCATCTCCACTCCCAAGACCATCAGCGTGGTAGCTGACGGCAAGGACACCAGCACCACCACGACGGCGGACGACGTCGCCACCGTGCTCAAGGACGCCGGCATCACCCTCGGTGCCAACGACCGCATCTCCCAGCCCGGCAATGCCCCATCGTCCAGGACATGGTGATTAAGGTCTCCCGGGTGGACACCAGCAAGACCGCCGAAGCCACCGAAGAAGTACCGTTCGAAAGCGTGAAGAGTGATAGTGCTGAACTCTTCAAAGGCGAAGAGAAAGTGACCCAGGAAGGCGTGGCAGGGTCCCTGGTCAAGACGTTCAAGCTGGTCCTCGTGGACGGCCGTGAAGCGTCCCGCACCCTGGTCTCCAGCAACGTAGCCACCGAGCCGGTGACCGAAAAGATCAGCGTCGGCACCAAG
>BBFS01000150.1 GCA_001313365.1 Paenarthrobacter nitroguajacolicus JCM 14115
TCCTCACCACGCCCTGCGCCGTCATCACCTACTTTGACTTTGGAAGCCTGCGGACACGCCGGGTGTCTGGGCGTGTCGTGATGCAGGCGCCCTCAAAGTAGGTGGCGGGAGTACGGGTTCCTCACCGCGCCCTGCACAATTTCGCTACGCGGATGGAGTGGTGGCGCCCGGATCACGGTGTCCATGGGAATTAGGGTGGCCTCGCCGGTCAACACGCAAGGGTTCGACGACGGCGCTTCGGTGGTGCCGACGTCGGGCGCTCCTGCGCAGCAGTGAGCGAGCTGCGCCGTCATCACCTACTTTGACTTTGGAAGCCTGCGGACACGCCGAGTGTCTGGGCATGTCGTGATGCAGGCGCCCTCAAAGTAGGTGGTGGAGGTACGGGTTCCCTGTGCTGACTCCGGGAGCTGGCCTAGCGCAGTTTGTCGCGGAGCTTCCTGGCAAGCTGGTAGGCGCCGTAGCGGAGCTTGTTGACCGGGAGGTCCCAGGTGCCGGGTAGGAGACTTCGCGGCCTCCGAATGACTTTTTGAACGCAGTGAAGCCCGCCCATTTGTGGTCCGGCTGGTCTTCCGGCGCCACACCCCAAAGATCTACGTGTTTGAGGCCCTTCTCCTTGGCGTCAGCCATCAAAGTCACCAGGAGCGGGATGCCTGCGCTGAGCTTGCGGTGGGTATCGTCCAAAGCGGCATGGGCGTACACACGGGTATCAGCGGAGTCATAGGCGAAAGCAGCGGCGATCGGTTCGCCTTCAAGCTCCGCGATGAACAGCGTTCCCGCGCCATTGGGCAGCAGGGAAGCGGCTACTTGCGTGAGGTACTCGTCGCTTTGGGGGCTTGAAGCCGTTCCGGGCAGCCGTCAGATGGAGGAAATGCAGAAGCACAGAGATGTCGGCGGGATCCTGGGAAGCGCGGAACGTGACACCCTTCTTGTGGATGTTCCGGTAGAGGTTCCTGTTGGTCGGCTTCATCCCGGCCAGGACGTCTTTGAAGTCGCCGTCAAGATCCACGATCCAGCTGAGCTCAGGCTGCTGGTTGACCGGCGCAGGCGTCATACCGCGGGCGCGAAGGAGAGCATCGGCGTCGGGCGCTGTGAATCCGGCGGCAGCGGGCTCCATCCGCACGAACACAGCACCCTCCGCCTTTGCCAGGGCAACCAAGGCAGCAGTGGCGGCGTCGAAAGCTTCCACGGACTCCGCTACGGGGCCGTAGGGGGCGTAGATGACCTTGCCGGCGGGGTTCTTCTCCTCGATCGCGAGGAAACTCCAGCCGGGCCCGGACTGCTCATGGACACGGCGTCCCAAGGAACGCTGGACAGCCGCCCATGCGGGCGTTTGCAGGAAAAACTCCATGAATCAGTTCCCCCAGCCCCGTGGTCACCGCGAAGGCAACACTGGTGTCCGTCGCTCCCTGCACGGGGGGGTGGACGTTCACGGGGGGGCCTCGATGTCGGGGGGGATGAACGCTGCAGCGCCACGCTGCAGCCTGAGATCACTCTTGGGGGGAGTCGAGCAACACCGAACCAGACACCACCACGACGACGGCGGGCCCGGTTTGCGCCAGCGGCACCGGCTCGGCGCCCGGGCCAAGCTCAATCCGCTGCAGCTGGAATTCCTTGAAGGGCGGCCGGTACAGTTCCTGCCCGAACTCGGTTCCGCTGGCCTCGATGCGGGGCACGCCGAGTGCTTCGAAGCGTACAGTCTTCAGCAATTCGGGGGACGTCCACGTGCTTTGGTGTGAGTCCGCCACGGAGGACATTGTCAGAGGAGGCCATGACCTCCACGCCCAACCCATGGAGGTAAGCGTGCACGTTGCCGGCCGGCAGGTAAACCACGTCACCGGGCTGCAAGGAAAGATGGTTCAGAAGAAGGGAAATGAGGACGCCGGGATCTCCGGGGGGGAAGGCTTCATTGATGTCCACCATGGCGGTCAACGCTTCGCGGTGCGGCTCCAGCGGTGCGCCGGCGGACAGGACGGCGACTACCTCGTTGATGGCGTCGGAGACGCCGGTGCCACCCTCGATGAGTCGGCTGAAGGCTGCTTTCAGGCTGCAGGCTCATCAGGCTGGCCGAGATCTGCGACGACGCCTTTGATGACATCGGGAACGTCCACTGCCGCGGAATCAAGGACGTGGGCCAGGTGCAAAGATGTCCTTGGACTCAGCAGGTGAACGGAAACCACACAATGCCTTGAACGGAGTGAGGGCGAAGATCATCTCCGGTTTGTGGTTGTCATCCCGGTAGTTGCGGTCTGCTGCATCGGCGGGGGGGATGCCGGCCGCATTCTCCCGTTCGAATCCTTCCCGGGCCTGATCAAGGCTGGGGGGGTGCACCTGCAAGGACAGCGGCTGCTCTGCGGCCAGGAGCTTGGTGAGAAACGGCAGCCGTGGGCCGAATTCGGCGAGGCTTTCCGAGCTAGGCAGCGCAGGGGATCCGAGGCGATCAACGCGTCCAAGGGCTGGGTGACACCGTTGGGGTGGACGGCTGTGGAGGGGGAGTCCGGGTGGGCTCCGATCCACATCTCGGCTTCAGGACCACCTGATGCCGGCCGACCAAGCAAGCCGGCGATCGCCGTCGTCGAACCCCACGCATAGGGTCGCAAAACATTCTCAATCTGGTACACGAAAGAAAGTCCTTATCGTTGCGCTGAACGTGGGGGGGTGGGCGGAAGGCGGCTTACAGCGGTGCGCACTGTCCGTTGGTTGCCACGAGGTCACGGATACCTTGCTCATCGCCTTGGGCCTTGAGGCCGTTCAGCAACTCGATGGTGATCGGGGTGCCGTCGGGCGTGGTGGTCACCGGGGGTGAAATCGGCCGAAGGCGACGGGAGCTGGCTCACCGGAACGGAACCCGCAACCGGCCCCCCCGCGGCCATAATGGCTCCGGCCCCCCCGGCACCATCATAGGAATCGACGCGTCGCTCGCCTTGGGAGTGTTGGACGAAGCCAGCACTTCCTGGACCTTGGAATGGATCAGGTCAAAGTCCGGCACCGTGGAGAAGGACGCGTCAAAGTCCGGGGGGGCCGATGGTGAGGCGCTTGACGGGCTGGTTCTTGGACTTCAACGCTAGGTCCACAAAGCTGCCCAGCTGGTTCGAGGAAATGTTGGAGTCAACCACCTTGGTGCCGGCGTTGGCGATGTCCTCGAACTTGGTGAGGAGCGTGGCAGGGTCCAACTGCTTGAGCATGGCCTGCTGTACGCACTGCTGGCGCGCGATGCGGGCGTAGTCATCCACGAATTCGCGGGACCGTCCGTACCAAAGGGCCTGGAAGCCATTCAAGTGTTGGTCGCCGGCAGGAATCCAACCGTCAGGCATGCCGTGGATTCCGTTGGCCTCGTCAGTGACGGGACCACTGATGGGCACCCAGCCACCGGCTTTGATACGGATGCCGCCCATGGCATCGATGAGTTTGGCGAAACCGTCCATGTCCACCAGGACATACGCCTGGACGGTGATGCCAAGGTGCCGGACACGGCTTCGAGCGTGGCCTGCGCTCCGGGATCCGCGACCCCTGGATAGAGGTCCTGGTGGTTATTGGTGACCTCGGTGTTGACAGCGTTGATGAGGCATTCGTCCCCCCCGCAGTTGTAGCCATCGGGGGTAGATCCCGCGCATAGGCGAGCCCTCGCTGAATTGGGCGTTCTGAAGGTTGCGGGGGGGACAGAGATGATGGCACTCTCGCCGGTTTTCGCGTCGACGCTGATGACGGAAAGGCTGTCCGGGCGGCGGCCGGTCCTATCGTCCCCCGGCGTCGCCACCCATCATGAGGAAGTTGTACCGTCCGTCCACTGGATCAATGGCGGGACCGGCATTGAAAATGCTGCCGATTGCATTGCGGCTCACGTTAAGGACGTAGGCGAGATAGCCCAGCGATCCGCTGGCGAGGACCGTGGTCACCGCCAGGACGACGGCGATGATGGGGGGGCGCATTCCCGGTGCCAGGAGCGCAGGCCTGATGATCCTCAGGGTATTGAGGAACAAGAAGGCCCACCCCCAAGGCCAACGCCACGAGGATCACGATGATGAACAAGGAACCCACCGGATGCGTGACGACGCTGAGCAGCATCGTACGGTTCACCAAGGCAATGAACAATGTGAGCAGGGCAAGGGCCCACACCGTGATAGTGACGCGCAAAGCGATGCGGCCAAGTTTGCGGTCCCCCGGCAACAATTTGGGCGCTGCCGGGAACAAAGAGAGTGAGGAGGACCAGCACGAAGGCGCGTTTGGTCCGCACCGGAGCGCTGGCGCCGGACGGATAGCGGACGGGATCAGTCAGGGCGGAACCGGGCTGACTCGGGGGTCTTGTGCATGGTCATCAACCGCTGCCTTCCTAGCGGGGGCTCCGGGCAGAGGCATTCGCAGGGGAAAAGACCTCTTCTACTTTGTGGCGCAGGTTTTCGCCCTTCTTAGTGGCGACGTCGTTCAGCTCCTGGGCGAAGGTGAGGAGATCCGCGCGGAGCTTCGATGCAAGTTCGTCAGTGCCTGACGCCAACATGCGAACGGCGAGAAGACCTGCATTGCGGGCGCCGGCGATGGACACAGTGGCCACGGGAACGCCGGCAGGCATCTGGACGATGGACAGCAGGGAATCCATGCCGTCCAATGTTTTGAGGGGGGGACAGGGACGCCGATGACGGGAAGGGGGGGCGTGACCGAAGCCAGCATGCCGGGAAGGTGCGCAGCCCCGCCGGCCCCCCCGGCAATGATGACGCGCAGGCCGCGTTCGTGGGCAGTCTGGCCGTAGCGGATCATCTCAGTGGCATGCGGTGAGCTGACACGACGTCTGCCTCAAAGGGGATGCCGAACTCGGCCAGGGCGTCTGCGGCGGCTCCATCACCGGCCAATCGGAGTCCGAGCCCATCACGAGCCCAACCAGCGGTGCTGTTCTTTCCGAAGTCATGCGGTCTCCTCTAGGGTGGTCTGCTCGGGCTTTCGGCCGTCACGGATGATGTTGGCCACGGTGGTCGCGCGCTGCCTGACGGAGTCGACGTCGGAAACCGAGCTGCCAACCAGGTTCACGTGGCCGATCTTGCGGCCCGGGCGAACGGACTTGCCGTAGGAATGCACTTTTGCCGCGGGCTCGAAGGCCAACGCCATGGGGAAAGCCTTGAAGAGGTCCTGATTGTCGCCGCCCAGGAAGTTCTTCATGACCACCACCGGGGGGGCCAGGGCATCCGTTGCGCCCAGTGGAAGGTCCAACACGGCCCGCAGGTGCTGCTCAAACTGGCTGGTAATGGAACCGTCTTGCGTCCAGTGCCCGGTGTTGTGCGGACGCATGGCGAGCTCGTTGATAAGGAAGCCGGCTCCGATTCCCGGAGTTTCGAACAGCTCTGCGGCCATGACCCCGGTGACGCCGAGTTCGTTGGCAATGCGCAGGGCAGCCTCTTCAGCCGCAGCAGCCACTTCAACGGAAATGTTCTGGGCGGGTGCGATCACTTCGTCGCAAACTCCATCCACCTGAATGGTGTGGACAACCGGCCATGCACGGGATTCGCCACTTGGGCTGCGTGCCACAAGGGCCGAGAGTTCGCGGCTGAAATCAACCTTGGCTTCTGCCAGCAGGGGGGGATTCATAGCCTGGAACCAGTCGGCAGTTTCCAAAGCATCGTCCGCGGAGTCAACAATCCTGACACCCTTGCCGTCGTAGCCTCCGCGAGGGGTCTTCAGAACCACGGGCCAGCCGATCCTGTCGCCAAAGGCCACCAGATCCTCAACGCTGTGGACAGCCGACCACTCAGGGTTCGGCAGGCCCAAGCGGTCAATTGCAGCCCGCATCACCAACTTGTCCTGGGCGTTAACCAACGCGTCAGGGCCGGGTTGGACGTTGACGCCTGCGTCCAGGAGGCTTGCAGGTGTTCCGTGGGGACGTGTTCGTGATCAAACGTGAGCACGTCCAGGCCCTTGGAGAACTCAAGAAGAGCATCCAGGTCCTTGTAGTCGCCAAGAGGCGCAGTGGCCACTGCGGCCACGGCAGAAACGTCCTCACCCTCGGCCAAAACACGGAGTTCGAAGCCCAAGGCGGTAGCGGGCGGAGCCATCATTCGTGCGAGCTGGCCGCCGCCAACAACGCCAATTACTGGAAAAGTCACAAGGTTCAGCCTACCGAACCGCCGGCAGGATCACTGATTCTGCCGTCCTTTGGGATGGTTTTCTGCGGCGTGAGGCGCCAGTATCGGCGTTCTCACAGCCCCCCCTTCAAAGGCAGCACATGGAAATCGGCGCTAAAATGGGTGAGGCCCATCGGCCACTTTTCAACGGCCATGGAGGGTCATGATCACCACACTTGCAGATCGCATCCGCGACTTGCCTCACTTTTTTGGCGTGAGGTAGCAAAGTTCGGCGCCGTCGGCGGTGTTGCTTTCGTCATCGACTCGGCGGTCTTCATCTGGCTCTTTTCGGGCCCGATGCACGGCAGCGAAGTGTGGGCCAAGGCCATTGCAACCATTGTTGCAAGTATTTTCTCGTGGGTCGCGAACCGTTTCTGGACGTTCCGGCACCGTAAACAGGCCAACGTGGTTCGTGAAGCCGTGCTGTTTGCCATCATGAACCTTGTCGGGCTCCTGATTGCGTCGGGATGTGTGTGGTTTGCAAAGTACATCCTGGACCTCAACGACAAGCCTTCACTGTTCATCGCCGGCAGCGTCGTGGGCCTCATCCTGGGCACCATCTTCCGTTTCTTCGCCTACCGCTTCTGGGTGTTCAACGAAGAACTGGATGCCGAACCCGAGTTCTCGCATGACCACGAGATCATCGAGCTGCACCACAAATCCAAGACCAATTCCGAATCCGGGGGCCAACCCGGCGACCGGCGAATTCCCTTCAGTCAAGAACCTCTGACGCCCAAGAACCTTTAGAGGTTAAGAACGGCTGACGCGCTCGTTCTCCAGAAGA
This sequence comes from Paenarthrobacter nitroguajacolicus JCM 14115, assembly GCA_001313365.1. Next base: position 6,889 of record BBFS01000150.1, read on the forward strand.
TGCTCGGTCACATCGAGGTCGGGGGGGTGCACGAGTACTACGGAGCCGTCCTCTTTCCACGCCCCCCAGAGAAGCTGCCAGGCATGACTCCAGGCCGTCCGCCGCGCGTACCAAGAGCCGGACGCCTGGTTCCTGGGCAGCAGCAAAGCCTTCAATCAGGTCCTCGTGGGGGGGGAGTCCTGAGGTTCCGCGTACGGCGGGCAGGGTTGCCTCGGGTTCGTTGTGCGCCATGAAGACATCGCCATGGGAGCGGACTTCTGCCGCATAATCCACGACGCCGGACGGCAGCTCACCCGGCC
>BBFS01000151.1 GCA_001313365.1 Paenarthrobacter nitroguajacolicus JCM 14115
GGTCGGCCGGCGGCGGATGAGCCGTCGAAAAGCCGCCGAAAAGCGCGCCTCCCGCGCCGCCGTCGAACCCGTCCTTGTACCTGGTGGAAGCTTGCCTGCCGCAACCATTCCGTAACCTACCGCCCGGTATGGTTTCGATCCCATATCAACGCCGCCACGACGCGTTTCTGCTCTGGCCGGAAAGTACTCCCGCCCCTAGTGTCAGAGCATCGACGCAGCCACGCCGCGTCAACCCATGCATCGTCGCCCCCCCGGGGGGAACCATGAATTTCGACTTCACTGCGCTTGATACAGCCACTTACGTATTCATTGGAACGCTGGTTTTCGCTGCAATTCTTGTGGCCTTTATCGCCGCAGCAGCAATGGCAACAATTATGCTTATCGGAGCGGCGGGCATTGCTTGGTACGCCATTAAGGCGGTGCTGGGCGGCCTTGTCCACGGCATTAACTTTGCGTGGGACCGTGTGGTTCACCACGCCGGACAAGTGGAAATTCCTGCCGAATTCCAGCCGCAGGTTTCCCCCCCTAGCACCGGTAGCTACTCGCGGGTAGCATTGAGGGACAGCTGAAGGGTTCGCACCCAAGGCGGACCCTGGCTCCATCCGGCACCACCGGCTAGAGGAGTTACCCCCCCATGACGTCCGCCACTGACAACAGTCTCGCCGCTGCAAGCGTCAATGCCACCGCAGAAGAAGCCCGCGCCGTTGCCGAGGCTGCCCGGGAAACAGAATGGAACCGGCCCAGTTTCGCCAAAGGCCTGTACCTGGGCAGCTTTGACCTCAGCCTGATACACCCATGGCCGCAAGCCAGACCTGACGATGTCCAGCGTGGCGAGGAGTTCATGGCCCGCTTGGTGACATTCGCCAAAACCATGTCCGGCCGCGTCATTGAGCACGACGCCAAAATTCCCGACGAATACCTGGTAGGCTCGCCAACCTGGGTGTATTCGGCATGAAGATTCCGCGCGAATATGGCGGATTGGGCTTGTCTCTGGTCTATTACGGCCGCGCCCTTGCCCTGCTGGGTTCGGTACATCCGAGCCTCGGCGCCCTCATTTCCGCCCATCAATCCATTGGTGTTCCGGAACCCGTAAAAGAATTTGGCACCTCTGAGCAGAAGCAGGAATACCTGCCGCGCTGCGCCGCCGGCGCCATTACCGCGTTCCTCCTGACAGAGCCCGACGTCGGCAGCGACCCCCGCGCGCATGGGCGCCACTGCAGTGCTGTCCGACGACGGCGAGTCTTACCTTCTGGACGGCGTGAAACTGTGGACCACTAACGGCGTGATCGCCGAACTCGTGGTGGTCATGGCCAGGGTGCCTTCGCACACCGATGCTGACGGCACCGAGCATAAGGGCGGTATCTCCGCTTTCGTGGTGGAAATGAACTCCCCCCCGGCATCACCGTGGAGAACCGCAACGCCTTCATGGGCCTGCGCGGAATCGAGAACGGGGGGGTGACGCGCTTCCACCAGGTTCGCGTCCCTGCGGCCAACAGGCTCGGCCGCGAAGGGCAGGGCCTCAAGATCGCCCTCACTACGCTTAATACCGGACGGCTCTCCATCCCTGGCCTGTGCGTCGCTGCCGGAAAGTGGAGCCTGAAAATCTCCCGCGAATGGTCCAACGCACGGACCCAGTGGGGGGGCGCCCGGTGGGCAAACACGAGGCCGTAGGCAAAAAGATCGCCTTCATCGCCGCCACCACTTTCGCGTTGGAGGCCGTGTTCGAACTTTCCGCCGAAATGGCTGACGCCGGCCAAAAAGACGTTCGTATCGAAGCCGCGCTGGCCAAGCTGTGGTCCACGGAACTGAGCTGCCGGATCGCTGACGAACTCGTACAGATCCGCGGCGGCCGGGGGGGCTTCGAAACAGCCGAATCCCTGGAGGCCCGCGGCGAACGGGCAGTACCGGCCGAGCAACTCCTCCGGGACCTCCGCATCAACCGGATCTTCGAGGGCTCCAGCGAAATCATGAAGCTCCTGATTGCCCGCGAAGCCGTGGATGCCCACCTTGCCGCCGCGGGCGACCTTGCCTCTGCGGATGCGAGCCTGCAGGACAAGGCGAGGGCCGCCGTCGGGGCCTCCGGCTTCTACGCGAAATGGCTCCCGAAACTCGTCGCCGGCGCGGGATGAATCCGCGGTCCTATGCGGAGTTCGGGCGTTTGGGCAAGCAACTGCGCTTCGTTGAAAGGTCCTCGCGTCGGCTTGCCCGGCAGACCTTTTATGGCATGGGCAGGTGGCAGGCCAAGCTTGAGCACAAGCAGGCGTTCCTGGGGAGGATCGTGGACATCGGCGCCGAGCTGTTCGCCATGGCCGCATGCTGTTCACGCGCCGAGATGCTGCTCCGGACCCACCCCGAACAGCGCTGCCGCGTACGAGCTGGCCGAGGCATTCTGCGAGCAGGCACGCGTGCGGGTGGACGAATACTTCGATCAGCTGTGGAGGAATACTGACGACGGCGATCACGACCTTTCGCGCAAGGTCCTCGCCGGCGACTACGCCTGGTTGGAGGCCGGCGTCCTGGACCAGTCCGAGGGAACCGGCCCTTGGATCGGCGATGCCTCGCCGGGCGCCTCAACCAAGGAGAACCTGCACCGCAGCTACCGGTGAGCCATTAGCGAACGTCCCCGTCCACGTAGAACCAGCGCTTCCCTTCCCGCACGAAGCGGCTGATTTCGCGCTGGACGCCGCGTTCGCCGTCGAGCCTGTAATGGGCAGCGAACTCCACGGTGCCCGTCGTATCCAAGGGGCCACCATTCGTTGCGGAAACGATGTCCAGCCTGCGCCACTCCATGTCTGAATCGAGGTCCATGGACGCTGGACGGGTGGAGGCGTGCCAGGTGCGCAGGAGGTAGCCGGCATCAAGGACGACGAAGGCCGCATACCTGGAGCGCATGAGTTGCCCGGCCGTGGGCGCGTCGGCCTCGCCGCGGTGGAAACGTCCGCAGCAATCGACGTACTGCTCACCGGAGAGACACGGGCAAGCGCCATTGCGGAGTCGGGCTGAATCAGGGGTCACGAGGTCCCAATCTGAGCTGAAAATGAGAGCTGGGCAACATATTTTCCCACGCCGTATAACAGCTTTGAAACAACCCCGCCGGAGTGTGGGGGGGCGGGGGCGTGATTCCGTCGGTGCTGGACCTTAGGCTTGTATATGCAAGCTGGGTGGGCAATGGGCGCATCACAAAACGACGGCCAGGGGGGGAGGCTAACGTGGAGGATCCGACAACACTCGCCATCAATCTGACGTATTTGGGCACACTGGGACTCGCGGTCCTGATGTTCCTGGGGGCTCGGGTTGATCATTATCATCACTCTTGTGGTCGCCGGAATTGGACGGCTCCTGTCGATCATCCTCTTGGCGATGGTGGGGATTTTCCCCCCCAAGAAGGACCACACTCCCATCGTTCACCTTCCCCCCCAGCATCCGGCGCATGTGCTGATCCCGTGGCTGCCGACGATTCCGCGCCTTCCGCCCCCCCGGAGCCTGCTTTGGTGCCCACACCTGCACCTGCTGCAGTTTCCGAGCCCGCCGCAGATGCCCCCGGTGACCGTGCCCGCCGCAGCTGCCGCGCCCAAGCGCGACCTCATGGGAGACGTTCGACGGCGGCTATCGGGCGCGTCTTCCGCGCTCAAGGAAGGCGCGTGGAAGGCAAAAGTCGACCCCCCCCGCAACCTGCCGAAACCGGCCGAGGTGAAATCGGCGGTGGAACACCAGGCCGCCCACCATCCCATAGTCGTTGCAGCCGCCAAGGAACCGCCTGTGCTCGCAAAGGACTGGGCGGATGCTGTGGCCGAAGCAGACGAACGCGCTGCGGCGCGAGCCAAAGCCCAACAGCCGCCCGCCATTAAGGTGACTGTCCGCGACCTTGACGACCCCCACGCCGTCGCCCAATGGCAAAACTCCGACTCCCAAGCGTCCGGACTTCCCGCCCAAGAGGCCGGACAACGGCTCCGCGCAGCCTGGTGATACCAAAGGCCCTGGATCAAGCAACGGAGCCAAGAAACCAGGCCCGAACACTTCCAAGAGTGGAAAGTCGCCGAGCCCGATTCGAAAAGGTTCGCTCAGCGGCGCCAGCCGCAACTCCTAGCTGACGCCTACGCTGCCAGCTGTCGGAACGTCGCACCGTGGTAGATCAAGGGCTTGGACTCGAGGTTGATGGTGGTCGCTTTTACCTCGAGAACCACAATCGCGTGATCACCGGCCGGCGTCTCGGAGATGATTTCGCATTCGAAACCCAGCACCGCGCCGTCAATCAGCACTGCACCTGAGTCGCTCACGCTGGTGTCCAGCCCGGCGAAACGGTCGCGCGTCTTGGACGCCAGTTGGAGGGCCGCCGCTTCCTGACCTTCGGCGAGAACCGAAACTCCCAGGCGCTGGGCCTGGCGCAGCTTCGGCCAGGTGGTGGAGGAGTTTTGCACTGCGAACATCACCAACGGCGGTTCCAGCGAGACACCAACCGTGAAGGACGACGCCACCAGGCTTCCGGCGTGAAATCCACCATCGCGCTGAACGCGGCAACTCCGGACGGAAACTGCGCAAATGCTGCCTTGATGGCCGCCGTTTCTTCCACTGTGGTCTCTGTCATTCCGCTGTCCCCCCCTATCGTGCGTAGCCTGAGTTCCTTTCCATAATTCACCTGCTTGGGGCAACGGCAATATTTGTTGATTCGAAAGACATTTGTGTTGCCGCATGTCAAGAAATGTCGCGAAGTAAGGCCGCTTCCATTACCTCCCAAGACGAAAAACGAAGAACTTCTACCCTTTGCGTTTATGCCTCCGGCGGCCGTGTGTAGCCTCGATTGAACATCCCACCAGCACCGTCCCACCACAGGAAGCCAGACATGAGCCTCAACGAGCTACGAACGCTTGGACGCACTGGCGCCCTGATCAGCCCCCCTCACTCTGGGCACCTTAAACTTCGGCACCGGTGCCGCACCCACGGGTCCAGCGGAGAGCATCCGCATCATTAAGGCCGCCCTTGACGCCGGTATCACCAGCGTTGACACCGCTGACATCTACTCGCAGGGCGAGGCCGAGACTGTGGTTGGCCAGGCCATCCACAGCCGCCGCGACGACGTTTTCCTCGCCACCAAGTTCCATGGCCAGATGGGCTCCAACCCTGCGCACGCGGGAAACTCGCGCCGTTGGATTGTCCGGGCTGTGGAGGACAGCTTGCGGCGGCTGAACACGGACAGGATCGACCTTTACCAAGCGCACCGCCCGGACTACAACACCGACCTGTTGGAAACCATCACAGCCCTCAACGACCTCATCCGGCAGGGCAAGATCCTGTACTACGGCACGTCCGTGTTCAGCCCTGCCCAGCTCGTGGAGGCACAGTGGATCGCCAACACCAACCACCTGACGCCGCCCGTGGTGGACCAGGTTCCGTATTCGCTCCTGGTGCGAGCCAACGAACGGGACGTTTTCCCCATCACCCAGCAGTACGGCGTCGGCGTTTTGAGTTATGGACCGCTCGACGGCGGGTGGCTGGCTGGCGGTTACCGCGTCGGCGGCGGCCAGCCGGAAAGTTCACGATCTGCTGCGGTCCCGGGCCGTTTCGATGTCCATGCACCCTTTAACCAAGGCAAACTTCACGCGGCGGATGCCTCGCGCAGCTTGCAGCCCGCCACGGGGTTGACCCTTATCCAGCTTGCCGTGGGCTTCGCCCTCAACCACCCGGCAGTCACCAGCGTGGTCATCGGGCCGCGAACCGAGGACCACCTCACCGACTATTTGAAGGCCGCAGATGTGGTGCTCAGCGAGGCGATCCTCGACGAAATCGACGACATCGTTGCCCCGGCCGTGAACTTCCTGGAGCGCGATGCCGGCACGGTTGCGCCCCCCCACCTTGAGTACCCGGAATTGCGACGCCGGTAGCCCCCTTTGCGTTGCGAGGCCCGCTTTGCGCGCTATGTGCTCGCTTTTGGGCGCAGAGCAGGCCTCACAACGAGCTATTGACGGGGGTTCGCCCGCGGCGTGATCCTTGACCTAGGTGCTGCGGCACTCCGCAGCGTTTAGATTCCAGTAGAACGCCGCCGTCCTATGTCCAAACACCATGTCAAGCAAAGAGCAACGAAAGCCGCCAACCCCCCCGGTCAGCCGACCCAAGGTCCACTGACCCACGAAGAACTGCAGCTCTCCGGGCGAAATCACTCCATGCCACTTGAGGCCCTGCACGACGACATCACGCCGGCTGGCCTTCACTACCTGCTGATCCACTTCGATATCCCGCACGTTTCCGCGGAGACATGGCGACTACGCCTGGGTGGTGCCGTTAATCGGAGTCTCGAGTTGAGTCTTGAGGACATCAAAGCCCGGCCCGCCGTCACCATGCCTGTCACCCTTGAATGTGCAGGCAACGGCCGGTCCCTTCTGCAACCTCGTCCCGTCAGCCAACCGTGGGTTCTGGGTGCCGTGGGCACAGCCGAGTGGACCGGCACCCCCGTTGGCGCCCTTGCTGGAGGAAGCAGGTTTGGCGAGTGACGCCGTCGAACTTGTTTTTACCGGTGCCGACAACGGCATCCAAGGTGGCGTCGAAGAGCCTTATGCGCGCAGCCTTTCAGTGGCAGAAGCGACGCATCCCGAAGTCATGCTGGTCTACGCCATGAACGGCAACCCTTTGCCCATCCAGCACGGGTTCCCGCTCAGGCTGCTGGTTCCGTTGGTACGGCATGGCGAGTGTGAAGTGGTTGACGTCGATCGAGGCCGTGAAGTCGCGGTTCATGGGGTTCCAGCAGGCCGTCGCTTACCACTACCTTCAAGGTCCTGACGGCCCAGGCATACCCGTGAGCCATATTCGGGTCCGCTCCCTCATGATTCCGCCGGGAATCCCGGACTTCTACACCCGGCGGCGCGTGGTGGACGCCGGTCCCGTGATGCTGCACGGGCGCGCGTGGTCCGGGCACGGCGAGGTGGAGCGCGTTGAGGTAGGAATCGACGGCGAATGGATGCCGGCGCACCTGGAACCGGCGCTGGGCGACTTTGCCTGGCGTTCGTGGTCCATGGTGTGGGTCGCGAGCCCCGGCGAGCATGTGCTGAGGTGCCGTGCGATGGATTCGTCGGGCGCGCTGCAGCCCACCGAGCAGGTGTGGAACTACCAGGGCATCGGGAACAACATGGCGCAGGTAGTCGAGGTGACGGTGCGGTAGGTTCTTTCGGTTCCGGCCTCCGGCGACG
>BBFS01000152.1 GCA_001313365.1 Paenarthrobacter nitroguajacolicus JCM 14115
CCAGCCGGCGGCCCGGGTGGCGGGTTGGGCGCCATGTCGGCCAAGAGGTTGACCTGGGCCTGCCGCATCCTCGGGTCGGCTGGTGCGCCGTCGCCGTCGTGCACCTCGTCCAGGCCCCAGGTCCACTGGACGCTGCCGGCAGAGAACACCAGCGCGCCGCTGGCGGCACGGTAAAGGGTCACATGATGGGTTGTGGTCCCGGGAAGGACGGTGTTGCCGAAGTCCTGAAGGTACTGGGGGGGCACCTCCCCGACGGTGGTGGACAACCGGACCAGACCCGGTGGGCGGAACCCGTTGTCGAGGTCTTCGTCGGACTCATATCCGACCGTGTGCGGCGCCAGCGCCGCCGAGGAACCGGCCGGCAGCGAGGCCAGAGACGTGTTCCGCCACAGCCTGGTCTTGCCTTCCTGCGAATCGACGGTCACCGGCAAATCGGAGTAGTTGGACATGTAAATGGTTCCGGTCAGCCCGTTTTCGGGCAGCCCGCCGCCGTTGGCCTGGGCAGCGAAGCGCGGGTCACGCCAGGTGCCGGTCCATTCGGGGGGCTGGGGGGGTCGATCTTTTCGTTGGCCCAGGTTTCCTTGTAGGAGGTCAGGGTCCGGCCAGCCGTACCGTCCACGGGGGGGGAAGGCTCGAAGCGGGTGCGCCAGTACCCTCATTACCTGAAAGGAACTGCAGGTTCACCCCGGCATCGCGGGCGGCGGTGATGTTCGCCCGTTGCTGGCCCGACCAGTATTCGTCATGCCCGACCGAGAGGAAGACCCTGTGGTTGAGCAACTGGGCCCCCGCTCCGGTCGGTGTCGAGGCCGCTGATGTAGCTGACGTCATAGCCGTTCTGTTCCAGGAACCGCACCATCGGGTATTCGTTGGCGAAGAAGAAATCCCGGCCGTCCGGCCCGCCCCCCCGGGTTGCCACCGGGCGGTTGTAGCTGACCTTGTACGCCCGGCCGTTCACGCCCTGATAAAAGTCCGAGCCCCCCCGTAGGAGTTATACGCCTGCCAGGACGGATCCGAAGTCTGGAAAACAACGTCCGAACGGCTGCCGTCAGCGCGCACAATGAAGGTGATGTGGCTTTGCCCGCCCGTGTCCGGCCTGGTCAGGAGCGCGACGTAGACACCGGAGACGGCCGTGGCCGGCACCTGCCACGTAGCCGACACCGCCCACGTGCCGCAGTCATACAATCCCGTGCTGAGGTCGTTCAGGCACTGGGGGGGCTGGTTTTGGCGTAAGGCAGACGGGGGGGTCACGTCGGCAACCTTGCGGGCACCGTCGCCGCCGTACCAGCCGGTGCGGTAGATCGCGATGGTGTAGCTGGGTGCGGGTGTGTCGATCTTGAAACGGACCGGCTGCCCGGCGTTGACGCTGATCTCGGTGGAGAACCCCTGGATGCTGTCATCGCCCGGGCCGGAAATGTCCCACTCCGAGGCCGGGTTGCCGGGCTTGGAGTTCTCGCACACCACCGGATTGACCACAGGATCACACGGACCTGCCGCGAAAGCCGCCGGAACCGTGAACGGAAGCAAAGCGGCAACCAGCATCAGGACCAAGGGCACGACCAAACGCTTCAGGACTGGCTGCGGGGGTGGCTGAAGGACCGGACATAGGAACTCCTGGAGTGGACACGCCTGTTGCGAGATGAGGCCGCACTGTCCGCGCGGTCCCTGCTTGCCGCTCCCCCCCAGCCAGGGTCAAACCAAGATCTTCAGTTATGAACACTCAGGTACTGTGCTTGGCTCGTCGTTCCGGAAGAACTGGACCGGATCCGACGTCAGAGCTAATCCAAGCCCAACGACGGATCATCGGAGCGAATCCGCCAAGTAACCCTTGGGACGCAGTGTAAAGGTCCGCCCGGCCGCCTCACAAGGCCTCCCCCCCGAACAAACCCACACGCTGAGGTACTCCCAGGCCCGGCATCCGAGTCGAAACCGGCCATGACTCCACCCAACCATCGTCCTTTGCCACTCGCGGGGGGGAGCGAACCATCCGCGGGGGGCATTTCGTGCAGATCTTCCGGTTTTCTCGCTGCTGCCGCGACCCGGGGGGGATCACCCGCCAGAACATATGAAAGTATGTTCATATATTGTTTTGCGGTTGAACCGCAGCACCCATTCTCTGAGGAGCCACGTAACCTGATGATTTCCCATACCGACTCGAGCCTGCCCGCGGCACCGGCGGAGGCCGCCAGGATGCCGATTGGAGCCCGTCGCCTCGTGCTCATCGGAGGGCTCTGCATTCCCGTAGGTCTGGTTGCCGGCCCGTACCTTTTCGGACTGCAGCTGGTGGCAGTTGCGGGGGGGCCGTCGCGGTGGCTGTGGCCTTGTCCTATCGGCGGGGGGGCCGGTATGGTTTTCCCGCTGGTCCTGGCTGGCAGCGGCAGCCGGTGCGCTCTGGGTGATCGCCACGGTCGGGTACTGGCTGAGCATCATGGCTGCCGTGGACGGTACCTCGGCGCCGTCCAGCCTACCGACGGTGTTGTTCTATGTAGGTTTGGCAGCCTGGGAGTCATGGCTGTGGGTACCATCGCGGGCTGGATCTCACGCTTCCTGGCCGATCGGCACGCCCACGCCCCCGGCCGCAGGGCAGTAGCACATCCGCCCCCCCTGGGCCGGGGATCAGTTCCCCCCCGGAGCCCAGAGACGGGGTGTCCTCAGATTTCGTGCGGTTCGCTAAGCTCCCGCGCCCTTATCCCTGCGCCTGCGGATGATGAAGAAGGCAGCGGCGACAACCGCAAGGATGGCCGCGGCAATGCCTACGGCTACGGGAGCGTTGCTGTCGTCGGGTTTGATCTGCTCCGGTGCCGTTTGGGCCGCCGGCGCAGGGGTGCTGGTGGCCGTTTCCGCGGCCGTGGTCGGCGCCGTCGATGGTGTGGCGGCAACGGCCTGGGCAGGATCCTGGACGGTGAAGGAGTAGTTGCCTTCGATGGGGGTGCCCATCGGAGGAAACCGTGCGCCAGAGGACCTTGTAGACGCCATTGGCTCCTGCAGTGATGGCTGTGGAAATGGTCGGGCCCTCCACGGTGACCTTGCCGTCACTGAGGGTCTTGCCCGTCTCATCGGTGACGGTGATGACGCTCAGGTTCAGCTGCTCTGTGTCCAGAGGAGGCTCCGAGAGCGTCAGGGACACGCTGCCGGGGGGGGCTGCGGTGACCGTGGTGTCCTTCGCCGGCACGGTGGATTCCAAGGCGTCGTGGGCCAGCGCCGGCGTGGCGGCGAAAGCCGGGATGAGGAAGGCAGCGGCGATAGCCAGCCGGAGGCGGAGGCGTCGGGGGGGATTATGGGGGGGTTTCATGATGGATTCTGCAATTCTGCTGGAGCTAAAAAAGGGGGGGACCGGGCAGTGGCCGGGACGTCCTGAAACACATGCTCAGTACGTGCCGGCGAACGCGCACAGCGGAGGTCCCCGCACGGGCGGTCGGAGCAGAACCTTCCACCGCAGAGAGAGGGTCTCGGCCGCAATGAGCGGAACATAACGGCACCCCGGATTGCAGACGGTTCAAGCGTTTCCACCAAGGGCCGCAGCCAGCCCGCCAAGGCCCACAGTGCGGATTCCCCCCGCGCCATCAGAACAGCGGTAACGAGAACCGCGGCCACGTGCATGCCGAGCATTCCGAGGCTGGCATCTGCGCTCAGGTGGTCATGCGGCGCCCCCCGCGGCGACGCTTCCCGTGCCGCCGGGGCAATCCACCGTGGTGGGCGACGGCGGGTGTGGGCGTCCCGGGTCCGGACAACGCCGAGAAGGCCAGGTGCAGCGTCGCCTGACCAATGCCAAGATATGCGGCCAGGGCGGGGGGGCCGTCATTTTCCGGCCCGCCAACATTACTGCCGACAGCGCAACGACAGCTGCCAGAGCGGTCATCACCGGAAAGGCCGGGAGTTCACCGCCGGCCAGGACATGCGCTGCGACCGCCAATGTCAGGACCGTCACCGCAACCGCAGTGGCTCTGGGGGGGATGCGGAATGGTGCACGCGCAGAAGTCATCGCGCACCACTCCTTTCGGGGGGGAAACTATTTGTTCTACGTTATGTAGAATGCCGATGTTGGGGGGGCAATAATGCCCGGTACACCTGTGCTGCTGGCCTCTATTTTGCGGCGTCTGCGAGCAGCTGCCGGAATTGTTCTTCGGTTTGCAAGGTCAACATTTCGCCGTTGAGGAAGAACGTCGGAGTTCCCTTGACCCCCGAGAGCGGTGCCGTCGGCGATGTCTTTCTTGATCCGTTCCTTGGTCTTGTCATCGGCCACGGCGGCGTCATAGGCTGCCAGGTCCAGTCCGAGATCCTGGGCGAAGGTGCGGAACAGCGGCGCCTGGGACTCGGTCTTCTCGCCCCCACTGCGGCTGGGTTTCGAACATCTTGGCATACATTTGCTCGTATTTGCCCTGCTGGGCGGCGGCTTCCACAGCGAGGGCTGCGGTGGCTGAGTTACGGTGCGCCGGCAAGGGGAAGTAGCGGTTGACGAAGGTGATCCGGTCACCGAATTCCTTCTTCAGTTCCTCCACCAACGGCTGTGCGGCAAGGCACGCTTCGCATTCGAAGTCCAGGAATTCCACCAGCTGGGCTTTTTCCGTGGTTGGAGAGGTGACGCGGTGGCTGTCGTCGCGGACCAGTTGGGCTTCTGCGGCGGCAGCCGGCGTCTGGGCGGCCGGGGCGGGCTTGTTCAGCGTGAACACTGTGTACCAGATCACCCCGACGGCGACGAGGACGGCCAGCAGGACCCAGATGAAGACCCTGGCTTTCTTGGCGGTGTCCATGGGAGGGGGAGGGGTTTTGGTTTGTGTCATCAGTGGTGGATGCTTTCCTGGTCGCGGTGGGAGGCGGGTTCGATCTGGAAGGTGGAGTGTTCGACGCTGATGTCGAAGTGCTGGGCCACGCAGTCCTGCAGGTCCGCCAGAATGCTGGCGGCATGCCCGTCGGTCATGCAGTTGTCCTCGACGGTGACGTGGGCGGACAGGACCGGGGGGGTTCCGGAGGCCACGAGGGAGGCATGAAGGTCGTGTACGTCGATGACGTGGGGGGGCAGGGCCAGGATGTGCTCCCGCACCTTGGCCAGGTCCAGGCCTTTGGGCGTGGATTCCATGAGCACGTTCACGGTGTCGCGGAGAAGTTTGAGGGTGCGCGGGATGATCAGCACGCCGATCAGCAAGGACACCAGGGCGTCAGCCTGAAGCCATCCGGTCAGAGCAATGATGATGGCGGCGGCGATGACGGCGACGGACCCGAGGGCGTCGTTGAGGACCTCCAGGAAGGCTGCCTTCATGTTGAAGTTGTGGTTCCGCCCGGAGGCCAGGATTATCAGGCCGATGGCATTGCCGGCCAGACCGATGATGCCGAACCAGAGCATGGTGGATTCGCCGATTTCCGGGGGGGCTCGAAGAGCCGTCGGATGCCTTCGACGATGACGAAACCGCCGACAGCCAGCAGCAGCGCGGCCTGCCCGGCGGCGGCAATGATTTCGGCGCGCTTGTAACCCCCCCAGGTGCGCTTCAGTGTGGCCGGTTTCAACGCCAGGGACGCGGCAATGAGGCGATCAGCAGCCCGGCCGAGTCGGTGAACATGTGGCCGGCGTCGGCCAGCAGCGCCAGGCTGCCGGTCAGCGCGGAGCCGATGATCTCGGCAATCATCACCGTGAAGGTGATGGCAAAAACGGCGATGAGTTTGCCGCGCCGGGAGGTTGCCTCGGCGGCGTGGTCGTGCTCGTGACCGCTCATGAGTGGACCTCCAGAACGTCGGCGGAAACGGGGCCGGTGGTGGTGTCCTGGTCGCATTCGGGTTCGGCGCAGCCGCAGATGGTGTCCACGGTCAGGATGGTGCCCAGCAGGTCATCCAGCGCGTGGGCCAGTTTCGCGTCGGCGAGTTCGTAGCGGACCCGGCGCCCTGCCGGCTCCGCGGCGACCAGGCCGCAGTCCCGCAGGCAGGCCAGATGGTTGGAGAGGATCTGGCGGCTGACCCCCCCGATGCTCTCAGCCAGATCCGAGGGGGAACGCCGGACCGTCCTTGAGCTGCAGCAGGACCGCGGCCCTGGTCGGGTCCGCGAGGGCTTTCCCGAACCGGGCCAACACGTCAATCGTGGAAAGTATGCGCATACCCGTTATGTTACAGAATTTCTTGGATTCAGGAAGTTCTGTACTGATTCTTTTCCACGCTTTGCCCTGACTAGCCGTTGCTGTCATGGCCCCCGGTTCCTGGTGTCGCGTTCCTCCAGTTGGGCGAGCATGGCATTGTAGGCGTCCAGGTCCGCATCGTTGGTGCGGATAGCCGCCCTGTCACTGCGCCGCATTTCGCGGGCGTCCGAACGTGACCACATGACGGCCACGCCAATGGCAATCAGCAAGGTCGGGACTTCGCCGATGCCCCAGGTAATCGCACCGGCCATCTGCTGGTCCTCCAAGGGCGGGGGGGCCCCCCATTCACGGCCCAATTCGGTGAACCACTCGGGTTGGATCAGGGTGGTTGACCCCCCCATCAGCGTGACGCCGAAGAAGGCGTGGAAGGCCATCGTGGCCAGCAGCAGCAGCAGCCGGAGCGGGTAGGGTGCGCGGCGCGGGACGGGGTCGGTGCCGATCATCGACAGGACGAACAGGTAGCCGGTAATCACGAAGTGGACCGTCATGAGTTCGTGCCCGACGTGCTCCCTAAGTGCGAAGCCGAAGGCGTCGGAGTAGTAGAACAGGACGATGGATCCGGCGAAATTGGCGGCGACGAACAAGGGGTGGGTCACGATGGCCGCCACCCGGGAATGGATCAGGGCCATGAGCACTCGCGTGGTCCGCGGGACCGTCGCGGCGGGGTGTCAGTGTCCGCAGTGCCAGGGTGACCGGGGCTCCGAGGACGAGGAAGACCGGAACGACCATGGTCAGGGCCATGTGGTCGAGCATGTGGGCGCTGAACAGGATCCGCCCATACACGGACGGCCCGCCCGAGGTGAAGAACACCAGCGCTGCCAGGCCCACGAGCCAGGCTACGCTGCGGATCCACGGCCAGCTGTCCCCGCGGCGGCGCAGACGCTGCGCCGCGCGCAGATAGAGGTACGCGGCGAACACGGCGAAGGCGATCCAGAGCCAGTCCGGCCGCCAGATGGTGAACCAGCGTTCGGGTGTCAGTTCCGGTGGCAGGAGGTATCCGGTGAGAATCTCCGCGGGCGTCAGGGCCGGCCGGATGTCTTCCCCGGCCGGTGGCGGGGGGGTC
>BBFS01000153.1 GCA_001313365.1 Paenarthrobacter nitroguajacolicus JCM 14115
ACGCGCACAAATGCGACCCAGTTGGGTAGCGTTTCCCTATGAACGCGCAGCAGCCTGAAGATGTCTATACCCACGGGCACCACGAGTCGGTTGTCCGGCCCATGCCTCACGGACGGTCGAGAACTCGGCCGCGTTCGTGATCCCCCATCTCACCCCCCGGAACGTCAGTGCTCGACGTCGGGTGCGGACCAGGCAGTATCACCTGCGACTTCGCGGGGGCTGGTTGCGCCTGCCCAGGTAATCGGTTTGGACCGGTCAGCGGATATCGTCGCGCAAGCCACAGAGCTGGCAACCGACCGCGGCGTGGACAACGTGACCTTTCAGACCGGCAACATTTACGATCTCGACTTCGAGGACGAATCCTTCGACCTCGTCCACGCCCACCAAGTACTCCAGCACCTGACCGACCCCCGTCGCCGCCCTCCGCGAGATGCGCCGGGTGGCCAAACCCGGTGCCATCGTTGCCGTCCGCGACGCCGATTTCCACGGCATGAGCTGGTACCCCCCCGAAGTCCCCCCCGAATTGGACGACTGGATGGAGCTCTACCAAAAGATCGCCCGACGCAACGGAGCAGAACCCGACGCCGGCCGTCGCCTGGTTTCGTGGGCCCAGCAAGCAGGTTTCACCCAGGTGGCGCCGACCAGCAGCAACTGGCTTTACGCCACCGCCCAGCAGCGCGCGTGGCAATCAAGAGTCTGGAGCGAACGCGTGCTGCACTCCGCGTTCGCCGAGCAAGCCCTGGAGTATGGATTCGCCAACGAGGCCGACCTCGCAAGGATCGCCGCGGGCTGGCACCGCTGGGGGGGAGCAACCGATGACGGCTTCTTCCTCATTCCGAATGGTGAGGTCATAGCCCGGGCATAGTCGCCACAAAAAATTCGCCCAACCATGTAGAAAAGCCCGCCGCAGTTCCGACCCATGAGTGAAAGCACCCACACAGGCGCTCCTCACAAGGAGTTTGAGATGAAATACATGATCATGATGTTCGGATCGGCCGAGGGCATGATGGAGACCGCCGACCCGGCTTGGATCCAGGAAATGATCGGGTTCATGATTCAGATCGACAAGGACCTGACGGAGTCCGGCGAGATGGTGTTCAACGCCGGCCTGGCTGATGGCAGCACCGCGAAGCTGATCAAACAGACCCCCCCGACGCGTCATCACCACGGACGGCCCGTACGCAGAGTCGAAGGAGTCCCTGGTGGGCTACTGGGTGGTTGATGTGGCCAGCGAGGAACGTGCCGTGGAGATCTGTTCAAGCATCGTGAAGTACGCGCAGGTGGTTGAGCTTCGCGCAGTTCAGGAAGCTCCGCCGCAGGAAGCTTTGCCGGAGGTCTAACTGGGTTCCCCCCCGCGGGATACGCGCATCGAGGACCTGCTGCGCACGTTGGCGCCGCAGGTCCTCGGCGTGCTGGCACGGACGCATGGACAGTTCGATGCCTGCGAGGATGCCGTCCAGGAAGCACTCCTTGAGGCCGCCTTGCAGTGGCCCTCCGGGCTGCCGGACAATCCCAGGGCATGGTTGATGGCGGTCGCATCCCGCCGGCTGGTGGATATGTGGCGCAGCGAAAGCGCCCGCCGGGCCCGCGAGGACCGGGTCGCGGGCATGAACGTTGATTTCTCCTACAGCTCCGTATCAGAAGCCGATGACACCCTCACGCTGATGTTCCTCTGCTGCCACCCGGCGCTATCGGCACCGTCGCAACTCGCCTTAACGCTCCGGGCCGTCGGTGGACTCACGACGGCGGAAATTGCCTCGGCTTTCCTGGTCCCCGAAGCGACCATGGGACAACGCATCAGCCGCGCGAAACAGGGGATCCAGAAGGCGGGAGCCGCGTTCAGCATGCCGCCGGCTTCCGAGCGCAAGGCAAGGCTCGGCGTCGTACTTCACGTGCTGTACCTGATTTTCAACGAGGGTTACGCGGCAAGCTCGGGTCCGTCGCTCCAGCGCGAGGAGCTGACCACTGAAGCCATCCGGGTTGCGCGCCTGCTGGTGGCTGTCGCACCGCGTGAGCTCGAGGCCGTGGGCCTGCTGGCCCTTATGCTGCTGACCGATTCCCGGCGTGCGGCGCGTGCGCTGCCAGACGGAACACCCGTCCCGTTGGCGGAACAGGACCGACGGCTCTGGAACCAGATGCAGATTGAAGAGGGCATCGCGCTGCTGTCCTCCGTCCTGGGACGCGGGGCCGCCGGGCCATATCAACTTCAGGCAGCCATCGCCGCTGTGCACGCGGAGGCCACCACCGATGAGGAGACTGACTGGCCGCAGATCCTCGCCCTGTACACAGTCCTTGAAGCCGTTGCGCCCAGTCCCGTGGTCACGCTGAACCGGGCGGTAGCTGTGGCCATGGTGCATGGACCGGCCGCCGGGCTGCAGGTGCTGGCAGGGTTGGCTGACGCGCTTGGCCGGACGCACCGCCTGGATGCCGTCAGGGGGCCATTTACTGGAGATGTCGGGCTCCTATGTGGAGGCCCGCGCCGCGTACCTTTCCGCCGCCAAGAAGACCGGAAGCCTGCCGGAACGAAAGTACTTGATGGGAAAAGTAGCGCGGATGGACGAGCAATAACCCCCCCATATAGTCGAAACCATGGAACAGCGCATACTTGGCAAGACCGGCCGGTCCGTCTCAACTGTCGGACTGGGGACGTGGCAACTCGGAGCCGACTGGGGTTCTGTCACCGAAGACGACGCCTTTGCCGTCCTGGAAGCCTCGGTGGAAGGCGGCGTCAACTTCTTCGACACAGCCGATGTGTACGGAGACGGCCGCAGCGAGCAGTTCATCGGACGCTTCCTCCAGGCACATCCGGACCTGGACCTCACTGTTGCGACCAAAATGGGCCGCCGCGTGGATCAGGTCCACGGGAACTACACCTTGGAGAACTTCCGGACGTGGACCGACCGTTCGCGGCGCAACCTGCAGCAGGACACCCTGGACCTCGTCCAATTGCACTGCCCTCCCACGTCCGTCTACAGCAGCGACGAAGTCTACGACGCACTGGACACTTTGGTCAGCGAAGGCGCCATCCGCAACTACGGCGTCAGCGTCGAGCGTACGGATGAGGCCCTTGAGGCCATCAAGCGCGGGAACACCGCCTCCGTGCAGATCATCCTCAATGCCTTCCGCCTGAAGCCCCTCGACGAGGTGCTGCCCGCAGCGAAGGAAGCAGGCGTTGGCATTATTGCCAGGGTGCCGCTTGCCTCTGGTTTGCTGTCCGGGAAGTACACGCCGGACACCGAGTTCCCTGAGGACGACCACCGCAATTACAACCGCGACGGTTCTTCGTTCGACGTCGGCGAGACGTTCTCCGGCGTCGATTTCGCAACCGGTGTCAGAGCCGCCCAGGAGTTCAGCGGCTTAGTGCCCGACGGCGCCAGCACCGCACAAGCGGCCCTCGCCTGGGTCATCGCCCAGGACGGTGTCACCTCGGTCATTCCCGGAGCACGATCCGCTTCGCAGGCTGCCGCAAATGCCGAGGCCGGTGGGATGCAATCCGTCGGGGGCAGGGCTGGCTGACGGAGTCCGGGATATCTATGACCGCTACTTCCGCGAAGCGATCCACCCGCGCTGGTAGCTGCCGGGCCGCCGTCGGGCGTTCTGCTGTTACCAGCCGCTGCGCGTCGGCGTATGTCCCTTTCGGGCTTCCTCGGGCATGGACATTTCGGCGCGCAATCCGAGGAGCCGGATGGGACGGTCCGGCTCCATTTTGGCGGTGAGGTCCAAGGCCTGCGTGAGGACTTCATCCCTGTCAAAAGTCTCGGGGGGGATCTTCCTGGCGTAGGTCTTGGTGAAGAACGGTGCGTAGCGGACTTTCAGGGTCAGCCCGATAACCGGGCGTCCCTCCGCTGCGACGTCTCCCAGGACCTGCGCCGTCAACTCCTTCACGGCGTCCTCGATTTGTGAGGGGGGGTCGGTGAGATCCTGCTGATACGTGGTCTCCCGGCTGTGTCCGCGGGCGACCCACGGGGGGGTGTCATCCACCTCGCTGGAACCTTCCCCGCGTCCCAACTGGGCGTACCAAGGTCCCATCTTGGGGGGGCCGAATTCGGGGGGGACGAGATCCTGGGGGGGATCGCACGCGGCAAGCTCAGCCACCGTGGTGATCTGATGTTTCGCCAGCCTTTGCGACACTTTGCTCCCGACACCCCACAGCTCCTTGGTGGGCTTTCCGCCCATGACGTCGAGCCAGTTGTCCTTTGTCAGCCTGTAGATGCCGGCAGGTTTGCCAAAATCCGTCGCATTCTTTGCACGGACCAAGGTGTCGCCGATGCCCACGCTGCAGTGCAGCCGGGATTGCTCCAGGACAGCGGCTTGGATCTGCTTGGCGTAGGCTTCCGGGTCCTCAGTTTCGACGCCAACAAAGGCTTCGTCCCAGCCCAGCACTTGAACCGTGGCACCCGGCTGTGCGCGCAGGGCGGTCATCACCACGTCCGAAGCCGCCAGGTAGGCCTCTTGATCCACCGGCAGGATGATGGCGTCGGGCACCTTACGGGCTGCGATCCTCAGAGGCATCCCGGAGCCGACGCCGAAAGCCCTTGCTTCGTAGGATGCCGTGGATACCACGGCCCGTTCCGTAGGATCTCCCCGACCACCCACAATGATCGGTTTCCCCGCGAGCTCAGGCCGGCGGAGGACCTCGACAGCCGCAATGAACTGGTCGAGGTCTACGTGCAGTACCCACGGGATTCCGCTCACGGCACCAGTTTGCCCTATGGCCCGGGGCGGTGGCTGTACCTTCACCACCTTCTTTGAGCTACGGGAGCGCGAGAATCAACCAACTCCGGGTGCATTCCGCCTCGTCAGCCGCCAAAGTAGGTGGTGAAGGCGCGCGTCAGAAGAACCCACTTACCGGGCATAAGCTGAGGTGTGCAGTTTTCACTTTGGCTGGCCCTGGTTGGTGCCGGCACCTGATCAGTTTCACTCCCGGCGCGGCGCCATCTTCACCATGAGCAACTCGCTCAATTCCGGCTTCCGACGCTCCATCTGGGGCATCCTCGGGCAGCAGGTGGCCTTGGTCATCCATATCGTCATCGTTGCCCTGGGCGTGGGCGTCCTGGTTTCCAACTCACCCGTCATCTTCAATGTCATTCGCTATGCTGGCGCCGCGTATCTGGTGTACCTCGGGATCAGGCAGTTCCTGCGCAAGCCGGATTTGGACGAGGAAAAGGTCGACAGCCAAAAAAACGAGTCGGCCCTGTCCATGTTCCAGCGCGGCATCTGGGTGAACCTGCTGAACCCGAAAGCCATCGTGTTCTTCCTGGCGTTCATGCCGCAATTCATCCGGCCGGACCAGCCGCTTCTCCAGCAATATGCCGTGCTCACAGCCACCGTGCTGGTCATCGACATCATGGTGATGTGGTTCTTCTTCGCTTTCGCGGCGCGATCGTTCCAGCGGTTCACCCACGACCAGCGTGGCCAGAAAGTACTCAACCGCGTCTTCGGCTGCCTGTTCGTACTCGTGGGCATCCTGCTCGCAGTCATTCACTAGCCGGCAAACCTGCCCCCCCAGCGAGGCAACCCGGAAGCGAGGCAACCCTGCCGACCTGGTGCTACCGTCATGGGCATGGAGCCGGACTGGATCGAACACCGACGCGCGGACGACGGCGAGCACGTGGGTTGGATGAAGCCCATCGATGACGGGTTTGTTGCCGTGGATTTGCTGGGCCGTCCCCGGACCGACGTTGTGGACTGGTTGAGCGCCGAGGAAACTCTTGACGAACTCGGGCTGCGCTACCTCGCCGACCCTCACGAGTTACGGCTCGACGACGGCGGTTGGTTGCGCGTGCGGATAGCGGAAGTGACGCCGTCCGTGGTTCGAGTGAAGAAAGAGGACTGGGGGGGCGACATGACAGCTCCCCAGATCTACTTCACGGTTTCGTTGCCTGTCACGGAGGACCAGCTTCGCCCCCTGGCCCCTAGCTAGAAACGCTGCCCCTAGCTAAAAGACGTAGATCCCCGCACCACCAGCGAGCTCTCGAGCGTCACATGCGATTCCTCCAGCGGCAGGCCTTCCATCAACCCCCCGCAGCTGCTCCCCCCGCTTTGCGTCCCAAGGGCGTCGCAGGCAAGTGGACGCTGGTGAGGCTGGGGGGGTTGCTGGTGGCCGAGTAGGGCAGGTCATCGAAGCCTGCCACCGCCAGCTCCTCGGGGATGTGCACACCTTCAACGCGGGCTTCCTGCAGCACGCCATAGGCATGCGTATCGGTACCGCAGACGACGGCGGTGACCCCCCTCGCGTTGCCACTCCGGCCAGGCAGCGGCGAACGCAGCGGCGGCAGCACCGACGTCGATCGGGGTGCTGATGACGTGCCCGTCAGCCACGGAAAGTCCACAGGAGGCAGCCTCTGCCAGGAAGCTTCGCGCCGCAATTGGAAGGTGGTTGTACCCGTCACGCCGTCCACGTAGGCGGCCCGGATGTGTCCTGAAGCGGCCAAGTGCCGGGCCAGCTCGCGGGCGCCTTGGGCGACATCGAGATTCACGGAAGGCGCGTAGGACTCAAGGCCCGGCGCGTCCAGCAGCACCAGCGGCCCCCGCGGGTGACAGTTCCTCCAGGAACTCCGCACTGGGGGGGGCACCTACCAGCAAGCCGGCAGGGCGGAGTGCCAGAAGTTTGCGGACGTCATCGGCCTGCGGTGATTCTCCGGCGTCGGTCACGGAGAGCAGCAGCTGGTATTCGGAACCCAGTGATTCCCGAACACCGGCGATGACGTTGGCAAAGAAGGGGTTGGAAACGTCCGGCATCACCAGGATGACAATCGAGCTGACACCGCGCGCAAGGGAACTGCCAATGCTGTCCACCACATAGCCGAGTTCGGCGATGGCAGAACGGACGCGGGAAATGTTGTCCTCGGATACCCGCCCTTGCGTTTTTCCGTTCGCCACCAGTGACACGGTCGCCGTCGAAACGCCTGCCCGGGCGGCCACCATCGCAGCCGTCACGCGAGGTGAGCGGGGGGGCGCGCGGCCG
>BBFS01000154.1 GCA_001313365.1 Paenarthrobacter nitroguajacolicus JCM 14115
CCCGATCAACCGGATCTTCGCAAATCAGCGTTTCCGCGATTTTCGATCCAAGTCCCGGCCCCCCCACCCGGCACAAGGCACACTTAGAAGCGTGCCATTTTCCAGGCTGTTATCAAGGGGGGGGTCGGCCTCCGCGATTCTCAGCTCCAGGCTGTCTCACTCGCGGCGACTCAGAAGACATTACACGTCCATAAGCTCGGGCACAAATCATCACCAACACCACCCGAAACCCCCGCAAACACAGGCCAAACACCACCATTGCGACCCCAAACCAACCAAAACCAGCCAAAACCAGCCCACGTGAAGCCCGTCACAACACCCGGCCAGCCACCAACCCAACGCAGCGCGCCTAGGCTCACTCCCGCCGTCGAACGTTCAACCAAACCCGAGGGAAATGAGCGAGCGTCGGGCCCAAACCCGAGGCAAGTGAGCTAGCGACGGGCTCAAGCCCGAGGGAAGTGAGAGAGCGTCGGAACGGGGCAGGTAAAGACCCTTAACGCAAAAAAGGGCCGCAACCGTAACGGTTGCCGGCCCTTTTAGAGCTTCGTGATTACCAGGAAGACTTGGTGATGCCCGGGAGCTCACCGCGGTGAGCCATGTCGCGGAAGCGAACACGGGAGATACCGAACTTCTGGAGCGTGCCGCGGGGACGGCCGTCGATCTGGTCGCGGTTACGCAGACGGATCGGGGGGGAGGCGTTGCGGGGGCAGCTTCTGCAGGCCGAGGCGTGCAGCTTCGCGTGCTTCGTCAGTCGCGTTGGGGGTCAACCAGGGTCTTCTTCAGTTCGAGACGCTTGGCAGCGTAACGCTCAACAATGACCTTGCGCTGCTCGTTGCGAGCAATCTTTGACTTCTTTGCCATGTGTTTAGCGCTCCTCTCGGAATTCGACGTGCTGGCGGATCTTGGGGTCGTACTTCTTCAAGACCAGGCGGTCAGGATCGTTACGACGGTTCTTGCGGGTTACGTAGGTGTAACCAGTGCCCGCGGTGGACTTCAGCTTGATGATCGGACGTACGTCCTTGTCCTTTGCCATTAGAGCTTTACTCCTCGTGCCAGGATGTCGGCGACGACTGAGTCGATGCCGCGTACGTCGATTGTCTTGATGCCACGGGCTGACAGGGTCAGCGTGACGTTACGGCGCAGGGACGGAACCCAGTAGCGCTTCTTCTGAATGTTCGGGTCGAACCGACGCTTGTTGCGACGGTGCGAGTGCGAAATGCTGTGTCCAAAGCCCGGCTCGGCTCCGGTCACTTGGCAGTGTGCTGCCATGACTCTCCTCCAAAGATTGAATGTAACGGCGTGCAGATGTTCCTGCGTTGCCGTGCGACAGGCAGCGTCCGCATCCGGGTCCAGACCATTTCGGTAGTTTCCGCAGCAAGTGCGGCGAAGAAGGTTGGCCTCAGGACCGGGCAGTGATAATCACTGGAACAGATCCTGGGATACCGGGCGAATACAGGAATGCACGCAACTTGAGCCCCCCCTAACTACCGGCCACCGGGACGTCAGTAAAACCGACAGTCACCACCAACCGGAGCAATTGCACACGATCCGCACTACCTAGCGCCTAACTATTCTACGGGTCAGGCCAAATTAAGACCAATCCGGCATCATAAGCCCTTGGCGTCCACTGCCGGAACACCGACTCAACTTGGCGGGTCGCCCGGCAGCCCGGATTACAGCGGCCGGATCAACTCCGGGTATTTCGGGCTCAAACCGTCGCCGGAGGACACTCCACGCACGCGGCGGGCAACCCATGGCGCCGCGGATTCGCGGAACCATCGTGCGTTTGCTTTCAATGCCTCAACGCGGTTCATCAGTCGGACCGGCGCCAGTTCGGGAACCTCGATGACGTGCTCGTGCTCGAGGACATCCAGGACGCGCTTTGCCATGTTGACGTGGCCTGCGGTGGACATGTGCATGCGATCCTCACCCCAGAGCCGCCAGTCGTCGTACTCGTCGAACCGCCAATAGTCCACGAGGAGGGCTCCGTGGTTTTCGGCGATTTCGCGCACCAGTTCGTTGTAGATCGCAGTGCGGCCGCGCATGGCGCTGAAAACCTTCGAGCCCTTCGCATCAAAGCCCGTGAAGAGGACCACTGTGGCTCCCGACGCGCTCAACTTGGCGATACCGGCGTCGTACTCCTCCAAAAGCGAGTCGATATCGATCTTGGGCCGCAGGATGTCGTTCGCCCCCCCGCATACAACGTCACCAAAGTTGGTTTCATCGCGACGGCGGCATCAACCTGCTCCGCCATGATCTGCCGGAGCTTCCGGCCTCGGATAGCCAAGTTGGCGTAGCCGAAGTCCGGGTTGCTGTAGGCGAGCTGCCCGGCAACGACGTCGGCCCAGCCGCGAACGCCGTTGGGGCGGGCGGGATCGTCGTCTCCAACACCCTCGGTGAACGAGTCCCCCCCCAGGGCAACATAACGGGCAGAAAAATCCATGCCGTCAGTCTGCCACTTCAACGCTTGAGGCCACAAAGCCTGCAGCAGGGGGGGGCTAGGAATCGCGCAGGATCCAGTGGTTGTTGTCCAAGCGGGCAACGATTTTCTCGCCGATGCGTGCAAGGTCCGAGACGTCCTCGGGACTAAGGGAATCGAGCATCAACGTGCGCACTGACTCCACGTGTCCCGGGGGGGCCAGGGACACGATGGTGGACATGCCGGCGTCGGTCAGGTGCGCTACGGTGACACGGGCGTCGCGGGGGGGTGCGCTTGCCGTTCCACCCATCCGCGTTTCTGCAGCTTGGTAACCACGTGGGAGAGTCGCGACAGCGAGGCACTTGTCCGTGCGGCGAGCTCACTCATG
Source organism: Paenarthrobacter nitroguajacolicus JCM 14115 (assembly GCA_001313365.1). The sequence goes on from BBFS01000154.1 coordinate 2,808, forward strand.
GGAAGGTACCGGCCCTCGGTTTCGGAGAGCATCGCAAGTACGTTGTAGTCGAACAGGGACAGTTTGCCGGCCGACTGAAGCTGGGTGTCCAACGCCGAGGGAAGCAAAGTGTTGATGCTCAGCAGAGCCAGCCAAGCACGGCGTTCGTCGGCATTCAGCCAGCGGGGTTGAGTCATGCCTCCATCTTATGAGAATTCCCTACTTCCTTAGGTCCCGGCCCGGGCTCAGGCGATAGGCTGGCGGCATGTTTGTCGTCTCATTGACCTACAAAGTTCCCGACGAAATTGTCGATTTCCACCGCCCGGGCCATATGGCCTGGCTTAAGGACGCGTTCGACGCCGGGACCTTCCTGCGTCCGGACGCCGCGTCCCAGCCACCGGCGGCGTTCTGCTCTCGAAAGTGGACAGGGCGACGCTGGATGCTTCTCTGGCGAAGGACCCGTTCTACAGCAATGGCGTTGCCGAGTTCGAGATCATCGAATTCACTGCCACCAGCGTGGCTGAAGGTTACGAAAACCTGCTCGACAGCTGAGGTTTTGCCCGAGCGGTTCCCAGCCGTTCCGGCAACACCACCGGCATCAGTTCCGGCCACCGCGCTCCCAGATGGTCACCGCTCGATACGCCGCGGACCCGGCGCTTAAGCCAAGGCCCGACGTCGCGCCTCAGCCAGGCGGCGTCGTCGGCAATGTTTTCGGTGAAGGTCCGCGGACGGAGAGCGGCAAGCGTTGGTGAGGTCAGCGAGTGGGGGGCCCCCCCGAGGACTTCGAGGACTTTCTTGGCCATGTAGCTGTGGCCCGGGGTGGACATGTGCAGGCGATCCGGAGCCACATTCGCGGGTCCTGAAACTTCTCGAAGCACCAGTAGTCCACCAAGAGCGTTCCGTACTTTGCGGCGATACGCCGGATGTGACGGTTGTAGATAGCAGTGCGCAATTTGAGCGGCTCAAGCAGGGGCGACAAAGGAACGTTGTACCCCCCCGTGAAGAGCAGGACCACGGCTCCGCTGGCTTTGATCCTTTTGACGGCATCTTCGTAGTCCCGGATGAGCCTGGCCATGTTGAGCCTTGCCATGAGGAGATCGTTCCCGCCGGCATAGAAGCTGACCATCGTGGGATTCATGGCGAGGGCGGGCTCGATTTGTTCGTCGATGATCCGATGGAGGCGCCGTCCACGAACAGCCAGGTTGGCGTATCGCACGGTTTCGTCGTGTCTTGCCAGTTCTTCGGCCACCCGGTCCGCCCAGCCCCCGGCAGTTGTTGGGGGGGAGCCTGAGATCGTTGTCGCCGACACCCTCAGTGAAGGAGTCGCCGAGGGCCACAAACCGGGCTTGGTCTTTCATTGCGCTTTCTCCCGGTCTTCCATGAGCTTTTTCAAGCCGCCCTTGCGTGGAACCTTCACGGGCTCCGGCCAGCGCGGGCTGATGGAGTCCCCAAGAGTGACACCGCGTAATTTGCGTCCGAACAGCGGGACCACCCAGTCATTGACCCAGCGGCGTTGCCGGCGCTCCCATTCGCGCATGGACATGCGGCTGGGCGGGTCCCATTCTTTCGGTGAGATTTTGTGCGGGACGTTGAGATGGTCCAGAACCTGGGCAGCCAAATACTTGTGGCCCGCCTTGGACATGTGGAGCCGGTCCGGGGGGCCCACATCCGCGAGTCCTTGTACGCGTCGAAGCACCAGTAGTCCACCAGGACTGCGCCATATCTGGCTGCGATGTCGCGGACTCTCTGGTTGTAGTGGGTGTTGCGTTTCTTGAAGGGTTCCAGGACGGCAGACACTTTCACGTCGAAGCCGGTAAACAGGACCAAAGTGGCACCGGTTTCGCTGAGGCGCGCGACGAGCAACTCGTAGTCATTAAGGAGCGCATCCATATCGGTGCCGAAGTCGAGGATGTCGTTTCCGCCTGCGTAGAGCGTGACGAGCGTTGGCTCCATGGCGAGGGCGGGCTCGAGTTGTTCATCGATGATGTGCCGAAGCCGCTTGCTACGCACGGCCAAATTGGCGTACTCCCAGCCCGGCTGGGCCTTGGCTAACTTCTCGGCAACCCGGTCGGCCCATCCGCGGACCCCCGTTGGCAGGATCTTGCTCGTGTCCCCCCACGCCTTCGGTGAAGGAATCTCCGATGGCGACATACCGCCGTCGAACCTTTTTCCCGTCCCCCGAATTCCTCCCGCACGCAGCCGACGCTACCCGCCCCCCCCGGTTACGCCGGAGCCAACCCAAAGTGAACAAGCCAACGGGAAGTGCGAGAGCGTCGCCCCCCCAAACCCGAGTGACGTGAGCGAGCGTCGCCCCCCCCAAACCCGAGGGAAGTGCGAGAGCGTCGGAAGGTGACGCAAGGACGGGGCGCTCGGTGGGCATCCGGCAGCGTGCGTCAAAGCGACGAAGGAGCAGCACGCCGAGGATGGCCACCGAGCGGCCACCCAGCCGCTGCGGCGGACCAGAAGAACAGACTTAGCCTCCGCCTTGCCGCGTCGCCAGTAACCCATGAAGGCAACTTGCTTGCGGTCGATACCAACGTCCCGTACCAGGTACCGCCGCATTTCCTTGATCACGAACGCTTCACCGGCAATCCATGCGTAGAACGGGAGGGCGCCTGCGGGAAGGGTGGGGTTTTTGCTGGCTTCGATGGCTGCGGTGTCCATGCGTTGCGGGGGTTTCCCAGAGGATGTCCTGGTCCACGTTGACGTCTTCGGGCTCGGGTCCGGCGGCGGTGCCTGCGCCTTGATGCCTACCCAGCCCGGCACGGGAACGGCCTTGGCGACGGCTTCCTTGAGGAGTTCGCCGTGGGGGGGTCGTGAGCGTCCGATGGCTGCGCCACGTGCGAGCCAGGTGATTTCGATATCGGCTTCGGTGGAGATGTCTTGGAAGTCGCCGGCTTCGGGTACCTCGAGGAAGGCGTGGCCGGTCATATCGGCGGGCAGGCTTTCCAGGATGGCGCTGATGGCAGGGACAGCGGTTTCGTCGCCGGCCAGGAGCACGCGCTGGGCCAGGCCCGGACGCCATTCGATGCCGCCGTAGGCGCCGGCCGTGGTGCACTGGGCTGCGCGGTTGTTGGGGCCGATGATGGTGATGGCGTCCCCCCCTGGTTTCGCCGCAAGTGCCAGTTGGCAGCAGGTCCGCCGTGTCCGGCGTCGTCGAAGTGCATGACGAAGTCGATGTCGATCTCGGGGGTACACGGCGTCGAGGCGTTCAGACCGGACCGTGTAAGTGCGCATGTCACCGCGGACGGACGGGTCCATGGCCAACCATTCCTGGTACCAGCCGGCTTCTTCCATTTTGAAGGGAGGGAGCGGGATCTGCTGTCCGGCGGCGTCGAAGGACGGGATCATCAACTTCACGCGGAGGTCCAAAGTGTCCCCCCCTGCAACGCCGAAGTCACGCAGCGAGTAGCCGCCGAAGGTGATGCGACGGAAGTTGGGGCTGAGCTCCTGCACGGCCGTCACGGTGACGTCGAAGGCGAGGGTCATGGGCTCCACGGCGGCGCTTGCTTTTGCCTGTGTCGGTTGTGCACTCATGAGGCGATCTCCAGTTCGTTGGTTGAAGCGGGGCGTGCGTGGTGGCGTCCAATGGGGGACGATCAGCGGTGTGCCTGAGATGGGGGTCCGGAACCACTCGGGATTCCAAACCGAAAACGTTCAAGACCAGTTCTTCTGTCACCACGACGGGCGCAGGTCCTTCGGCCACGATGCACCCGCCTTTCATGGCGATCACATGGTCGGCGTAGCGTGCAGCAAGGTTGAGGTCGTGGAGCACGATCGCCACGGTGGTTCCGCGGCTGCGGTTGAGGTCCGTGATCAGGTCCAGGACTTCCACTTGGTGTGCCAGGTCCAAGTACGTGGTGGGCTCGTCCAGCAGCAGGACTTCGGTTTCCTGCGCGAGGGCCATGGCGATCCAGACGCGCTGGCGTTGTCCGCCGGACAACTCGTCGATGCTTCGCTCAGCGAGTTCCAGCGTTGAGGTGGCGTTCAGCGCGCGCTGCACCGCGGCGTCGTCGGCTGCGCTCCAGCTGCGGAAGAAGCCTTGGTGCGGGTATCGCC
>BBFS01000155.1 GCA_001313365.1 Paenarthrobacter nitroguajacolicus JCM 14115
GACGCGGCACCGCCAACGTAGCGAACGCCTGCTCGGGCTGGGATTTGGCCCAGGCGATCAAGCCGGTCATCAGTCCCGTGGCAGCGAGGACACCCAACACTGAAGAGATGAAACCAACCACGACGGCCTCCAGCATCACCGACCGCGGATCTGTGCCCGGCCGGCGCCCAAGCATCGGAGCAACGCCAACTCCCTGGTCCGTTGAGCTACCAGCACTGAGAACGTATTGGCCACCACCAACGTGGAAACGAGGATGGCCACCCCCCCTGCGAAGGCTAGCAGGACAACGGTCAACTGGTCCTGGCCTGCACTGAGCATGGCCACTGTGGAGGTGACTTTCTCCTGCGCCGTTTCCAGCACTGGCTCAATTGCACCCGCTGCTTCCATGCGGTGCGCAATGTAGTCCTTGGCTGCGGTGACGTCTTCCCCGGGCTTGAGTGCAAACTGTAGCCCCGAGTATCCGGCGCCCGCGTCCTGGACCGCGTTCAGCACTGACTCAGAACCGACCAGCTGGGCAGCCGATGACGAGAAAGGGTCATTGGTGGCCTTCGTCAGGCCCGAAATAGTCACTTTCGCGGTCTTGACGGGTCCTGACCCCCGCAGCTCCAAGGTGCTGCCCACTGTGAGGCCCAAATGCCCGGCCGACTTGACGTCAATCACGGCTTCCGAGGCACCCGATGGCATGGACCCGGAGGAAAGCACTGCGCCCTCCAGGGAAGCGGGTGCCGCATTGCGCAACCGGCCGTATTGTTCACCGCCACCAGCTTCGAACGTCACGTAGGTGGAACGCTCGGGATAGCTGTCCTGCACTGAGGCGCGGAAACCGCTGCGTCCACCGCTGCCTGGGTGAACGGCTCCCCCCCGTTCTTGGACGTAGCCACAACGTCGGCGTTGCGGTACGCCTCGCCGATGCTCGCGCCAGTGATGCATTGGTGCTCGCGCCCACCATCAGCGTGGCGGAGAGGAACATGACAGACAACATAACTGCAAGCCCGATGGCCACGAAACGCCGGAAATGGGTGGTCAATTGGGAAAGGGCAACACGCAACATGCTCTAGGCCCCCCCAGCTTGCCGAGGGCAGCCAGCACAGAATCGGCAGTGGGATCGTGGATCTCACCCACCAGCCTCCATCACTCATCAGCACCACGCGGTCCGCGTAGCTCGCCGCCACGGGATCATGGGTGACCATGATGATGGTTTGCCCCCATCTCCTGCTGCTCCTGCGCAGCAACGCCAGGACTTCCCCCCCGCCCGCCCGTGAGTCCAGGTTTCCAGTGGGTTCGTCGCCGAAGGCGACGTCGGGACGCGTCAGCAACGCCCGGGCAACCGCCACGCGCTGCTGTTGGCCACCCGAGAGCTCATGGGGGCCGGTGCTTCAAACGGTCCTTGAGCCCAGCGTTGTGACAACGGTATCCAGCCACCCGGCGTCGGCGGTGGTTCCCGCCAAGGCGAGCGGAAGCGTGATGTTCTGTTCGGCGGTCAAGGTGGGCACCAGGTTGAACGCCTGGAAAACGAAGCCGATCCGCTCGCGGCGCAAAGCGGTGAGCTGACGGTCATTGAGCCCCCCCGTCAATTCGGTGCCGCCCAACAAGATCCGCCCGGAATCGGCCGTGTCCAAGCCGGCAAGGCAATGCATCAAGGTGGACTTGCCGGAACCGGACGGTCCCATGATGGCAGTGAACTTTCCGGCATCGAAGCTCACGGACACTTTGTTCAAGGCAGTGACGGTGGTGTCAGCACGGCCGTAGCTCTTGGTCAGCTCATGCGCCTCCACGGCGGGACGAGCCTGGGTGTCTTCCGGGCCTGCGGGCCGATCGGTTCCTGACGAGTGGGGGAGAGGCGTGAATGTTGTCATGGTTCCACGCTATGTTTCCGGCCAGCCCTGCCGGATCGGGCCGCAGGCCCATTATCAGGGAGGCTTGCTCATACCCTGGTCTGAGTTGCTAGGTACCCGGGGGGGCTACAACGCCGGTCTCATAGGCGATGACCACTACTTGAACGCGGTCCCGTGCGCCAAGCTTCGCCAGGATGTGCCCCACGTGGGTCTTGACCGTAGCCTCGGACAAGAACAGCCCCCCCGCCGCGATTTCCGGGTTTGATTGTCCCTGCGCGATCAGCTGGAAAACCTCGCGCTCGCGGGCTGTGAGGCGCTCGACGGCGGCAGCATGTTCAGTCTGCTCCGGTGTCTGCGTCCTCAGGAGTGGCGCCACGTGGTCAAGCAGGCGTCGGGTTGTGGAGGGGGGGCAATCACGGCGTCCCCGCGGTAGACAGTGCGGATGGCCTCCAGCAGTTCCTCCGGCGGCGCATCCTTCAGGAGGAATCCGCTGGCGCCGGCCTGAATGGCTGCAAGGGCGTACTCGTCAAGGTCAAAGGTGGTGAGGACCACAATTTTGACATCGGCCCGCTGCGAACCGACGGGCTGTGCCGCTGCCTGTTCCAGGATGCGACGGGTCGCTTCAATCCCGTCCATACCAGGCATTCGAACATCCATCAGGACCACGTCGCAGCGGTGGCGCTCAGGGCTTGGACCGCCTCGATCCCGTTGCCGGCCTCAGCAACTACTTCAAGGTCCGGCTGCGAATTGATGAGCATGCCAAAACCCGATCGGACCAACTGCTGGTCATCAACGAGGGCCACCCGGATGGGTGCGGAAACTTCAGGCATGGATCAGGCCTCCGAATACGGGATAAATGCGGACACACGGAAACCGCCGCCCTGTTCAGGTCCCGCGGTCAAGGAACCATCGTAGAGGGAGACACGCTCACCCATTCCCAACAGTCCGTTACCGCCCCCCCTGCCGAGGGCGGATCAGCAGCGGCGCCCCCCCGGCCGTCGTCGATGATGTCCAGTTGCAGGCCGCGGCCCTGCCACGTCAGGGTGACACTCGCCGTCGCCTTCGGTCCTGCGTGTTTCATCACGTTGGTCAAGGCTTCCTGGATGATTCGATAAGCCGTGAGTTCCGCCCCGGCTGGTAGGGCCCTGCGGGGGGGTACACCGGTTTGCTCGAACGCCACCTGCAGTGTTGCGGCGCGGAAGCCGAGGAGGAGTTCGTCAAGATCGGAAAGCCGGGGTTGAGGGCGGGTAGGGGAGTCGTCGTCGGAGCGGAGTACGCCCAGCAGTCTTCGCATCTCGCCCAGCGAATCCCGGCCGTGGCCGCAATAGTGGCCAGTGCCTCGGTCGCGAGTTCAGGTTTCGCGGCGGCAGCGTATCGGGCTCCGTCGGCCTGGGTGATGATGACGGACAGCGAGTGCGCCACGATGTCGTGCATTTCCCGGGCAATGTGGGAACGTTCGTCGGCGGCAGCCAGCTTGCGCTCCTGCATCTGCTCCACTTCAAGCCTCCGCGTGCGATCCTCAAGAGCCTGAAGCTGTAACCGGCGTACGCGCGTGAGGTCGCCCAATGTCCAGCTCACCAGCACCAGCATCCATATCAGCACGGTATAAAGCGCACCGATGGTGAGACCCAGGATGCCGGACTCCGCTGTGGTTGAAAAGAGCCGGGTAGTGAGCATGACTCCACCCAACAGTCCGGCCAGAAGAACCGTCCGGCTCGCCCACGCGGGCCCATAAGCCGCCGTAGCGTAGATGACCAGCGGGACGGCGATTTGGCCAGCTACGGGTTCGACGCCCGCTGCCCACTGGATGAGACACACCAGGATGACGACGCCGGCCGCCACGGCCGGGCGGGTGCGTCGCCATGCGAGGGGGCAGCAGGAGGCTGCAGGACAAGAGGAACAGCCAAGGGCGGTCCGCGACCAGATATACGGGACCGAAGAGGAGGATAAGGAGGCACGTGGCCGTCATATCAACTTTGAAGCGGTTGATCCGGAACCATTCGTATATCTCGTGCCTTCTATCCACGATACGACTCTATGTGCACGCGACCGGCCCGGGCATCATGCCGTGGTCTGAGTCTTACCCAAGTCCCGGGCACGGCCAGTGTTCGAAGAGTGAGACGATTTTGACCAGCATGTGGATCGCTTGGCTAGATAGAGCTATGAGTGCAACGTCCATCAATCTCGCTGTCATCCCTGGCGACGGCATTGGCCCTGAGGTCATCGCCGAAGCGTCAAGGTCCTCGAAAAGGCTGTCGCCGCCGAAGGCGTGGCCCTCGAGCTGACCAACTACAAGCTTGGCGCCCAGCACTGGCTTGAGACTGGCGAGACCCTCCCGGACGAGGTCCTGGAAGACCTGCGCACGCGTGACGCCATCCTCTTCGGGGGGGCAGTGGGCGCAGCCCCGGGGGGGGATACCCGCATCCCTTCCGGCATTATCGAACGCGAGATGCTGCTCAAGCTCCGCTTCAGCCTGGACCACTACGTGAACCTGCGCCCGTCCCGCTTGTACGGCACCGTCGGCAGCCCCCCCCTGGCGAACCCCCCCGGCACCATCGATTTCATCGTCGTCCGCGAAGGTACTGAAGGTCCCTATGTGGGCAATGGTGGCACCCTGCGCGGCGGAACACCCCCCCACGAAGTGGCCACGGAAGTTTCCCTCAACACAGCTCACGGTGTGGAGCGGGTCGTCCGCGATGCCTTCCGCCGCGCCAACGAGCGTCCGCGCAAGCACGTCACGCTCGTCCACAAGCACAATGTGCTGGTCTTCGCCGGGCACTTGTGGAAGCGCACGGTCGAGGCTGTGGCGCTGGAATTCCCCCCCGAGGTCACCCACGACTACCTGCACATTGACGCCGCCACCATCTTCATGGTGACCGACCCCCCCTCCCGTTTCGATGTCATCGTCACCGACAACCTGTTCGGCGACATCCTCACCGACCTCGCCGCTGCCATCACCGGCGGCATCGGCCTGGCGGCATCGGGCAACATCAACATGGACCGCACCGCACCGTCCATGTTCGAGCCCGTCCACGGCTCAGCCCCGGACATCGCCGGACAGCAGAAAGCCGATCCCACCGCGGCCATCCTCTCCGCAGTGCTCCTCCTGGACCACCTTGGCTACACCACGGCGGCCCGCAAGATCGAAGCGGCAGTAGTCGCCGACGTCGAAACCCGCACCGGCGAGCCGCGCAGCACGGCTGCTATTGGCGATGCATTGCGGCCGCACTTTAGGCCCATTTCTCAGGCGTAAGCTTGTGTTGAATTATTTACCTGCTTCCCTGGTCCATCGCTGAATCACACCCTTTTTTGGGGGGGCCCGGTTCGCCCTGCCAGGTAGCTGACTGTGGAGGAAACATGACTCAGACTGCCCATGGCGTCGACTTCAGCCAGCAGCTTTCGGATACCCCCGAAGTCTGCTGAGGAGCGTGCAGCCGTCCTGGCGAACCCAGGCTTCGGCGACTACTTCACCGACCACACCGCCGTCGTCGACTACAAGGTTGACGCCGACGGAAATGGCGGTTGGCAGAATGCCCGGATCGAGCCTTACGGACCCATCTCCCTGGACCCCTCGGCTGCGGTTCTGCACTACGGCCAGGAAATCTTCGAAGGCCTGAAGGCATACCGCCACGCTGACGGCTCCGTTTGGACTTTCCGGCCCGAAGCCAACGCCGCGCGCTTGAACAAGTCCGCGCGTCGCCTCGCCCTCCCGGAGCTGCCCGAGGAGTACTTCCTCGGCGCCATCCGCGAACTCGTCCAGGCTGACAAGGAATGGGTTCCTTCCGGCGACGGTGAAGCCTTTACCTGCGTCCGTTCATGATCGCCACGGAGGCGTTCCTTGGTGTTCGTGCCGCCCGCGAAGTGTCCTTCCGCGTCATCGCCTCTCCTGCCGGCAACTACTTCGGCGGCGAGCTCAAGCCCGTCTCTATTTGGATCTCCCGCGAATATGCCCGTGCCGGCCGCGGCGGAACCGGTGCTGCCAAGTGCGGAGGCAACTACGCAGCTTCCCTGATCGCGCAGCAGGAAGCCGAAGCGAACGGCTGCAAGCAGGTGCTTTTCCTGGACCACTTCAACGACGACGCCGTGGAAGAACTCGGCGGCATGAACGTGTTCTTCGTCATGAAGGACGGCTCCCTGGTCACTCCGGCCCTTAGCGGCACCATCCTTGAAGGTGTCACCCGCATGTCCGTTATCCAGGTGGCCAAGGACATGGGCCGTGAAGTCACCGAGCGCAAGATCACCCTGGACGAGTGGCGCGACGGCGTGGCCTCAGGTGAGATCACCGAAGTCTTCGCTTGTGGCACGGCAGCTGTGATCACGCCGATCGGTGTGCTCAAGGACGCCACCGAATTCATCGGCTCCGAGGACGCGAAGGCCGGGGGGGAAACCACTATGGCCATCCGCCAGCAGCTCCTGGGCATCCAAACCGGAACCGTCGAGGACACCCACGGCTGGCTGACCCGCCTGGTCTAGGTTTTCGGCTCAACAGAACGCACGACGGCGGCCCTTCCACTTGGCAACAAGCGGAACGGCCGCCGTTCTGCTTCCCCCGACGCTCTATCAGCTCCCTCGGGTTTGGGGGGGCGGACGCTCTTTCAGCTCCCTCGGGTTTGGGGGGGCGGACGCTCTTTCAGCTCCCTCGGGAGGCTTTGGATTGGCGACGGCGGCACCTTGGTGAGGCGACGGCGTCGGGCGTTGGTGGGAAGGGTTAGGGATGTGCGAGAGGGTTGGTGGGAAGGGTTAGGGATGTG
>BBFS01000156.1 GCA_001313365.1 Paenarthrobacter nitroguajacolicus JCM 14115
CGGGCGGGCCCTGGCACGTGCCGGCCGGTCAGTGGCCCGTTGCCCCCCAGGTGCCGTCCGGGGCAACCCAGGTGCGTGTGAGCCTGAGCCGTACCCGATCCGCTCGAGGACGGAGATGACAGCGTCCGGATTCGGTGTGGCCGGATCAACGGATAGGACGCGTCTGAGCGGGCTATCGGCGGAGTGCCCTGTTCCCTGCAGGAGGAGCTGACCGTCGGTGGCGAGCAGTGATCCGTCGCCGATGACAGAGCCCAGCAACAGGCCCGAAGCCAGAAGGGCGCCTTCAATCCCGGACCGATCCGCGTCCGGGATGCCGTCGGAGAAGTCAACCGCCCGCCACAGCGGGACTGATCCTTCCGGGCCAGTGCCCAGCCAGGAAGGACCCGCCGGGGGGGTTGGTCGATGGCTGCTTGGAGCTTGGATTTTTCGTCATCAAGCCCGGCCCGCTGCAGCACGTCAGTTTTGTCCGCGTTGTCAAGGGAAAAGAGTGCTGAGTCATGGCGCTGACGGGCGGCGGTCCCCTTGATGGTGGCCGCCCTGTCTAGCTTGCCCAGTGAATTGGGGGGGTCGGTCAGAACAGAATCGGGGGGTTTTGAAGGAACGCTTTGATCGGGTCGTGCCCGAAATCCACCGACAAGGGCCTCGGTCGTCTCGGGTGCGCTGACCCACCCCCCCCTCCACTGGTCCGACAGCGCGGTCAGCTCCGACCTGAGATGGTCGGCAGCCTCGGTTGCCTCGGCCGCAGCCTTATCGGCACGGTCCTGGTCCTCTTCCGCCCGCTGGTCAGCTGCGGCAACCTTCGATTTTTCTTTCTCCAGTTGTCGGGCCTGATCGAGCCGGGCACCCGCTTGCCGCTGGCGCATATCCGCTGCTTTGATTGTCAGGCCGATCCGCGCCTGCTCGCCAGAGATGTCGGCGGGCGTAACGCACAGTACCGCGGCGGCCGGCCGGTCAACAGGTTCGGGACCGGCTTTCCGGATGGTACGGACGGTGTCCATGGCGGTAACGGCATGGACTGCATGTACAGACGCGGTGCCGGCGAAGTTCGCCGGCACTCCTGCGGATCCTAACTGGGCGTGAGCTTCTGCTAGTTCGCGCCTGCTTCCTTCGCTGCCTGTTCTGCGGCCACGGCACGGGTGGACGCATCCCTGACACGTGAAATCTCGTTGCGCCGCGCCGCTGCTGCCGCTGAAAAGGCACTGTCCGAGGACCGGGCCAGAGCGGCGATCTTCCGCTCCCTTTCATCGAGGTCGCGGGCATGGGCGTAGGACGCTGACGACTTGATACCGGTAATGGTCGCTTCGAGGTGACCTTCGGCGTCGACGAGTTCAGCCACGGTCCTTTCTACCTTCCGCTTCACTTCGACCATGTTCAAATGTTTCGAGTGGCGCTGGTCTGCGTGATGCAAGGCTTGCTGGGCTGCTATCGCCGATTCATCGGCAGCGGTGGCGGCGCCCGCGAGGACCTTGGCGGCGTACTTCCGGTACGTGCCGAAAAAGGTGTTGACGTGCCGGTAGGCCGACTCGAGGCGCTCTTGCCCTGCACGGGTCTCGGACAGCCCGTCGAGCTGTTCACCGGCTGCGTTCAAGGCTGCCTCGCCCAGGGGGGGCGGCAACGCATCGGAAAGGATCTGCGGAAGGCGCCCTTCCTCGATGCGGTTTCCGACATCGGGAGAACGAAGGGTGTGGGTCAGCTGCATCAGCCCGACGAACCGGTCCCGGCCTGATTCGCCTGTCAGGCCGTACACAGTGTTGCGCACCCGCTCACGATGTACCTCCGGTGAATCGGTGATCCGGTCGGCCCCGATCAGCGAGGTCAGTTGGTCACGGGAGAGGACCTCCCGGGTTGAGGACATCAGCTGCAGGTCGTGCCCCCCACACGCAGGGGTGTTGTGAAATACCAGACCTTCGCGTCTCCGGTGGATTGTGAGAACCGGATGAACGCACCGAGCGTCAGGTGCTCAACATGGACTCCGTCGTCGGCGGCGTCCCCCCCGGTTGTTGTTTCCCGCACTAATTCAAGCCACAGGTAGCCTTCGCGCTACCGCCAGGGGTGCTGCCGGCTTTCATCAGGTCCTGGAGCCGGACCTTGCCCGAGCCGGTGGCATCCATTTTCCGACGGTCCGCATCCAGGAGGTAGGGCAACAGCATCTCAAGTGCCCGGGACTTGCCGGATCCGTTCGTGCCCCCCCGCAGCACGAGGCGGCCGCCGGAGCAGTTGAATGTGGCGTCATGGTAGTGCCAGACGTTGAGCAGGCCAGCCCGGCTCATCCCCCACCGTTGCGGGTTGTGGCGGCCGAGAATTTCGGCAGTGTCGTGTCCGATGGCGGAAGTTGTCATGGCTGGTCCTGGGGTGCGGTATGGGAAAGGTCGGGGAAAAGCGTATCGGTTTGTTCCAGATGACCTCCGGGGGTCGCCTCGAGCCGGTGCAATGACCGTGGCTTGGCACTGGAGCGGACAGGTTCGGGCCGGTACCTGCCGCAGGCAGCATGCAGCACGAGTCCGTTGTCGGTGGCCGTCGCCAGATCGACGGATGTGAGGATCTGGACGACTTCGGTACGCAGGCGGGCGAGGTCGTCGATGACGTCGTTGCGCCAGTTTCGGGAATTTTGCTCGGCGAGGTGCTCAAGGTTGTCATCGACCAGTTCCCAAGTCGCCAGGACGCCCGGGACGAGCCGGCCGCGGATCAGGGCCTCCGCGCCTGAGGATGGGCGGAGGGTGTCAATGAGGGCGTCCAAAAGCAACAGTGCGGCCTGCCGGGCTGTGCCGTTGCCGGGGGGAAGGCGACATCTGTCATCTCTTCTTCGGTGTCGTAGGCAGAACTCCTTCGGCGCGGACTTCCAGTTTCAGCCCGAACGCGTCCGACAGGGCCTGGGCGACGTCATTTCTTTCGCGGGACAGCGCGTCACGTTCATTCTCGGTGAGGTCTTCACGGCGTACGAGGGGGGGTTTTCAATGATTCGGCGCCGCAAATCACGTCGTGGCTGAGCTGGAAGGTCCGGGTCGGGTGCCCACAGCTGATCAGGCTCCTCAACGGTGTAGAGCGGGCGCGCGAGCAGCTGAGGCAGCAGCGACCGGTTGATTGTCAGGAGCGCTTCATCGTTCCGTTCACCCCCAGCCGGTAACAGTCCCGTCCGTTTCGATGAGCACACCCCATTCGAGCAGGAGGCTGATGGCGGCAACCAGTGCTCGCCGTTCAACGAGGACGTCGTCGATGCTGAGCCCGGCGGTGGCGGCGTCAGCGCGCAGCTGTTCAACGAGCTGGGAGAGCAGGATTTGTTCGCCGGCTGACGGTGAGAGCAGCCCGGCGCAGATCAATGCGAGGTATGTGTAAGCGCGGGGGGGAGAAATCACTGCCGTTGCTGCGCCGGGCCGGGCGCGCGGGAGCCTCCATCGGCAGCGGAGCTTTGGTGAGTCTGGCGAAGCTCGCCTCAATGATCAGGGTGTACCCGGCGGTTGTGGCGAACGTGGATTTCAATGCTGATGCGTTCCGGCGGACCAGGGCCATCTGCTCGGGGGGTACCGTGCGGTCGTCATTATGGGATGCATGAGCAGGAAGCGTGCTTCTTCTTGCCTCTCGGCGTCGGCATGCGCGGATGTTCCCGCCGGCTCGCGGGCGCCGGGGGGGATCACCGGGTCCCCGTCATTGCGCGTTCAACGGCGAAGGAGACGTCCGCGGGGGTGAACCTCCAGGAGGAGGTCATGAACGGTCAATGACCCGTCGTCGCTGTAAATCACGGTGCGGTGACCCTCTGCGGGGGGGATGACGATGAGGGTCAGGCCGAGGCTGGTGTCCGTGTGGACCATGGCTTCAGTGAGGTCCTGTTCGGCCGCCATGAGGGCTCCGAAACGGTCGAGGAGCAGTTCCCTCGCTGCCGGCGAGAGGCGCGCGCCATTGAGGTTTTCGGACGCTATGAGTTCGGCTGTAGCAGCTTCCAGACGCTCGGCCTCTTCCTGGGCCTCGTTAAGGAGGATTTCGCGTTCGAGGCCAGGGTCCAGTACGCGGCTGGCGCGTCCCCCCCGTGCGGCGCGGTCACCTCGCTCCCGCAGCGACAAGGGCACATCAACCGGTTCGGCGTCACCAGGAAGTGGTGGGGGCCCTCCCGTCCGTTGTCCTCGTCCGGACCGCGGAGCAGGTGTCTGGAGGGGGGGTAAGCGCCGAAGGCCGCATTGAAGATCCGGTGGGAGGTCTTCGCATCGGAGGCGTCGAACCACTGTGCCAGGCGCAGAAGGTCTGCACGTCGGGACACTCCGGTGCCCGTTGCGGCGAGCATGCGTTTGGCGTTAGCGATGAGCTGCGCCAAAGCCTGGTCAGCGGCACCGCGCAGTTGGGCGGGACCGGATTCGCCGCTGCGTCCGGTGTACCAGGCGGTGAGTTCATCCCAGTCCTCGGCGCTGCGCCCCGGGGGGGACCTCTCCGTAATCGTGCCATCGGTGTCAGGCAACGAGGGCAGCGAATCGAGGGCGTCCAGCATAACGGACAGCCGCGACTCAAGCGCTTCAAGGAGGGTTGCGATTGCGGGGGGCGTGACGGGAGACGTCGGCGCTGATCAGGTCGACGTAGCTCATCAGGATCTCCTTGAAGCCTGCATACTCGGGGCCGCCAAGGTCGTACCGGGAGATACGGGACTGGACGAAGGCGTAAAAATCCTTGGAGGAGTCTGCGAACAACCGCTGGTTCTGGAACACAGTGGTGACCTCGCCGGCGAGAGCGTCGGCGTCGATCGACTCAGGATTGTCGAGGCGGTTGCTGATGCGCTGAAGCGTCTCAACTGTGACGCCCAGCAGTTCCCTGGCCACTTCACGGGCGCCGTCGCTGGCTTTGAGTAAATCCTTGACCTGTCGGGCTACCCGTCCGCCGAGCTTGGATACCTGATACCGGGAGCGGGAGCTGACCCATTCGGCCACCGTGGCAGCACGTGCGACGCGAACCGACCGCACAAGGTTGCCCCCCCACTGCTCCAGCTGGCGACAGCGGACTTCAAGGTCGTCGATACTGATCTGGGTACCGGAGCGCTTAAGCGCCCCCCCTGCGCCTCACCTGCCGATAGGTCGGCCAGGAGGGTGGAAGAAAATAGGCTCATGATGGCGATGTACTCTTCGGCATTGTCAGCTGTCACGTACCGGTACAGATCGTCGCTCCTGCGTTGCATCTGCCTCCGCCTGTGTTGCGCCAGCGTCCATCACGGAATCCCCCTCTGCTGATTGCTGCCGCGCTAGGGTCTGTTGCCCTTGGTCGGTAGGTATTTCGTTGTCTGGCCCACAGTAGGGCAGTGGTGCGACACTTTGATCGGTCGCGCTCGCCGTACGTGAACGAAAGTATCACGATCTGGTAGAGATGTCACCAAAAGGTCTTGACGAATGTCCAAGGATAGATCTATAATACGACATTCAACAAGGGGCTGTCCGGTGACTGGAAGGTAAATAGCGCTGCTGCGCAGAAACAAGGGCATGGAATGGCATCCGACGAAGACAAGGGCGTCAACTACGGATCAGCTGAGGTGACGGTCCGCGTCACTTGCTGATTTCGCCCACTCGGTCAGTTAGTTCCCATGGGTAGTAGCTGAACAAAACCGGGGGGGAATCACGGTGGTTTACATTTGGCGCTTTTCGCCAACAAACCCTAGCTCTCACAACGTCGGCTATTAGTCGACTTTAGAAGGCGGATAGCGAGCAATCGCTGTTCGCCTTTTTTGTGCCCAGCTTGAGGGAACGCAGCTCCGCTGGTGGATGTCTATGTTCTGGAGGGGCGGTGTCCGGGTAGGGGTGGGGCTTTTGATTGATAGCTGTGTCCGGTGGGGGTGCTGATACCCAAGGTGTGTATACCCCCCCGTGCACGTCGGCATGTACGGTTTTGCTGGCCCAGCCGGGGTTTTCCTTGGTGTGGTTGCACGCCTCGCACAGACCTGCACCGTTGGCGAGGTGTGTTTTCCCTCCGGAACGCCACGGAAGAACATGGTCGATATGCCGGATGGGCGCATCGCAGTACGGCATCCGGCAGGTATCGTCGCGGGTTTCAATGAAACGCCGAAGCCTCGTCGGGAAGAGCCGGGCTTTGGAGTCCATGCTCAGGAGCTCGCCACTGGCTGGTGCGGTGTAGAGCCGGCGAAGCCAGACAGTGAGCTCTGTATCCGGCGTTCTCGCGTGGACCTGGCCGGTTTGTCCCGAACCGACTATTTCCCGTGCCCATTCGGCGGGGGACTATTCCGTAGCCCTTGAGCCGGGCTGGTTCGCTGTCGCCTTGGAACAGGGTGCGGTCGGTCATGACGAGGTCCAGGTTGATCCCTGAAATCCCGCCCGGTGTACCGGTGACGCGCTCGACCAAGGTATCGGCCATGACCTGACCACGAGTCGGGACAACACCAGAGCCCGCATCACCGCTGGAACGGGCCGAATCAGCAGCACGGCAAAGAGCCGCA
>BBFS01000157.1 GCA_001313365.1 Paenarthrobacter nitroguajacolicus JCM 14115
AAACACGCGGGATGTGAACGAGCGTCCGGCCCAAACACGCGGGATGTGAGCGAGGGTCTGTAACCTTCGACTCATACCCAGCCGACGCGCAGGAAATTAGCTTAGGCTTACCTTCATGACTGCTCTCCCCGTCACTTCGTCCGCCTCACGTAAAACCCGTCCGCAGGTGAACCTGACCGTCCTGCGAAATGAACGCCTGTCACCTCACATGGTGCGGATTGTGGCGGGCGGACCTGGTTTCAGCGACTACGCGAACAACGAATATGTGGACCGCTATATCAAAATCGTGTTTCCGCAGCCGGGTGTCGAGTACGAACTCCCGCTGGACTTGTGGGCCATCCGCGAGACCATGCCGCGTGAGCAGTGGCCTCACACTCGCACGTACACCATCCGCTGGGTAGACCTGGTAGCACAGGAACTGGCCATCGACTTTGTGGTGCACGGTGATGAAGGACTGGCCGGTCCTTGGGCTGTCGCCGCCAAGCCCGGCGATTCGCTCGTCTTCACAGGTCCAGGCGGTGGGTACAGCCCCGCCCCCGGGGGGGCCGATTGGTACTTGTTCGCCGGCGACGACGCCGCGATACCAGCTATTGCGGCCTGCGTGGAGGCCCTTGCTCCCGATGCCCGCGGAACCGTGTTCCTTGAAGTGGATAACGAGGCCGACATTCTTCCGATTTCCGCCCCCCCTGCCGGAGTGGAGTTGCACTGGCTCCTCCGCAAGGGCGTCCAAGCGGGTTCCAGCGAGCTGCTTCTTGACGCCCTTCGCACCACCGAATGGTTGCCTGGACGCGTGGACGTCTTCGCCCACGGCGAGCGGGGCTATATGAAAGGACTCCGCGAGATCTTCTTCGTGCAGCGCGGCTTGGAGCGTTCGCAGGTCTCACTGTCCGGCTATTGGGCGCAGGGTCGCGTAGAGGAAGTTTTCCAAGCAGAGAAGAAGCTCCCAGTGGGACAGATCTAGCCTCAGTCCTTAAAGCCGAACGGCGCCGCCTCCTGGCGGCGCCGTTCGTTTTTGACGTTAGCGCCTGCGTACCCTGCGCCGCTCGTTGCTGGACAGGCCCTTCGTCAGGGGGGGCCTGGCCAGGTTGTCACCGAGCACGATGCCGGCCGCAACGCCCAGCACAATAGCGCCGGCGTTGAGCATGCCACCCGCACCCAGCAGTATGTTGCCGCCTTCAACGGTCAGGGCGTACATGGAACGGAAGATCGTCAGACCGGGAAGCAGGATCAGCGCGGCCGGGACGGCCACTACAAGTTGCGGAGCACCCAGCTTGAGCGCCACGACGCGGCCCAACAAGCCGATAACCACCGCAGCGACGGCTGGCGACAAACGGTCGCCGAGGCCGGCTTCGCCAACACCCCCCCACAAGACGAAGAAGCCCACTATGCCCACTGCCGCCGTCGGGAGTAACAGCCGCATTTGCGTCTGCTCGGTGACGCCGATGGCGACCACCGCAATAGCAATAAGGACTGCTTGAATCCACAAGGGATACGCGTCGGGGGGGAATGTCTGGGTTACGTCCAGGACTGCGCTGCCCATCAGCGTTCCTACCACTACTGCGACGCCAATCCCCGCAACGATTGCGCCGAAAGTGAGCAACGTGGAGAGGAAACGACCCGCGGCCGTTACCGGGAAGCCGTTGATGGCGTCTTGTACCGATGAAACAAGACGGCCCGTGGGGGAGAAGCAGCAGGATTCCACCCGCCACCACAATGGATGGCGCAATTTCCACACCTGCCCAACGCAGCATCAGCGCGATGAAGGTGACCAGGAACGCGCACGCCATGGTGTTGAAGAAGTCAGCCGTCCGCCATCTGGCAAGTTGCCGGGAGAGCAGGCTGATCAGGATGTTGGAACCAAAAGCCACCGCGGACGCACCGATGCCACCACCCAGGACGCCCACGAAGACGGCGGCGAAGATGCCGAAGGCCATGGTGACCATCCACCGTGGGAAGGGTTTGGCACTGCGGATGATTTCATTCAACCTGCGCACGGCTTCGTCACGGCCCACTCCCCCGGCCACGATGTCCGTGACCAACTGGTGAACCTGGGCAAGGCCGGCGTAATTGTTGGTCCACGAGCGCACCACACGGAGCAGCGTGATGGGCGTCTGGTCTTTAGGCGCGTAGTTGATGGCCACCGACTGGTTGGTGATGTCCACTTCCACGTTCTTCAGGCCAAGGGCAGCCGTGACCGCAATCATGCTGGTCTCCACCTCAAGGGCGCCCGCACCGTAACGGAACATCACTTCGGCCAGATGAAGGGCGAAGTCGATGGTCTTGCGGGCCGAAGCGTCCACACCCACCACTTGGATGGTGGGGTTGGCGTAAGGACTCCCGGCCAACCGGTCCACGATGTTCATGGGCGCCGTCGGCGGGCTGTCACCTTGAACCAAGCGCATCAGCATGCGTTTGGCGTTGACGTTCTGCCGGACCTGGGACGGCCGCAACGGCTGGGTCTTGGGCAACCCGTCGGTATGGGGCCTGTTGGCGGACCCGTCGGGGCGTTCAGTCACGCGGTGATCCTCCCTTGGCTTGTGTGATTAGCGGTTCCTCCGAAATTTTCCTACTACCGGCAATTTCTCAAGTGGCAATCGTCCCAGTACTGTCTGGGCGACCCCTGCTAACTTCCTGACCGCACGGTAGCCGTGGAAGACGAGCGGGTTCACCGGCGCGACGAAATCACCCACCAACTGGACCACCTCGCCACCGAAGCCCTTCTTGAATTCGTACCCGCCGTGCCCGGTCTCATCCTGGCCCTGGATGCCGAACGTGCCGTAGAAGTTGTAGCGCGAATAACCATTGTTCAGTGCGTGCAACATCATGCCCCCAGTACAAGGACGTGGCGCCGTTGAAATAGATGTAGTCCTGAACCGTGCCACCAATGACGCACACCAGCTCGTCACCGGAGCACGCAAAATGGATGGCAGCCACCGTAGCGACACCGACGGAATCGGGGAAACGTTCGATGTCCTTGAGGCTGCGCTCGTAGCTGTCCACGAGGTCCTGGACAACTTTGATGCGGTTGGCTTTCTTCTTGCTGCCGGTCTCCTCGACCTCACGCTTAAGGTCTGCCAAGGTCTTGGATTCGGCATCCAGACGCTCCGTGATGGAGGCCCGATATTCGGGAATGTTGATCTTGGCCATCATGAGCTTGGTGAACTCGTCCGAAGTATTCCGTAGGAGTTGCTCGTAGTACTCGCGTTCGCGGTACGTGAAGCCCTTCTCGTCGCCGGCTGTGCTCAGTGCGTTGTAGAACTCATCCAGCGTTTCCAGCGTGGCCTGTTCCAGGTAGACGCCGTTCTTCTCGGCTTTACGGATGGCCTTGCGGGTGCGGTAGTTCATGCCCATGATGAGCTCTTCGGAATCAGCGATTCCGTCGAGTTGCTTGATGAACATCCAGTTGATGTTGGCGAAGTTCATGTCGAAGCCCTGATGCTTGAAGCCCAGGCCTTCGAACTCCTTCAGTAGTGGACGGTTGTCCTCAACTTCAGGGTGTTCGGCGCCCTCTTCATCACGCGCAATGTACCGGATGTTGGGAGAGATACGCAGCTCTGCAGCTTTCTTCGAGGCCGAATGCTTTTTCAACTGCTCGACGACGAAGCGCACCACGGCGGCGTCGCTGTAGTCCATCAGGGCCCCTTGGCGCAATCTGCGGTTTTGTAGCCAGGCGGTTGGACGAGTAGACAAGTTTCCCCGCAGCAATGAGGCTGTCGCCGCGCGTCACGCCAAAAAGCTCAACTTCCTGGCCACGGGCACGCTGGAAGCGCGTGAGGTCCATGGACTGGATGAAGCTGCCTGGGGGGGATGTCCCTTGGCGAATGTCTCGAAATCAGCGTCACTGAGAATCACGAATTCCATGTCGGTTCCAGCCTCGATCGGAGTCAAAGAAATTACCTCACCTATAAAGTAGATTGCACCCGTTGGTGGCCGGGGGGGCGGGCCTGAAGTTGGTTTGCTGGCTGCGGGTGGCCGTCAGTAGAACTGGCCACCGGTACGCATGGTTTCGAGTCGGCGGAAGATGCGTTCCGCACCCTTGAGCCACAGCTTGTGGCGGACAGGTCCCAGGACAAGGTCATAGCAACCCACAAAGTCCGTTACGGTCTTGGTGAAGCTCGTCTTGAACAATCCCATGCCGTACAGGGGGGTGGGTCTTGTCCTTGATCCTTGCTGCGGGGGGCGTGCCACAGAAGTCGTACTCCACGCATCCGAGTTCCTGCATCCGCTGGATCGCCGCCCACTGGGCCAGATGGGAATCACCGTACTGTTTGCGGTTCTGGGTGGAGCCGCCGTCCTTGTACGTAGCTTTGGATCCGTAGTTGATGACGAAAGCACCGACACTTGGTGCACCGTCTTCGTGGATGAAGAAGAAGTGTCCCTGGCCGCGGCTGCAGAACTCTTCCCAGAACTTGGAATAGTACTCGTAGCTCCGCAGCGGCATGGCACCCTTGGCGTTCACGGTGTTCTGCATGAGGGCGTAGAGCTTGCGGTAGCTGTCTTCGCCCGGCTCAGCCTGAACCACCTCGCAACCCTCACGTTCAGCCCTGCGAACTGCGTTGCGGGCACGTGAGGAAATGCTGCGCAAGACTTCATTAGCGGGCGCTGCAATGTCCAGCAACGCCGTGGAGTCGTTGGACTGGATGTTGGGAGCCTTCACCAAGCCAGCAGCTTGAAGTTCTGCCACGGCCTCAGCCGAGTCAACAATGTCAGGCTCGATCTTGATGGTGAAGACGTTCATCTTCTTCTCACGGGCCAGGGCGGCTACTGCTTTCAGGGCGGGCTGGATGTCGCTGACATCCAGGACGTCCGGTCCCTTGATGACGTACCAAAGCCGACCCATCACAGGGAACTTCTTCTCCAGGAGCAAGTTGTAGCTGCTGTAGTCCAGGGTCTCGATGACGAGCCGGCGGACCAACCAGCCGTTACCGTCCTTGACTGCCGCGTAGGCGTCCGACTGCAGCATGTTGCCGCCGTTCGGATTCGCCGTGACGTGCTTGTCCCAGTTATCGATTTCCTCGGCGGTGGCAAAGCGGGCGGTAAATTCTCGCAAGGTGGCCGTGTCCAATCTCAGGTTTTGGTGCAGTGTTCAAAAGCGTAGTGCGCATGCGGACATGCAGCCCCAAGTCTATCGGGGGGGTATGTGGATATCCCCCGATTCTGCTGGCTTACCAGGGGCTTAGAGCCTAATCTGGTCTGCCTTCTCCAGCCTGATGGCCCGGAGTTCCACGCCGGATTCCCGCTGCCCACTGACAAGTCGGTCTGCGCCGATGAGTCTGCTGAGGCTGAGCCCGGTAAGGTCCGCGATCTGCCCAATAGGTACTTGGAACGTCCTGAACGGTCCAAGCGGCGGTGGTTCACCTTCAAGGAGCCGTTGGCTGATGGCCTTCTTTAGCTCCACTTTGCCCAGCATCGGCGATTGGTCCAGGACAAAGCCGACGGCGGCCAGCTTGGCATCGTTGGTCCATGCCGCGATCTTCCAGAACTTTCGAGGGATCTGAACTCCCCTGTATACGGGATCGTCATCGAGGAACACCGGCCCCCGTGAACACGCTCAGCTTTGCTTCATACGCGTCAGCGTGGCCCAAAACGTGGTCTTCGAGCCCTACCCAGAGCTCTTTGCCTTGGTTGAAGTCATCAATCTGTGGTGCCGCGTTGGTGTAGCTAAAGGTGTCCTGGTTGGCCTTCTTGGCTGTTGCGGCTTCGCCCCACACGGGATCCAGCGCCGGACGAGGTGCCCGCGATCAAAGGCGTTGCTCCTGTACAGATCCGGGCCAGCCTGCTGCTCCCGTGGGATCCTGTCATCCAAATGCCATGAACCCTCGCGGGCCAGGGGGGGTATCAGTTCCTTGCCGTTGATGTTCACACCCACAATCGCTGCGAGCTTCCGGGAAGCCCGGAAGCGTACAGAAAAGTGGGTGTAGTCCAAAAGTGTCGTAGTAGCCGACGGACTGGGCAGTTCAAGCCGTGTCCGCAAAAAGTCCCTGCTGTATCCCCCCCGCTCATGGATACAGCATGGCATCAGGGACTGACGGAATTAGGGCGTCGGGCCTTTCGCCGCTCAAGGAGTGCCAACACAATGCCCACCAGCGGCCCAGCGACAGGGGCCGCGAACGCCAGCACCACCAACGCAATCCGAACTCCGGGTGAGAAGGATTTCGTGCTGAGTACCAGAACCAGGGCAGCCATGACCAAGAGAACTGCCACTGCTCCGACTCCCAATACTGCGGCCTCCCACACCGTTGGAATTAAGGGATCTACTTCATCATTCATGCATTCCCCCCCCAGACATGATCTGAAATCTCAGCCTACAGACTCAGCATT
>BBFS01000158.1 GCA_001313365.1 Paenarthrobacter nitroguajacolicus JCM 14115
AGCCGGTCGCTCGCTCACTTCCCTCGGGTTTGAGCCGGTCGCTCGCTCACCTTCAGGGAGCAATTTGCTCTTGGTCTTCACGGCCGCTGCTCTCCACAGGTGCATGGTGGCGTACGAACGCCACGGGCTGACCTCCCTGAAGTCTGAGCTGAGTCCCGGGCCCGCGGGCAGCGCCTTCACGCCGTTTCTAATTGCCGCGTCGTTGGCCAGGAACACATCCGGAGCGCCAAGCACCCGCATGGCAACGTACCCCCACGGTCCACGGCCCAACGCCTGGTAACGGAAGCAGTTTGCTGCCTAGGCTGGCCGGATCGTCGCCGTAGCCGAAGTCGAGTTCCCCCGCTGGCCATGGCCTCGGAGGCGGCCACGATGGAGTCGATGCGGCGCTGTGGTCCTCGGAGTAAGGCACGTCCGTGTTCGGCGAGTTCTGCCGCTGTAGGAAATAGTCGATCAAGGTCTGGCGCAGCGCCATCGACGGCGGATCCGGCCGCAGACAACTGGGTAAGGGCAGTTCGGGCAGCGGCGACGGTGATCTGCTGTCCGATCATTGCCCGGATGAGCAATTCCTGGGGGGGATCCACAGCACCCGGCACGCGCATCCCCCCCGGGAGCGCGGCGATGCTAGCCGTAAGCCTCGGATCCGCTGCCAGGGCGTCATCTATCGCCTGCGGATCGGCGTCCAGGTCGAATAGCCTGCGGACCCGGCTCAACAGTGCCGGGAGGTCGTGCAGGTCCACGGCCGTGGCTGTGAGTTGCAAGGGTTTGCCGGGTGTTGAGGGGGCTGTAGGTAACCGAAAAGGATGCGCTGCCTCGGGGGGGGAGCCGCAGCGTGCGGGCGTAGCTCCTGCTTCCGTCGCTGTCAGTCGTTGCTTTTTCGATGCCTGGTATCGCACGAACTGCCAGGAAGTCGAAAATGCCCGGATCGAAGGGGTCCCTGTAAGGCAGGTTCAGAGTCAGCGCGGATGGCGCCGGCCCAAGTGCCCCGGTACCTCGGCGAGAAGCGGACTTCGCCCCGGTGGCACGCACCGCCGTCGGGGGTCATTGCGAACACCTCGCCAATGGTGTCGTTGAATTGCCGCACGCTGTTGAATCCCGAGGCGAACGCAACGTCGGCCAGGAGCATGTCGGTGGAGACCAGCAAGGTCCTGGCGGTCTGCGCCCTGCTTGCCCGTGCGAGTGAGAGGGGGGGACCCGCGCCGAGTTCGTTGCTGAGGATGCGGTTGAGTTGCCGTGCGGAATAGCCCAGGCGGTGCGCCAGGCCGTCGACGCCTTCGCGAGTGATCACGCCGTCGTTGATCAGCCGCATGGCCCTGCCAGCTATATCCGAGCGGATGTTCCACGCGGGCGTTCCGGGCACAGCTTCGGGCAGGCACCGCTTGCAAGCGCGATACCCGGCCTCATGGGCGGCCGCGGAGGTTTCGTAGAAGGTGACGTTCTCAGCCTTGGGCGTTCGGGCAGGGCACGACGGCCGGCAGTAGATGCCCGTGGAGCTGACGGCAGTGAAGAATTGACCATCAAACCGGGTGTCGCGGGCGTCGATCGCCCGGTATCGCTGCCAGAAGTCCATGGCTTCATCCTGCCAGTCGTCCGAAGCCCTTGCTAGCGGAAATCGGACATAGCCGTGGCAGGAAATTTTGCTAGGGTCTGCTCATGAGCCCGTCCATGGACAACGGAGTCAGCAGCCCGTCCCAAGTGCGCAAGTTCCTCGGGGGGGTGATCCACGTGTCATCGCCCCCGCTGATACTTGGCGCGGTACTTACCCACAACTCAGAAGCCGGTCCAGTCTCGGTCAGGCTCACAGAGGTGGAGGCCTATATGGGCCCGCGCGATTCAGAGCATCCCGACCCCCGGTTCCCATACCTTCGGTGGTCCTACCGCCCGGAATGCACCAATGTTCGGGCCGCCGGGTTTCCTTTACGTCTACTTCACCTACGGCATGCACTACTGCGCAACATCGTCTGCGGTCCTGACGGCTCAGCGTCTGCGCTGCTTCTGCGGGCAGGAGAGATTGTTGACGGGGGATGAGCTCGCTGCCCTTCGCAGGCCGGCCTCCAAGGCGCACAAGGACCTGGCTAGTGGACCTGCCAGGCTCGCCTCCGCGCTGGGACTCACGACGGCGGATACTGGCCGTGACGCCCTCGCCTCACCGTTCAGCCTGTGGTTGCCGACGACGCCGCAGCTGCCGTCGCCAGTGGACCGCGGGTGGGCGTAGCGGGTCCAGGTGGAAGCACCGAATATCCTTGGCGGTTTTGGATTGAGGACGATCCCACCGTGTCCAGGTACAAGGCTGCCCGGCCCCCCCGGACCGTAGCGCTGCCGGGTGACTTTCGACGCTGGTGGATCAGTGAAACATGAACTTTCTGTGACGCAGTCCGCCGTATGACGTGGACCCCCCCCACGTTTACCAAAATCGCTGTAGAATGGACGGTCTGTCTTTTGCGATAGGGGTTACGGTTCGATGCACGACGCTGATTTGGTCCACGAGCAGGAATATGTGGCCGGGCTGTATGCCCGGCTTGATGAGCTGCGCGCCGAAAAGCGCGCCCAGCTGGCGCAGGTGCGCAAGGCCGGCGCGGTGGGAACCATGCAGAACGTCTCAGAACGTGACGCGTTCGCGGCACTGTACGAAGACCGTCTGGCCCAGCTCGACGCCGTCGACGATCGCCTGGTCTTTGGCCGCCTTGACCTCGACTCCGGTGAGGCTCAGTACATTGGCCGCATCGGGCTGTCCACCGCCGATCTGCAGCGCCTTATGGTCGACTGGCGTGCGCCGGAAGCAGGCCACTTCTATCAGGCCACCGCGTTCGACCGTCAAGGCGTGCGTCGTCGTCGCCACCTGATCCTTCAGGGGGGGCGGGACGTAAAAGCGATTGAAGACGACGTCCTGGACGCAGGGATGCTCGCGGACAACGACTCGCTTCAGGGCGAAGGCGCCCTGCTGGCTGCGCTCAATTCCAAGCGCACGGGCCGCATGTCGGACATCGTGGGCACCATCCAGTCCGAGCAGGACCGGATCATCCGTTCCTCCATCTCCGGAGCACTGGTAGTGCAGGGCGGTCCCGGAACAGGCAAGACCGCCGTGGCCCTGCACCGTGCCGCCTACCTGCTGTACACGCACCGTGAGCGGCTCAAGAGCGCCGGCGTCCTACTCGTGGGCCCGTCGTCCTCCTTCATGCACTACATCGAACGAGTGTTGCCATCGCTCGGCGAGACGGGTGTGGTCATGGCCAGCCTGGGACGCCTCATGCCCGGGATTCACGCCGTTCCCGAGGAAGATGCGGATGTTGCCGCCCTCAAAGGCAAGCTGGACATGGCAACCGTGGTGGCAAATGCCGTGGCCAACCGGCAGCGGACGCCCGCCGAGGACCGCATCCTCGAAGTCGATTCGCGGAAGCTGACGCTGACGGTCCGCCAGGTGCGCCGTGCCCGGGAGAAAGCCCGCGCCACAGGAAAGCCCCCCCACAACGAAGCCCGACTCACGTTCGTCAAGATCCTCCTGCGCGAGCTCACGGAACAACTCACGGACCTGGTCGAGGAAGGCAACATCGGCAACAACGCCGATCGCGCCTACCTGGCGGAAGACGTTAGGTCTGCCCGCGATGTTCGTATTGCACTGAACCTCTGCTGGATGCCCATGACGCCCGAGAAACTTATCTCTGAACTCTTCAGCAAGCCGGCCATCCTCGAAGCCTGCACGCCGCACCTGACTGCGGAACAGCGCGCCCTGCTGCAGCGTCCTGTGGATGCCCCCTTGGACGGAAGCGGATGTTCCGTTGCTGGATGAGGCTGCAGAATTGCTGGGTGAACTGGATCCAGCCGCCGGGAGGGGATTGGCACAGCAGGAAGCCGACCGTGCCCGCGATCTCGCCAACGCCAAGCAGACCCTTGCCAACATGGAAGCGATGGGCGTGGACGTACTGGTGACTGCTGAAGAGCTTGCCGAGCAGAACCAGGAACGTGAAGGTCGGCTGACGGCTGCCGAACGTGCCACGAGCGATAGGTCGTGGGCCTTCGGCCACATCGTGGTTGACGAGGCCCAGGAACTCTCGCCAATGCAATGGCGGCTCCTGGTGCGGCGTTGCCCGCTGAAGTCCTTCACCATAGTGGGGGGACATTGCACAAACGAGTGCAGCGGCCGGTGCCAATTCGTGGCAAAGCGCGCTGGCGCCGTCGTTCGGTGACCGGTGGACGCTGGAAGAACTTACCGTGAACTACCGCACGCCGTCGCAGATTGCCGAGGCGGCTGTCCGCATGGCCAACCGCGCAGGCCTGGTTGTCTCGGCACCCAAGGCCGTACGCGAAGGCAAATGGTCGCCCATTGTGGACCATGTGGAGCGGACGGCATCGTCAAGCGCTTGGTAGAGGTCCTGCCGGAGGAAGTGGAAGCGATCGACGGCGGCCTGCTGGCTGTCATCGCCGACGGACCGCTGCTGCCGCAGGCCACAGCCGCGCTGCGTGAGGTCTACGGACGCCGCATCGGCAGCGGCGCAGGCAGCTACCAGCAAGACATCGTGGTGATCAGTCCCAAGGAAGCCAAGGGCCTGGAATTCGACGGTGTTGTGGTCCTGGAACCGGCCGCCATGCTGAACCATGAGCACGGCAAGGTAGGCGACCTCTACGTCGCCATGACCCGTGCCACGCAACGCCTGCGCCTCATCGCGGCCGCGCCGGTACCCGCCGGCATCGAGCGCTAGGAAAAACGGACCCTGCAATCCTGCTAACTTAGATCTCGTGTCACACGTAAACAACCTCGAGTCCCAGCACAACGATCCCGCCTTTGCCAACGTATGGCAGGAGCTCAAATGGCGCGGCCTTGTCCACGTTTCCACTGATGAAACTGAACTGGAAAAGCTGCTCGCCGGGGGGACCCGATCACGTATTACTGTGGCTTCGATCCCACTGCGCCATCGCTGCACCTGGCAACCTGGTGCAGTTGCTGGTGATGCGTCGCCTGCAGTTGGCCGGCCACAAACCGCTCGGTTTGGTGGGCGGTTCCACCGGCCTGATCGGTGACCCCCCGTCCGACGGCGGAGCGCACCTTGAACACCAAGGACACCGTCGCGGAGTGGGTTGGCTACCTTCAGGGCCAGGTGCGACGCTTCCTCAGCTTCGAGGGCGGGAACCCGGCCCGCATGGTCAACAACCTGGACTGGACAGCACCGCTCAGTGCCATCGATTTCCTCCGGGAGATCGGCAAGCACTTCCGCGTAGGCACCATGCTTCGCAAGGATGCCGTGGCGTCACGTCTGAACTCAGACGAAGGCATCAGTTACACAGAGTTCAGCTACCAGATCCTGCAGGGCATGGACTACCTCCAGCTCTTCCGTGACTACGGCTGCGCCCTGCAGACCGGCGGCTCGGACCAGTGGGGCAACCTCACCAGCGGGACCGAACTCATCCGCAAAGTGGAAGGCAAGAGCGTCCATGCCCTGGGCACGCCGCTCATCACCAACTCTGACGGCACCAAGTTCGGCAAGAGCGAAGGCAACGCCATTTGGCTGGACCCGGACATGTGCAGCCCGTACACGTTCTACCAGTTCTGGCTCAACACCGCCGATGCTGATGTGGTTGATCGACTCAAGGTGTTCACCTTCCTGTCGCGCGCCGAGATCGAGGCGCTTGGTCAGTCTGTGGAGGAGCGCCCGTTTGCCCGGGAAGGCCAGAAGAAGCTTGCCTTCGAAGTGACCTCCTTGGTGCACGGCGTCGACGCAACCGAGAAAGTCATCGCCGCTTCGGCTGCGCTTTTCGGCAACGGCGACCTCACGGTACTGGATGAGCGCACCCTTGAAGCAGCCACTGCGGAACTTCCCTCCGCCACCATTGGCGCCGACGGACTTGGCATCATCGACCTCTTGCTCGCTTCGGGGCTCTCGGACAGCAAGTCGGCTGCTCGTCGAACTGTTGGCGAGGGCGGTGCGTACGTGAACAACACCAAGGTGTCCGATCCCGACGCTGTCATTGCCCGCGACGAACTGCTTCACGGCCGCTATTTGCTGATCCGCCGCGGCAAGAAGAACCTGGCCACCATCGAGGTTTCGGCCTAGCTTTCATCAGTAGTCCAGTTCCGAAAAGGCCGGCAACCGTTATGGTTGCCGGCCCTTTCTGCGTTTGAACGTGGTTGGGGGGGAAGTGTTGGGATGGCTGGGTGCCCCCCCTGCTCCCGACGCTCTCTCACATCCCGCGGGTTCGTCCGGGTGACGCGCTTCACAAATGTCTGTTTGAGCTGATTGGAGTGCTTTT
>BBFS01000159.1 GCA_001313365.1 Paenarthrobacter nitroguajacolicus JCM 14115
GGAACGGTGCGATCGCGCAGGTTACGGCGACCAACGCCATGCCGAACATGAACAGGCGGCGCGGACCGAAGCGGTCGGCGAGCCGGCCCATGAGCGGCTGGCCCGCGGCGGACGCGAGATAGAACGAGGTGATCACCCAAGTCACGGTGGCGACGTCGAGCTCGAAATGCTCCCGCAAGACCACCAGCGCCACAGCGATCATGGACGAGTTCAACGGATTCAGCGCCGTCCCGAGGCTCAGCGCAGCAATTGCAAGGCCGGGGCGGGGCTTATTGGCGGTCACCCGTCTAAGTCTGCTCCATGGTTGCCTCGGGTCACGAAACAGGTTCGGTGGGCGGACTGCGGGGGGGCCCACCGAATGCGGGCGCGAACAGTTAACCTCCCCGCCATTTGAAGTACGGCAGTCTCGTAATTTCGATTCAGATACTGCTGGTTTCGTAATTCCCGTCACCCCCCCAACACATGACGGAAGGCACCACCATGCACGCTCGTGCAGGCATCATCGCAACTTCTCTTCTCGGCCTCCTGGCCATCGGCGCCCTCGCCGGCTGCTCCGGCGACGCCAACGCGGCCGGCTCCGCCAACCAGAGCAAGACTGAGCTCGTCTTCGCCACCCCTCCGGGCACTGACGACCCCGACGAGCAAGCCATCATGGGCGAACTCGCCACCATGGTAGGCGAAGCCTCCGGCCGCACCGTGACCAATCTGCAGCCGGCCGATTACTTGGCGTAGTCGAGGCTGTCCGCAACGGATCCGTGGATGTCGCCATCCTCAGCCAGTTCTCCGCTGCCCTCGCCTATAAGACGGAGAGCGTGGATCCCCCTCCTCGTCTGGCCGGCCAGCACCGAACCCGCCAGCTTCTGCCTGGCCAAGAAGGACAGCGGCATCCAGTCCGCGGCCGACGTAAAGGGCAAGCAGGTGGCGTTCATCGATCCTGGCTCCACCACCGGCTACTTCATGCCCAAGTCACTGCTCGCCAAAGCCGGCCTCACGGACGGCACCGATTACAAGAGCACGTTCGCCGGCTCGCACGACTCCGCTGTCCTCGCGTTGGCAAACGGCAACGTGGACGTTGCCTGCACGGCCCGGCAGCTCTACCCCCACCTTCGTCCAAAAGGGGGGTCATCAAGGAGGACGAGGTCGCAGTCATCGCCAAGTCCGATCCCATTCCTGTCGGAATCTCCATTGTTGTCCGCAAGGGCCTGGACGACGAAGCCCGTGAAGCCCTCAAGTCCAAGCTCCCAGCCTCATGACCGGCAACCAGAAGGTGGCCAAGATGTTCGGAATCACCGGCGAACCCACCAAGGACCCCCGAGTTCAGCACCTACGCTCCGCTGGTGGATGTGGCCGAGTCCATCGGCGTGGATCTTCAGGACATCCGATGAGCGTCTTGTCACCCGAAGAACTCACGACGGCGGCACTCGCCTCGTCGGCGACGCCCACCGTTCGGGCGCGTCGGCTGAGGGTCCAATACGGCGAGCAGGTGGCACTGGCGGGAATCGATCTGGATGTCTACCCCCGGCGAAGTCGTCGCCCTGCTGGGCCACTCCGGCTCGGGCAAGTCAACCCTCATGAAGACCCTCACCGGCATTGCTCCCTTTACTGCTGACGCACTGGAAGTTGCCGGTCGCCCGGTAGCCCAGCAGACCGCGACCGGACTGCGCGAGCTGCGATCCGACGTCGGGTATGTTTTTCAGCACTTCAACCTGGTGCCGCGGCTGACCGCCCTGACGAACGTGCTCACGGGTGGTCTCCACTCAGCCGGACCGATCAACATCCTGGGCACATTCAGTAGGGCCAGCGGAGCATGGCTCTTGAATTGCTGGACCGGGTAGGCCTGGCGCACAAGGCCAAACAGCCTTGCAGGAGCCTGAGCGGCGGTGAGCAGCAGCGCGTCGCCATTGCCCGCGCACTGATGCAGCAGCCGCGATTGATCCTGGCCGACGAACCAGTTGCCTCCCTGGACCCACGCCTCGCAGGGAACATTCTTGGACTCCTCCGCGATATCGCCCGCGAGGAACAGATCCCCGTGATCGTCAGCCTGCACGTAGTTGGCCTGGCCCGCCGCTACGCCGACCGCGTCCTGGGCCTGCACTCGGGCGAGCTCGTATTCGCCGGTCCAGCCACCAACATCACCGAAAAGGAGGTGCACCAGATTTATGGAACAGACACTGAGCTCCTCGAAAACTGAGACTGCCCCGGAAGCACCATCCGGCAAAACCATCAACACGAGCCTCCCCCGAAGCCGACCGCCTCCGACTCTCCCGCCCCTTCGGCCTTCCTACGCCACGCGGCGCCGCGCTCTGGGTCATCATCGCTGTAGTACTTATTTGGGCCGGAATGGGCGCCGGCTTCAACCCCGAAAAGCTCCTTACCGGCATCCCGAACATGGGCAACTTCCTGGGCCGGTTGTTCCCGCCAACGTTCGACAAATTCGGCATCATCGTCAAGCTACTCGTCGAGACCCTGCAGATGGCTCTGGTGGGCACCGTCCTTGGCGCCTTGGCATCGCTGCTGCTGAGCTTCGGGGGGGCTGCCAGCAACATCGCCCCGCGCTGGGTCTACACGTCATGCCGGGCGGTGCTGAACGTGCTGCGTTCCATTCCCGAGCTCATCTTCGCGCTCATGTTCGTTTCCGCAGTTGGCTTGGGCCCCTTCGCAGGCATCCTCGCGATCGTGCTGGGCTCGGTTGGCTCGATCGGCAAGGTCTACGCCGAAGCCATGGAATCCGTGCAACCCGGACCAGTGGAAGCGCTGACCGCAGTTGGCGCCAACAAGCGGCAGATCATCAGCTACGCGGTACTCCCCCAGGCCGCTCCGCTGTTGGTCAGCTACACCCTGCTCCTCTTCGAAGGAAACGTCCGCGGCGCAACCATCCTGGGATTGGTGGGCGCGGGCGGCATCGGCTTGGAGCTCACTACCGCAATGCGCATGTACGATTACGGCCACCTTTGCGCCATCATCATCAGCATCGTCGTGCTGGTCACCATCATCGACCGGGTCAGCGCCTTCATCCGCGCAAAACTCAGCTAGGAAGCCCTCTTGGAAACTCTTGACCTCGCTCCCGTCAACCTGCGCGACCTCGGCGGCTACCCGTTGCCGGTGGCACAGTCCGCCCCCCCGGCGTGCTGCTCCGCAGCGATGACGTCTCGGTGATGCCCGCCGCTTTCGCCCAGCAGATGATCGACGACGGCGTCACCTCCGTGATCGACCTCCGGTCACCCGAAGAGGCACTCATGACCGGTCGCGGCCCACTGACCGTGCCCGGCGTGAACTATCACCACCTTGCCTTGACGGCTTCTGTTTCGTCTCCGGAAGACATCAGCCACGAGATAATGTCTTCTGCCACTACTCCTGCGCAGGTTGGTGCTTGGTATGCGAACCTTCTCGAAACCCAGGCCAGGCAGCTCGCCCTGGGCGTGACGCTCGTGGCCATGAGTGAGGGCGCAACCGTCTTCCATTGCGCGGCCGGCAAGGACCGTACGGGAGTGTTCGCCGCCGTCGTGCTCTCTGCCTGGGCGCCACCCCGGCGACCATTTCAGCCGACTACGCAGTAACGGCCACCCGCCTGCCGCAGTTGTTCCCGCGGCTCCGGGCCATCATGGGCGGCTCATGCCAGACCGCGTGCTCGATGAGGAAGCGATCAAAGGTATGGGTGCCATGATGGGGGGGGCGCATGCGGAATCGATGGAGACCATGCAACGGCTTCTCGTGGAACGTCACGGGAGTGTCCTGGAACCTGTCCGGCGCGCGGGACTTTCGGAGGCGACCATCGCCGAGCTCCGCGAACGTCTGGTGGCCGAAGATGCCTGATGCCGTAGCGGCTGTTTCAGTGGCCGCCGTTGCTGCTGAAGCCACCGTCGCTGCTGAGCGGCGGCCCGGCCGGCCTCGCGACACCGCACTGGAGTCCACAGTCCTGGCTGCCACGGTGGAGCTGTTGCTCGAAAGGGACACCCGGGACGTGACAATCTCGGCCATTACGGAGCGTTCCGGCGTGAGCCGGGCTGCCTTGTACCGGCGTTGGAGCAGCCGCGAGGAACTGCTGGCCGCCGCCTTGGACAGTGTCCGATCCAACCTTGGCTTTCAACGCAGGGACACCACGCTTGAAACGATCCTCGCCTCCTACGAAGAGGCGGCGATCGACGTTGATGGTCGCGTGGGTGCCTTGGTGAAGAAGCGCGTGGCCATGGGTCTGGAGAACGACGAACTCCGTGCGCTGTCCTGGGACAAGCACGTATCCCGACGCCGTGAACCTATTGCCGAGGAAATCAGGCGGGGCATCAGCTCCGGTGAGCTCTCGCCGGACCTGGACGTCGAGGCCATGATCGACCTCATCAATGGACTGTATTACTACCAGTTCGTGGTCCGGGCACCGGGTTCAGACCCCCCCGCCTCCGTCGAAGCGACCCGGAACCGGGTACGCAACGCCGTGACTTTGGTGTGGGAAGGCGCATTGCGGCGGTAGTTCCCTACTCCTCGAAGTGCGTGGTGATCTTTCCTGATGAGACAGCGGAGATGATGGACTTCGCCAAATGCCGCAGCTTGATGTTGCGGTTGCTGGACGCCGTGCGAAGGATGGTGAAGGCCTCGTCCTGGCTGCAGTGGTTCTGAGCCATGATGGCCCCCCCGACCGCAAGATCGATCACCGTGCGGGACTGCATGGCCGCTGCGAGATCGTTACGGGCATCGCTGAGTTGTGCAATCTTCAGGGCGAGGCGCAACGACTTCGAGGCGTGGGAGGCGAAAACTTCAGCCCGCTCAATGTCGTCGTTGCTGAATGCATCCGGCTGCTCCGAGTAAAGGTTCAGCGCAGCACGGGTATCGCCTTCAACCAGAAGGGGGGACACTCAGAATGGATCGCAAGCCTTGGTGCGACGCGGCCTTCACATACCCTGGCCACCGGTGTTCCCGAAGAAGGTCCGGCACCATCACCGGCGTCAGCTTGTCCATGGCCGTGAGACAAGGGCCATCAAAGTCGTTCTGAAGCTCATCCATTGCTCTGGCGCGATCATCGCTGCTGGCCGCGGTGGCCGACTTCTTACGACGCAATACGGTGATGCCACAGAAGACGGGCGCTTCCGGGTGCGAGAGGCTTTCGGCGGAGAAAGCCGCGAGCTCGCCGAGAAAAGCTTCGACGTCTTCGCTGCCCAGGACTAGATCCAAAAAGTATCCATTCTGGAGAGCTTCCTGCTCAGGGCGGGGGGGGTTGACCATGCACGTTCCTACTGACTGAAATGCGTCCCCAGCAGACAGCAAAGGAGCGATAAGGGCCGCCCTCTGCAAAACGGTCTGGCAATACCTTATCGTCCAACGATCACCGGTACAAAGTGCAGCCCCAACCGGTCTTGACCTGCGGATACATGAGTAACGGAGAGGCATTTGTCAACCTAGGGAAGGGTTTCACATGATCACAGAAGTAAGTAGGCTTACTAATACAACTCGAGATCCGTGATACGGACTATTCGTGCAAAGGAGTCATCTCATGGGCGTTGAAGACAGCATCCGCAAGGCCACCGAAAACGCGATGGAAGACCTGGCCGGCACCTCCGATCCCGTCAACGACGGGCGCGTCCCCGAACCCGGCGAAAAAGACGACGACATCCAGGTTCACTCCTCCATCAGCGAAGGCTCCAATGCCATGGATGAGGACCTCTCTCCGAATGACACCCAGCGGAGCCACACCGCGACAGGCGACGCACCAAGCACCGCGACACCGGCGCGCACGACGGCGGCACGCACGACGCT
>BBFS01000160.1 GCA_001313365.1 Paenarthrobacter nitroguajacolicus JCM 14115
TCTGTTGTTTGAGAACTCAATAGTGTGCCAAGTTTGTTGATACCGATTGTTTTATCAATTGGTTGAAATTATGGCTGGATCATTGCGCACCCCCCGTGTGTGGTGGTCTGGTTTTCAGCTGGTTTCGAATTTTGTGCAGCCGTGTTCGCCGTTATTTCCGGTGGGTGTGGTTGTGTCTGTTTGGTTTTGTTTTACTTCAACGGAGAGTTTGATCCTGGCTCAGGATGAACGCTGGCGGCGTGCTTAACACATGCAAGTCGAACGATGATCCCAGCTTGCTGGGGGGGATTAGTGGCGAACGGGTGAGTAACACGTGAGTAACCTGCCCTTGACTCTGGGATAAGCCTGGGAAACTGGTCTAATACCGGATACGACCATCTGGCGCATGTCATGGTGGTGGAAAGCTTTTGTGGTTTTGGATGGACTCGCGGCCTATCAGCTTGTTGGTGGGGGTAATGGCCTACCAAGGCGACGACGGGTAGCCGGCCTGAGAGGGTGACCGGCCACACTGGGACTGAGACACGGCCCAGACTCCTACGGGAGGCAGCAGTGGGGGAATATTGCACAATGGGCGCAAGCCTGATGCAGCGACGCCGCGTGAGGGATGACGGCCTTCGGGTTGTAAACCTCTTTCAGTAGGGAAGAAGCGAAAGTGACGGTACCTGCAGAAGAAGCGCCGGCTAACTACGTGCCAGCAGCCGCGGTAATACGTAGGGCGCAAGCGTTATCCGGAATTATTGGGCGTAAAGAGCTCGTAGGCGGTTTGTCGCGTCTGCTGTGAAAGACCGGGGGCTCAACTCCGGTTCTGCAGTGGGTACGGGCAGACTAGAGTGCAGTAGGGGGAGACTGGAATTCCTGGTGTAGCGGTGAAATGCGCAGATATCAGGAGGAACACCGATGGCGAAGGCAGGTCTCTGGGCTGTAACTGACGCTGAGGAGCGAAAGCATGGGGGAGCGAACAGGATTAGATACCCTGGTAGTCCATGCCGTAAACGTTGGGCACTAGGTGTGGGGGGACATTCCACGTTTTCCGCGCCGTAGCTAACGCATTAAGTGCCCCGCCTGGGGGAGTACGGCCGCAAGGCTAAAACTCAAAGGAATTGACGGGGGGCCCGCACAAGCGGCGGAGCATGCGGATTAATTCGATGCAACGCGAAGAACCTTACCAAGGCTTGACATGAACCGGAAAGACCTGGAAACAGGTGCCCCCGCTTGCGGTCGGTTTACAGGTGGTGCATGGTTGTCGTCAGCTCGTGTCGTGAGATGTTGGGTTAAGTCCCGCAACGAGCGCAACCCTCGTTCTATGTTGCCAGCGCGTTATGGCGGGGGACTCATAGGAGACTGCCGGGGGTCAACTCGGAGGAAGGTGGGGGGACGACGTCAAATCATCATGCCCCCCCTTATGTCTTGGGCTTCACGCATGCTACAATGGCCGGTACAAAGGGTTGCGATACTGTGAGGTGGAGCTAATCCCAAAAAGCCGGTCTCAGTTCGGATTGGGGTCTGCAACTCGACCCCCATGAAGTCGGAGTCGCTAGTAATCGCAGATCAGCAACGCTGCGGTGAATACGTTCCCGGGCCTTGTACACACCGCCCGTCAAGTCACGAAAGTTGGTAACACCCGAAGCCGGTGGCCTAACCTTGTGGGGGGGAGCCGTCGAAGGTGGGACCGGCGATTGGGACTAAGTCGTAACAAGGTAGCCGTACCGGAAGGTGCGGCTGGATCACCTCCTTTCTAAGGAGCTGCTAGCAACTGGTTGCTGCGCCTGCATGGGTGTGGTGGTGGTTGTCAGTGTTGCCCATTGCGCAGGCGTCTGTTCTGCGGTGGGTGCTCATGGGTGGAATATCAACGAATCAAACTTGTTTGGCATGGCCTTCACCGGTTGTGTCCTGGTGCCAGTACGGCAACCTGTGTCCCTTTTGGGGGGGTGTGGTGTTGTGTGGAACGCGTCGGGGCGTGGATTGTGTGGGGTTGTGTTTGGCGCACTGTTGGGTCCTGAGGCAACAGGACCTTTTTGCAGCAATGCGGAGAGCATCTTCTGGTGTTTCTTTTGTTCCTGCTTCCGGTACTTACCATCGTGTCCCCTGTTTGTGGGGGTGGTGGTGGTCTGGTTGACGGGGGTTGTTGTTTGAGAACTACATAGTGGACGCGAGCATCTAGAACACGCACGTGGCTGGCCCTTTTTGGGGGGGTTGGTGTGTGTGTTCTTACAGCAATTTCTTATGAATGAACCTGGCCCTTGTGGTCATGGTTCTCTCGAGTAAGTTTATTGATCTTGTGTGGTCAAGTTTTTAAGGGCACACGGTGGATGCCTTGGCATTAGGAGCCGAAGAAGGACGTAGGAATCTGCGATAAGCTGGGGGGGAGTTGATAACCGAGCGTTGATCCCAGGATGTCCGAATGGGGGGGAAACCCCCGCACAACGCTGCAAGGTGATTGTGTGACCCGCATCTGAACACATAGGGTGCGTGGGGGGGAACGCGGGGGGAAGTGAAACATCTCAGTACCCGCAGGAAGAGAAAACAATAGTGATTCCGTTAGTAGTGGCGAGCGAACGCGGATCAGGCTAAACCGTTTCCATGTGTGATAGCCGGCGGGCGTTGCATGGGCGGGGTTGTGGGACTTTCCGTTCTGGTTCTGCCGGACCAGTGAGGTGAGGTGCAGGCATAGGTGAACGGTCTTGAAAGGCCGGCCAGAGAGGGTGTGAGCCCCGTAACCGTAATGTTGTGCACGGCCTGGGGGAGTATCCCAAGTAGCACGGGGGCCCGAGAAATCCCGTGCGAATCTGTCAGGACCACCTGATAAGCCTAAATACTTCCTAATGACCGATAGCGGACCAGTACCGTGAGGGAAAGGTGAAAAGTACCCCCCCGGGAGGGGAGTGAAACAGTACCTGAAACCGTGTGCTTACAATCCGTCGGAGCCAGTCTGATTCTGGTGACGGCGTGCCTTTTGAAGAATGAGCCTGCGAGTTAGTGTTACGTCGCGAGGTTAACCCGTGTGGGGGTAGCCGTAGCGAAAGCGAGTCTGAATAGGGCGAGTGTAGTGGCGTGATCTAGACCCGAAGCGGAGTGATCTACCATGGCCAGGTTGAAGCGACGGTAAGACGTCGTGGAGGACCGAACCCACTTCAGTTGAAAATGGAGGGGGATGAGCTGTGGGTAGGGGGTGAAAGGCCAATCAAACTCCGTGATAGCTGGTTCTCCCCCCGAAATGCATTTAGGTGCAGCGTTGCGTGTTTCTTGCCGGAGGTAGAGCTACTGGATGGCCGATGGGCCTACAAGGTTACTGACGTCAGCCAAACTCCGAATGCCGGTAAGTCAGAGCGCAGCAGTGAGACTGTGGGGGGGATAAGCTTCATAGTCGAGAGGGAAACAGCCCAGACCACCAACTAAGGCCCCCCCTAAGCGTGTGCTAAGTGGGAAAGGATGTGGAGTTGCGAAGACAACCAGGAGGTTGGCTTAGAAGCAGCCATCCTTGAAAGAGTGCGTAATAGCTCACTGGTCAAGTGATTCCGCGCCGACAATGTAGCGGGGCTCAAGTACACCGCCGAAGTTGTGGATTTCACATAATGCCCTAGCCTTCGTGGTTCAGGGGTGTGGAGTGGTAGGGGGGAGCGTCGTGTGGGCAGTGAAGTCGCGGTGGAAACCAGCGGTGGAGCCTACACGAGTGAGAATGCAGGCATGAGTAGCGAAAGACGGGTGAGAAACCCGTCCGCCGAATGATCAAGGGTTCCAGGGTCAAGCTAATCTGCCCTGGGTAAGTCGGGACCTAAGGCGAGGCCGACAGGCGTAGTCGATGGACAACGGGTTGATATTCCCGTACCGGCGAAAAACCGCCCATGCCAAGCGGGGGGATACTAACCGCCCGGAGCCTGCCCGCTCACCCTTGTGGTGTTGTGGGTTTTGGCCGAGCGCGGGACCTGATCCCGGGAGGTAAGCGTATTAACAGGTGTGACGCAGGAAGGTAGCCGGGCCGGGCGATGGTTGCCCCCCGGTCTAAGGATGTAGGGTCAGGGATAGGCAAATCCGTTCCTGTGTGTTTCGAGCACGATCCTGAGATCTGATGGGACCCCCCCGTATGGGGGGGATCCGGTGATCCTATGCTGCCAAGAAAAGCATCGACGCGAGGTTTTAGCCGCCCGTACCCCCCAAACCGACACAGGTGATCAGGTAGAGAATACCAAGGCGATCGAGAGAATTATGGTTAAGGAACTCGGCAAAATGCCCCCCGTAACTTCGGGAGAAGGGGGGGCCTGCCCCCGTGATGGAGACTTGCTCTCCGTGAGCGGGTGTGGGCCGCAGAGACCAGGGGGGGAAGCGACTGTTTACTAAAAACACAGGTCCGTGCGAAGTCGCAAGACGATGTATACGGACTGACTCCTGCCCGGTGCTGGAAGGTTAAGAGGACCGGTTAGCCACTTGTGGCGAAGCTGAGAATTTAAGCCCCCCCAGTAAACGGCGGTGGTAACTATAACCATCCTAAGGTAGCGAAATTCCTTGTCGGGTAAGTTCCGACCTGCACGAATGGAGTAACGACTTCCCCGCTGTCTCAACCATAAACTCGGCGAAATTGCAGTACGAGTAAAGATGCTCGTTACGCGCAGCAGGACGGAAAGACCCCCGAGACCTTTACTATAGTTTGGTATTGGTGTTCGGAGTGGCTTGTGTAGGATAGGTGGGAGACGTTGAAACCCGGACGCCAGTTCGGGTGGAGTCATCGTTGAAATACCACTCTGGTCACTTTGGACATCTAACTTCGGCCCGTGATCCGGGTCAGGGACAGTGCCTGATGGGTAGTTTAACTGGGGGGCGGTTGCTCCTAAAAAGTAACGGAGGCGCCCAAAGGTTCCCTCAGCCTGGTTGGCAATCAGGTGTCGAGTGTAAGTGCACAAGGGAGCTTGACTGTGAGAGAGACATCTCAAGCAGGGACGAAAGTCGGGACTAGTGATCCGGCGGTACATTGTGGAATGGCCGTCGCTCAACGGATAAAAGGTACCTCGGGGATAACAGGCTGATCTTGCCCAAGAGTCCATATCGACGGCATGGTTTGGCACCTCGATGTCGGCTCGTCGCATCCTGGGGCTGGAGTAGGTCCCAAGGGTTGGGCTGTTCGCCCATTAAAGCGGTACGCGAGCTGGGTTTAGAACGTCGTGAGACAGTTCGGTCCCTATCCGCTGCGCGCGCAGGAAATTTGAGAAGGGCTGTCCTTAGTACGAGAGGACCGGGACGGACGAACCTCTGGTGTGTCAGTTGTACTGCCAAGTGCATCGCTGATTAGCTACGTTCGGATGGGATAACCGCTGAAAGCATCTAAGCGGGAAGCTCGCTTCAAGATGAGATTTCCATACACATTATGTGTGAGAGGCCCCCCCAGCCAGACCACTGGGTTGATAGGCCGGATGTGGAAGCGAGGACTAAAGACTCGTGAAGCTGACCGGTACTAATAGGCCAACAACTTACACCACACACAACACACTGCACGCGTCCACTATGTGGTTCCCGAACAACAACCCGCTTGTTCCAGGAACCAACAACTAAATAACAACACCACAGTTGTAACCACCAAAGATTTCCCACCCCCGAAAAACGCCCACACCAGGCAAAACACGGGGGACGGGTAACAAGGTTACGGCGGTCATAGCGTGGGGGGGAAACGCCCGGTCCCATTCCGAACCCGGAAGCTAAGACCCACAGCGCCGATGGTACTGCACCCGGGAGGGTGTGGGAGAGTAGGACACCGCCGGACAA
>BBFS01000161.1 GCA_001313365.1 Paenarthrobacter nitroguajacolicus JCM 14115
CCGGCTACCGCAAGATCACCGATCCCGCCGCCCGCGCGCACGTCGCCGGTGTGTGGGGCATCGACGAGTCGCTGATCCCCCCCGGCCCCCCCGGCCTCCCCCCCGCCGTCGAACTTCTCAAGTCCCTCGGAAAGCCCGACGCGTCCGGTGCCTTTTCGTGCACGGCGCCAATGTGGTGGTGTCGGCGCCCGATACCAACGCAGTGATCCAAGGCCTCCGCAGCCTGGACTTCCTGGTGGTTTGCGACTTCTTCATGTCCGAGACCGCAGCTGAAGCGGACCTGGTTTTGCCTGTGACCCAGTGGGCCGAGGAAGAAGGCACGCTGACCAACCTAGAGGGTCGCGTGATCCGGCGC
This sequence comes from Paenarthrobacter nitroguajacolicus JCM 14115, assembly GCA_001313365.1. Next base: position 356 of record BBFS01000161.1, read on the forward strand.
CGCCGAGCGCTGACTCCTCCCCCCCGGGCGTCGCAGCGAGTTGTGGCTCATGGCGCGGCTGGCGGAACTGCTTGACGCCCCCTTCAACCTTCAGTGACGACCCCCCCGAGACCGTTTTCGAAGAGCTTCGCCTGGCTTCGGCCGGTGGTTTGGCCGACTACTCGGGCATCGATTACGCCATGCTGGACCGGGGGGGCGAAGCTGCCTACTGGCCCTACCCCCGTGGGCAGCACCGGGACGCCGCGACTCTTCGCCGACGGGTTTGCCCATGCCGATGGCCGGGCCGTCATGGTTCCGGTGACGCCGTCCAAGCGGGCTGTTCGTTCGTTCGCGGATGATTCACTGGCGTTGGCAACCGGCAGGCTTCTGGAGCACTACCAATCCGGTGCGCAGACCCGACGCGTGAGCGAGCTCCTGGCGTCGCAGCCCCAGGCCCGGCTCCTCATTCACCCGGGAACGGCGGCTTCACGCGGCATTGCCGACGGCGACTACGCCACCGTGACAAATGAGCGCGGTGAAGTGCTCTGCCGTGCCGAGCTCAGCAACTCGGTCCGCCCTGACACTGTCTTCCTGCCGTTCCACTTCCCCCGGCCAGGAAAACGCCAACCGCCTCACCGAGGCGACCACAGATCCCATTTCCGGCATGCCGGAGTTCAAGACCAGCCGGGTATGGTCCGGAAGGCAGTCTCCACCCAGGAACGGTTCCAGCTGGAACCGGCTGCCACTGCACGTCAAGGAGGCATCATGAGCGAGCGCATTGTTGTTGTTGGATTCGGGCCCGTAGCTGCCCGTCTCGTGGATGAACTGCTCCCCCCCGCCGTCCGCTCGGGACTGGTGCAGCTGCTGGTGGTGGGCCAGGAAACCGAGGCAGCGTACAACCGCGTGATGGTGGCCGAGCTGGGCGTCGGCCGCACCACAGCCGAGGCTCTCGCGATGGCTGATGCGTCCGAGCTGGAAGCCGACGGCGTGGAAGTGCGGTTGGGCGTCAAGGTCAAAAGGATCGACCGTGCCCGTCAAAACATAGTTCTGTCCGATGACAGCACTGAGCACTATGACCGACTGGTGTTCGCCACCGGGTCCCGTCCCGTCATTCCCAACCTCACAGGGCTCAACCCGGATCCTTCCAGGCCGGTGCTTCCGGCCGGCGTCACGGCATTGCGTGATCTACAGGATGCTGCGGTACTTCGGGCGGCGGTGGCCGACGGAAAGCGTGTGGTGGTGCTGGGTGGCGGCGTGCTTGGCCTGGAAACCGCCTTGGCTGCCTCGGAAGAAGGCGCCCAAGCAACTGTGTCCACAATGGACCCTTCCCCCTCGGCAGGAGCATTGACCGCGGCAGTGGATCCGTCCTCATCAACAGTCTGCGCGCCGGAGGTGTCCGGATGGCAGGCAATGCACGTTCTACTGGTGTGGAGACGGCAGGACCGGGCGGCAGCTTCTCGGCTTTGCTGCTGGATGACGGCTCGGCGATCGACGGCGACCTGCTGGTTCTGTCCTGTGGTGTGCGCCCCCGCATCGAACTGGCGGAAGGCTGTGGCTTGCCTGTTGCGACAGGGATCCTCGTGGACCACCACCTCCGGACCTATCACGAGCCCCCACATGTTCGCGATCGGCGACTGCGCTGAAGTGCGCTGCCCCGACGCTGCCTGCGTTGATTGCCGGACAGCCGCTGGGCCCTCCGGCTGGTGGGTCCGGGCTGGCGGCAGGCTGAGTGGTTGGCCGAGTACCTCGTGTCCTGGCCCGGGATGGCCAGGACGCCGCAGATGCCTTGGAAGCGCTGCCCATGGAGAAGCCCGGGGTGGTTGTCCTGAAGGCACGCGGCATCAACCTGGCCGTGGCGGGCGACAACCAGGCCGATCCATGGGACGAGGAGTTGCTGGAAGCAGGTGCCGCGTCCGGGCGTGCCCGCCGGCAAATCTCCCAGTGGGCCGATCCCGAACACGGCCGCTACGTAAAGATGACCACCCGCGGCGGAGTGCTGGAAGGCTTGGTGGCCGTAGGTATGCCCAGGACTGCTGCCGAGCTGGTGGTTCTTTTCGAGCGTTCCTCGGAGCTGCCCGCGGACCGGTCCTTGCTGCTCCGCCTGGATGGACCTGACCAGCTGGATGCCGGCGCCACGAGCAACGATCCCCCCCAAAGGACCGTGTGCCGCTGCGCCGGGGTGAGTGCGGCCAGTATCGAAGATTCCGTGGTGGAAGGCTGCAGCACCGTGAGCGAGGTATCCAAGGCCACCCGCGCCGGAACAGGCTGCGGAGGGTGCCATGAGGACATTAAGGGGTTCATCGAAAAACACTTCCAAGCGGCTGCCGCCTGAAGCCGCTTAGTTCTTGCTCCGATTAGGGGGGGGTTCCCTGCGGATCGTGCCGTGCGCACGGCACGATCCGCAGCGGGCCATCGAAACGGGCGCCACGCTGGTCAACGTGGAGCTACATGTGCACGTGCAGGCGCCGCGCAGCCTCCGAGATGGAGCCGGTCAGCGACGGGTACACCGTGAAAGCGCTGGCTACGTCATCAACGTGAAGCTTCTGGGTCACCGCGACGGAGATCGGGAAAATGAGCTCCGAAGCGTTCGGCCCAACCACCACGCCACCGATCACGGTGCCGGATCCCTTGCGCGCGATGATCTTGACGAAGCCGTCCTTGGTGTTCCGCATCTTGGCGCGGGCATTGCTGAGCAGGGACAACATCACCACGTCGCCCTGGTACTTGCCGGACGCGAGGTCGGCCTCTGAGACGCCACGGAGGCGATTTCAGGGGGACGTGAAGATGTTGGACGCCACCTGGTTGAGCTTCAGCGGCTTGACGGCATCACCCATGAAGTGGGCAATCGCAATGCGGCCCTGCATGGCTGCAACGGATGCGAGCGCGAAGACGCCGGTGCAGTCGCCGGCGGCGTAAATGTTGGGGGGGCAGTGGTGCGGGAAACGCCGTCCACCTTGATGTGCCCGGACTCGGTCAGGGTGACGCCTGCTTCTTCAAGGCCGATGCCCGCGGTGTTGGGGGATGGAGCCAACACACACCAGGCAGTGCGAACCTGTCACCACCGATCCATCACCCAAGGTGACCTTCACGCCGTCGTCGGTTCGCTCTACTGCGTTGGCGCGGGACTTCGACAGGACGCGTACGCCACGGCGTTCGAAAACGCCTTCCAGCAGCTTGGCGGCATCTGTGTCCTCGCCGGGCAGAACCTGGTCACGGCTGGAGATCAGAGTGACCTTGGAGCCCAAACCGTTGTAGGCGGATGCGAACTCGGCGCCAGTAACGCCCGAACCCACAACAATGAGTTCTTCGGGAAGCTCGTCCAGGTTATAGATCTGGGCCCAGTTGAGGATGCGTTCGCCGTCGGGCTTTGCCGTGGGAAGTTCACGCGGGTGAGCACCAACAGCCAGCAGGATCGCGTCGGCGTCGATGGTGCGTGTTCCTTCAAGGGTGAGGACCTCGATGGTGTTGTTGTCCAGCAGCTTGCCGGAACCGATGACGATCTCCACGCCCAGGCGCTCGAGGCCTGCACGGATGTCGTCAGACTGGCCATGAGCCAAGGTCAAGACGCGATCGTTGATGTGTTTAAGGTCGGCACGCGGCTTGGAGGCCGTGCCGTCGCCGTCGAACTTCACTCCGAGTTCGTCCGCCTCACCGACGCGCGTCATGAGGTCGGCGGTGGCAATAAGGGTTTTGGAAGGCACAACGTCGGTCAGCACCGCGGAGCCGCCGAGGCCTGCCCGTTCGACGATGGTGACGTGCGCGCCGAGCGAGGCGGCCACCATGCAGCTTCATATCCGCCGGGACCACCTCCAAGGATCGCGATACGGGGGGCACTGAAGTCAACTTGGGTGGTCACAATGCTCAATTCTCGCTCATTGCCACGCCGGTTGCCACCCAGCCCAACCTCACTCCGCTCCGATCCCTACCAAAGTCCTGTAGCCGCAGGGTAGCTTGTACCAGTGAGTAACACTGAGCTGATGAACACTGACCCCCCTTTGAGGCCGCGAAGGCCGCCGCGGACTTCATCGCCGCGGAGACCGGCGTCGAGTCCCATGACGTAGCCTGGTGCTCGGATCCGGATGGGCGGAGGCTGCGACCTGATCGGCGAAACCACCGCCACCCTGAACGCCTCCGAGGTTCCCGGTTTCCACAAACCAGCGGTGGTGGGCCACGTTGGCACCATCCGGTCCGTCCTCACCAAGGAGGGCAAACGAGCCCTGGTCCTGGGTGCCCGGACGCATTACTACGAAGGCCGCGGCGTGCGGTCCGTAGTCCACGGCGTACGCACGGCCGCAGCAGCCGGGTGCAAGACGCTGGTGCTCACCAACGGTTGTGGCGGGCTCAATGAAGATTGGACCCCCGGAACTCCGGTACTCATAAGCGACCACATCAACCTCACCGCAACCTCACCGCTTGAGGGCGCAACGTTCGTCGACCTCACGGACCTCTATTCCTCACGGATCCGCGACCTGGCTCGTGAAGTTGATTCCTCCCTGCAGGAAGGGGTGTACGCACAGTTCACGGGCCCTCACTACGAGACGCCGGCAGAAGTCCAGTACGCCAAGCGAATCGGCGCAGACTTGGTGGGCATGTCCACCGCGCTGGAAGCAATCGCCGGCCGCCACGCAGGGATGGAAGTTTTTGGCATCTCCCTTGTCACCAACCTTGCAGCCGGCATCAGCTGTTCCCTTGAGCCACGCGGAAGTCCTTGAAGCCGGTCACGCAGCGGGTAAGCGCATCTCCAAGCTTCTGGCGGAGATCATCGCCAAGCTCTAGGGGCAAACCGTCTGCAGATGCGGGGTCACCACCAAGGTGGCCCCCCCGCATCGCTATTTAAGGGTTTGCGCTAACAATTTCGGAGGAGAAGTAAACGCACAGTAAATTCTCAGGATAAATCTGATTTGTGGCGAAACATTTGATTGAAGCCGCCCGGATGTGTCACGCGCGCACGTTGCCAATGTAAGCGCTTGCGCAAGTACTGACGAGTAGCCGAAAAAGCCCGCGAAATGCCCTTTGCCCTCAGACCTAACACGTGTCTAGCGTGGAGAGTGCCCCCGGTAAGTCGACGTGCCGGAGCCACCGCGCGGATAGCTACAAAGCTCCCCCCCGCACCTCGAAACGATGGCGTCCCTCGATGACGCCTACAGCGGATCGATGGACGCCTGAGTAGAGAACCCCCAACAGGGGGTCAGGGCATGCGCCCCCCCACTCCACGAAGTCCAACACTCCGCGAGAAGAGCAAGCATGAACACGCACTCAACCCCCTCCACGGCAG
>BBFS01000162.1 GCA_001313365.1 Paenarthrobacter nitroguajacolicus JCM 14115
TTCGGCAACGAGGCGCGAGGCCGCAGCCAGGGCATGCCCGTAGTCCAGGCCGCTCAGTGTTGCTGCCGAAGTCAGCGAGGCCGAGCGTCCAAGGACAGCCACGGCACGCGCAAGCGCAAGCGCGTTTTTGCCCATCGTCATAAGGCGGAGCATCACCGTCTTCGCGATGGACTCGGGAGCAGGATCGAGCTCCAGGCCGGCAGCGGACGTCATCGATTTCGCGAGTTCGCCGAGGAGGAACGGATTTCCCCCCCTGGTGGCACTCCAGTAGCGCTCGACCTCCTCGGCTGGATGCTCATGCTCTGGCATCAGTGTCTGAAGAAGGCGGGCCACCGCTGCACGGCTGAGCTCGTTGGGACGCAGCACCGTGTCGGCCTGTAGTGAAAGTCGCGTCACCAACTCGCTCTCACTCGCCGGATCTCCCGTGCGCAGAGCGCAGACCAGTGCCACGGGCAGATCGTCGAGCCGCTGCACAAGGTACAGAAGGAAACGGAGCGACAGGTCATCTCCCCACTGCAGGTCATCGGCAACGAGGACAACGGGACGGAGCTGAGCGAGGTTGAAGACCAACCCGTACAGCCCTTGAACGATCTGGGACTCGTCGGCGAGCGTGTGGGAGTCATCAGCCCCTGTGGGCCGGAACAGCGATTCCGCTCGCCCGGCGTGTCCACGGAACAGAGCTCGGGACTCCTCTTCGCTGAGTTTTGCCACGCGCTTGCTCAGCAGCCGCCGAACCAGACCGAATGGGTAATCGCGTTCCAGCTCCCCCGCCCGTGGTGGTCAGGACGTCGGCGCCGCTTGCCATGGCAAGTTCGGTGGTAGCGGCGAGCAGTCTGGATTTTCCGATGCCGCTCGGCCCTTCGATGACGACAGTGTGACCGGAACCATTCACGCTTGATTCGATCACCTGTCCGAGCCTCTGCATTTCGGCTTCGCGCTCGAAAAGCGGTGCAGCACTGCTCGCAGCCGCGAAACTAGGCACTGTCGGTCCTGTCGCCGGGCTTCATTTGCCCTGATCTTAACACTGATTACCTCAGATGTGGTGAGATGTCGTGTGATTGAAAGGCCGTCGCGGACCCCTAACAGGGGGTCTACCATGCGATGTGGTCAGGCACGGGCGGACGCGCCGGAGTTGGCAGCGAGAGTGCCGCGACCTGCGTAGTCCGCTCCGTCGCCCAGCCTTGCCTCGATGGCCAGGAGCCGGTTCCACTTGCTGGTCCGCTCGGACCTCATTGTCGAACCCACCTTGATCTGGCCAGTCCCCCACCCAACAGCCAGATCGGAGAGCCAGCTGTCCTCCGTTTCACCAGAGCGTGCGGAGAGGACGGTCGCCAGCCCGGCGGAGTGGGCGAGATCGACGACCTCACGGGCATCGCTCAGCGTACCGATTTGATTGGGCTTGACCAGGACAGCATTCGCGGCACCAAGCTGGATTCCTGTGCCGACTCGATGTTTGTTCGTGCAGAAGAGATCGTCACCGAGCAGCTGGATTCCCGACAGTGCTTCGGTGGCGAGAACCCATCCCTCCCAATCGTCTTCGGCGAGGACGTCCTCCATGGAGACGATCGGGAAACTGGCAGCCCATTCCTGCAGCTCTTTGATGAGCCCGGCCGCCGAGATATCGCGGTCCTCAGCGGCCAGCCGATAATCGCCGCGGTGCGGGTTGTAAAATTGCGTGGCCGCAATATCGATGGCGATCCCGACGTCTTCGCCAAGTGCATAACCCGCCCTCTCGATCCCTCTGGACACAGCCTCCAGCGCCGCGCGGTTTGTCGGCAGCACAGGTCCCAGGCCACCCTCATCGGCGATAAGCGCGACGGAATGACCGCCGTCCTCAAGCACCCGGGCTGTCGCGGCCCGCACGTTCCAGGCCACCTCGATTGCTTCTGCGAAGCTCGATGCAGTGAGAGGAACCACCAGAAAGTCCTGCACGTCGATGGATCGGCCTGCGTGGGCCCCTCCCGAGATGATGTTCACCATCGGCAGCGGCAACAGCGGTCGTGTCCCTGGTCGGGCCGCTGCGGCGTAGAGCGGCTGACCATCCGCAGCAGCTGCGGCTTGAGCGGAGGCCACAGACAGCGCGAGCACGGCGTTCGCGCCGAGGCGGGCCAGGGAGTCATCGCCAGAGGCCTGTCGGAGGGATTCGTCGACGCGAGACTGCTCGCTTGCGTCCAAACCTATGATTGCACGGGCAAGCTCCCCGTTTGCGTTCACCACGGCCCCGGCGACTCCGCGGCCACCATATCGGGTCCCGCCGTCGCGTAACTCGCTGGCCTCGTGGGTGCCGGTGGAAGCGCCGGACGGGACAATGACGGATCCCCCCCGTGCACCGCCGGCGAGAGTGATCTCCGCGGCGACGGTCGGGGTGCCGCGGGAATCAAGGGCTTCCCACGCGAAAACGTCGGCGATTGCTCGTTTAGAGGTCATGACAGGGCCTTCCAGATGTGGAACATTGACAATTCGGGAGTCTCGAGAAGTCGGAGTGCGGTCGAGCGCCCGCGATCGCGTGCGTCGTCGTTCAGATAGGAGACCGGCGACTTGCCGTCGATCCGCGCGAGGACCAGGCAGACGATGTGGCGGGCAAGATATGTTTCGTCCCAGTCGGTGTTCGACTGCAATTCAACAGAGCGGTAGCTGGCAAGGAAGGTCTCAGATAACTGCCGGAAACCGTCAGTCAGATCAGGACGGTGCAGCGCTTTGCATGCGAGGTGGCTCACGAGGAATGCCAGATCGAATACCGGGTCGCCGTAGTGTGCGACCTCCCAGTCGATCACCCAGGTCGAGGTCGGCCCCCCCCTGAGGATATTTTTGGGAGAGAAGTCGCCGTGAACGAGGCACTTTTGGGAGGTGAGCATGCGTTCTGCCGTCGAGAGTATTGCGTCGGCTACCTGCGGATGCTGTCGTGCAGTCCAACGGTAGAAGGGGTCGATCCGGAGTTGATCGAACGCTTCGAGCGATCCGAATTGTGATCGAATATCGGGGGGGCTGTGCCGGGTGTCGGCGTGCCATCTTGCGAGAACTTGTCCGAGGAGCGCTGCGGTATCGACGTCAAGGACTCCTTCCAGCAGCTCGCTCTTCCACTCGTGGGCTCCGTCTTCGGCGAAGCCGATGACCACGATTCGGGACTCAGCGTCCACGTCCAGTACCGGGGGGGAACGCGTGCCGGCTGAAGTGCTGCGGCAATCTCCAGAGCCGCCGCTTCTGCCAAGACCCGGTCAGTCCGCGTACCATTCCTCGGCGACACGCAGACGTGAGAGTGCACGCTTCACCACGACATGCACATCTTCACCCGTGACCGCCAGTACGTCGTTGGATACTCCGCCGGAGAGCCGGGTCACGGTGGCGTTCGGGTCATTCATGACTCCTCTCCGGATCAGGTGATCTATGACCGAGCGGAAGCCGTCGGTCGCCTCGAATGGCGCTATATTGACTCCGTCCATCATCGACTCCTGACTTCGCGACGCAGCCGGCCATCCGTAAGGACGGACTCGTTGACCACGGATGAAGGAAGCCGTCCGTCGAGGACGGCTGCGACGTTCTCGGCAGCGGTTCTCTGGAGGTCTTGGACCGCTTCGATGGAGTTGAAGGCGGCGTGCGGGGGGGTAATGAGGGCCCGCTCGGAACGGAGAATTGTGTCATTCGGTGATGGGGGGGGCTCGGCCTCGAGTACGTCCAGGGCGGCCCCCCCCGAGGCGGCCTGAGTCGAGGGCGGCCGCTAAGGCGGCCTGGTCTACGAGGCCGCCCCCCCTGGACGTGTTGACCAGCAACGCGTCGTCTTTCATGAGGCGATTTCCGTCGCGCCGATGAGATGACGAGTCTGTGGCGAGAGTGGCGCATGGAGAGAGACGACGTCGGCTGAACGCAGCAGCTCCTCTAGCGAGGCAGTGAACCGGACGACGCCGTCGGAGGCGGCACCCGTGCGTGAGGGCGAGTAGGCGATGACCTCGTATCCGAAGGCCGCGGCGCGGACCGCGACCTCCTTCGCGATGCTTCCGTACCCGACTAGGCCGAACGTTTTTCCCTTCAGGCGGCGCATGGGGCCAGCGACTGTGTTGTCCCATCCAGCGTTGTTGACTGCTGAAGCAAGAGCTGGGACGCGCCGGGCGTGGGAGAGCACGAGGGCCATGGTGTGGTCGGCGACCTCAGGTGTGCAGAAGTGAGGCACGTTGCTGACGATGATTCCCAGGTCTGTAGCGGTGGGAACATCGATATTGTCGACTCCGACCCCCCCATAGCGGGCCACAGTGGAACACTTCGTCGCCGCCTTGAGACTGTCCCGGTCAATGGCTTCCAGCACACCATGATGCGTCCACGGTGGGGGGCGAGCCGAAGTAGTTCCTCTTCGGCACCGGTGTCGGCGACCACGAGTTCGGCACCTGCTCGCTGTAGCACACTTCTCTCGATGTCGAGAGTGGGCCATGCGTAGTCGACAATCAGAACGCGTGTCATTTGGTTTCCTCGTCTCGTGCCAGGAATTCGATCGCCGCGGAACGGAAATCGCGGGCATAGGGTGTTCCGACGTGGTCAATGCCGGGAAGGCGGATCATCGTCGCGTTCGGCAGCGCCGCGACCAGGGGGGGCCTGGGATCTCCGGCGATGGGGTCCAGGTCGCCCACGGCGACGAGCACTGGGACCTCAATCGCGGCAACCTGATCCCGGGTAAGGGGGCGTCGATTCCCGGCGCATGCACGCGGCGAGGGCAAGTACATCATTGCCGGACGCAAACGCCATGGCGGCGAGGTCCCTGACCCGTTCCGGAACGGCATCGCTGAGCCGTGCTCCATGCTGTCGGCGACCATGCCGACCCGCTCGGGCCGAAAGACGTTCTCTCCGACCCCCCCCGAGACTATGATCCTGCGGAATCGATGCGGCATGCGCGCCGCCAGTGCGAGGGTGATCTTCGCGCCCATCGAGAAACCGATGACATCGATCTGATTGTGGCCCTCGAAGGCTTTCGCCGTGTGAGAAGCGATGTCGACGTATGCAGCCGGGTCGTGGGGGGGCGCCGAGGCGTCGCCGTGCCCGAGCAGGTCGATCGCATGGGGCTGAAGCCGCGATTTCGCAGCTCCTCACTCCAGCGAAACGGAGCCCACGTGGTCCGGGCCGATCCTGACCATCCATGAAGGAGGAACACTGGCCGCGGCGGGGTGGGTGGCTTTCGTTGCGTTTCGTCATCGATTCTTCCTTCGAGGCCACTGAAAACTGCAGGGGGGCCGGCCGTGCAGTGGCCGGCCCCCCCCGATTGACTACATGATCCGGGTCAGGTGCTCCGCATCCGGCTCGTCCTGGGGCGCGTGCTCGACGTGAGGCGTACCGTCCGTGAGGAAGTTCGGTGACATCGGCTGGCCGATCCAGACGAGAGCGTCGTCGGCCTGGTCCAAATCCCATACTGTGACGTCCGGGATCGTCGGGTCGAGGTCGAGGACCTGGTATCCGCCGGTGTAGAGCTCGATCCGGTTTCCACCGGGCTCACGCACGTAGTAGAACCAGTTCTCTCCACCGCCGTGCTTGCCCAGACCGGCTTCAGCTTTGACACCGTGC
>BBFS01000163.1 GCA_001313365.1 Paenarthrobacter nitroguajacolicus JCM 14115
ATGGCACCGCACCTGCCCGTTATCCCGCCGAAGGAGGCAGCGCAGTCCCTCGTGGCCGCACAGGCTGGCTCCTCGATCCTGCCCGTAAAGGTGTTCTTGTGATTCTTCCCTTTCAGCCACTGCTAACACGAGATGAAGCCGCTCTAGGAACCTGGATTAAATTGTCTGCCATCGAGTCCCTCGAACTGATGGCCCTGGCCGGTTTCGATTTCGTTGTGCTGGACCTCGAACATTCACCGATGTCTTTGGAAACTGCCTCGACTCTCATCGCCATAGCCCGAGGGAAGGGAATATGTCCTCTGGTCCGGATTCCGGATCACTCGCAATCCTGGATCCAGCGTTGCCTTGATGCAGGCGCCTCAGGAATTTTCGCCCCGCACGTCGACACCCCCCCGGAAGAGGCACGTGCCGTTGCGCGGGCAGCACGTTTTGAACCAAGTGGAACTCGGGGTGTCGGCCCCCACCAGCCGCGCTGGCAACTGGGGCCTACAGAAAATGGGCACCTACATCGCCGAAGGCGGCGAGGCCGCCGTTGTCGTGCAGCTTGAAAGCGACCTTGCTATACGAAACACGCGCCAGATTATCGAAACAGGTCAGGTTGACGCCATCTTCGTCGGCCCCGCCGATCTGAGTGTGTCCCTCGGAGTAGACATCGGCCACGAGGAGGTCACCACCCGTGTCCAGTCCGTCCTGGAAGTTTGCACCGAACTCTCAATTCCCTGCGGGGGTAGCCGTCGGCGACCCGGCATCCGCTGCCAGCCTTGCAAAAAGTGGATTCTCATTCGTCTTGGTGAGTAACGATGCAACAATACTTGGCTCCGGAGCATCAAAAACTCGTCGAAAGTTTCCATGAATCCTGCGCGCGTTAATATAAGGTCAAGCCAACTTGGAACCTGCCAAATTTTCAGCTGCTCTCCAAGGCGTTCCAATCTTAGAGGTAGAAGAAACGACGGCGTCATGACCGAAGATCTGCGGAGAACGATGTAACCCGACCGATGGGCCATCGGTGGTCACGGCAGTGGGCCATCCTTTAGGCGATTTGGGATCCTACTCCCCAGGTTCCTAAACCGTGGCGTGAGATGACGTTGGTCTGCGTTCTTGGCCACCGGGGTGGCACACGAAGAACTTAGGCTGTGCTACCGGCTCGTAGGTGACAATCAGCCACCGTAGTACTCCACGTACGAGTCGCCCGGGCACCGTAAATATGCTTGTTCCTGTCGTGAACTCAAGTTCCGAGGGTGGGGGGGAAACTACGTGACTGGCTACCTGATTTCAAAGCGGGGGGGCTTCAGTCCCGTGACGATCGGAAACGGGGGTCGGGCTTGTTAGCCGGGCGTTGGACTTACTTGGCCTGCCCGCGTGGGAAGCTAAGGGATACCGCATGTTTCAGGACGCCGTATCATGCGGGGGGGTTCAGGGCAGACGAGGCAGCTGCGGTCGCAACCGGGACGTCTGCTTCGACCGGGTCCACATAGCAAGTTGCATGTGCGTTTTCGGCAAGGCGGCCAGTATCCCGGCCTCTTCCTGACTCCAGAATCAGACCCGGGTCTGGGCGGCCTCCAAGTCAGCGAACGCGTCCCTGGCGAAGAAGATCCCGCACATACTGCGCAACCCGCTCGACCTGGGTTTCTCGGGGGGGTTATCTCGAATTCGGATAAGGGGGGGCATAAAGCCCGGGTGGACGCCGGGAAATACCCTGCCCCGGAGGTGGCGAGAGGCGAAGGGGGTTCAATGACAGCCTGAATCTACTATTTGTCACGGCACCATCCGTGTCGAGGATCCTGGCGGAAAGGTCAATTCCTCATGTTCATGGCCAACAAGGTCAACTTCTCCACAGCGACGGTCACTTACTCGGTTGGCAACTGCTGGCGGTCTCAGGCGATTGCTAAACCTGTGCCAGTGCGACGGCCAAGTCGCGAACGTGGGCCGGGATGAAGCCGATGGCTAAATGTGCCCCCTCGGTCGCGTCAGGTCTGTCTCACATGAGCCGAGCAGTAGATGTGTCGGTACGCTACGTCCGACCACGGCACCGCCGCATAGTGCTCGCAATCGTGCTCGTCAGCTTCTTCATGGTCATCCTGGATAACTCAATCGTCTTCACGGGGGGGCTGCCGCGAATCCGCGAGGATCTGGGGTTCTCAGACGCCACGTCGGCCTGGATCCAGACGGCATACGCAGTTCCTTTCGCGGGTCTCTTACTCGTCGGGGGGGCCCGCACTGGCGACCTTTACGGGCGTCGAAGAATGTTCGTTATCGGCCTGGCCCTGTTCGGGTGCGCGTCGACCGCGATTGCAGGTAGTCCCACCGTCGAGTTCATGATCATTGCCCGCGCGGTTCAAGGCATAGGCGCGGCGATTCTGGCGCCAGCTACCCTGACACTGCTCACGGCCAATTTCTCGGTCGGCAAGGAGCGCACCCGTGCGATGGCGGCCTACGGTGCCGTTGCCGGGATAGGTGCCAGCGTCGGGCTCGTATTTGGGGGGGTTCCTGGCTGACGCAGTGTCTTGGAGGATGGGCTTCTTGATAAACCTGCCCATCGCAGCGATCTGCATAATTGCGTCCCTCCGCTACGTCGCAGAGACTCCGGTTGCATCAGGCCGACTCGATGTCCGGGGCGCCATCACGGTCACTCTGGGCATGACCTCGCTCGTGTTCGGAATCGTGGCCTCGGGTGAGGGGGGTCCGCTGAGTCCTCTCCCGGCGAGCATGATCGCCACAGGTCTGCTCCTTCTATCGGGTTTCGTCATCATCGAGCGCCGAGTGAGTGACCCAATGCTCCCGCTCGGCCTCTTTTCCGATCTCAACCGCTCGGGCGCGTATATGTCTCGAGTGCTGTTCGTCGGAGCCATGTTTGGGTTCTTCTTCTACACCACCCAATACTTGCAAGGGGGTGCTAAATTTCTCGTCCTTGCAGGCCGGACTCGCATTCATTCCGATGACAGGCGCTACATTTCTCTTGAGTGTCGCGGTTCCGCGATTGACTTTGGCGGTGGGTAACACTTCGCTCATCTGCGCAGGATCACTGGTCGCCGGAATTGGAATGAGCCTTCTGTCACGGCTCTCGACCGGCTCTGGATTCGTCGTTGGCATCGTTGTGCCGATGCTTGTCATCGGCATCGGTCAGGGACTCGCATTGGGCCCCCTCACGGCCGGCGGTGTGGAGGGAGTCAAGGCTGCAGATCAGGGTGTCGCCTCCGGCGTTGTGAACTCGGCGCACCAATTCGGTGTATCGCTGGGCACCGCCACCGTGGTGGCAGTCGCGTCAGCCGTCGCCGACTCTGCAGCCAAGGAGACGGTACTCGAAGCGCAGGCATCGGCGGCGCTGGCCGCATCTGCAGTCTTCATGGCTCTGGCAATGCTCGTTGCACTTGGATTTGCCCTTGCTGCCAGACAGGCTTCTCGTCGCATTACTGTAATCTGACACCTACGCTGGGGGGGAAGACGCCATATGTCATCTACCGAATTCCAATGTGTCCGAAGTACCCCCCCCTGAAATGGTTTCATGGTTGGCCACCCGGCGGGACATCCCGGCCGAGGCCTGGGACGAGTACGGGACACGTGAGGAAACCCGGCAGGAACACGGAACGGAGATCCGCGCTATCTGGGCATGACGCGTTCGGAATCTCGCCCGTGAAGCACTTGGGCGATCTGGGCGCACACGGACAAGGGCCTGCTCTTGTCGAAGAAGCGGGGGGGATTTCCTGCAATCAAGGAAGGTCGCCTCTCCCGGTGGTCTTCGGCCTGTGTGGTGGGTTGCCAGGTCTTCTTCGTCGGTGCGCACTGTAAGGGCATGGATGCGCTCAGCTGCTGTTAGCGGCCGTGAACAGGTTACGCGGGGGCCATTTCAGAAATCCTTACCCTTAGGTGACCGTCCTCACGGACTTGCCTTGCACTGTGATGCGCAAGGCCCATGAATCCACAAACCCCTACATGGTGTTGCGTCGCCCAAGTGATCATGCGGTGTCGGTTGCGACGGGGGGGAGTCCGTCGCCACGACCACCGGCGTCTTCGATGCCGTGCATCGACCCCCTCGAACCTGACTGTCGCCAAGCGCGCCACACATGGGTGATGCTCCGTGGACCCGGGACGCCAGAGAAGCCGTCGTTCACCAGGTGAACGACGGCTTCTCTGTTGGAGGCGCTTAGTTGTTCGAGGCGAGCACGAAGCGGAATCGATGCTGATGGTGACTTTGTCGCCAACCAGCAGGCCGCCGGCTTCGAGGGCGGCATTCCAGGTGATGCCGAATTCCTTGCGGGAGATCTGTGTGGTGGCGGAGAATCCGGCGCGGGTGGCGCCGAACGGGTCAACGGCTACGCCGCCGAACTCGACCTCGAAGGTCACCGGCTTGGTGATTTCCTTGATGGTCAGGTTGCCCTGCAGCTCGAACTCCTCCGGCGAGCCTGTAATGCCGGTGGAAGCGAAGGTCATTTCCGGGAACTCCTCGACGTTGAAGAAATCTTCGCCCTTGACGTGGGCGTCGCGGTTGCTGTCGTTGGAGTCGAAGGATCCGGACTTCACGACCGCCTCGACCTTTGACCCGGCAAGCGAATCGCCGACGGTTAGGCTGCCGTCGACATCGGTGAATGTGCCGCGGACCTTGGAGATGCCGGCGTGGCGGACCGTGAATCCGACCTCTGTGTGGGCCTTGTCGAGGGACCAGGTGCCGGGAATGATTTCAATGCTCATGGGTGAAACTCCTTATGTTGGAAGCTGGTGTGGCAAACCGGATTACATGCCTATGCATATAGGTCTGTATTCAATTTACTTGACGTATCAATCGTTGATTCTTGTGAGTGCCATACATAAAATCTGCCGCCGGTTCGGCTGGGGGGGACCTTGATGGTGCGGTCCGGAAGCCCGAACGCGGCACATGGCGGCTTCTAGACGCTAAGAGCGTCCGCCACCGCGTCGCGCATTTTCGCGGTGGGGGGGCGGCCGATGAGTCGGCCCAGGTCCCCCAGAGTCGATGAGGAGGTCGCCGCGAGCCACGCCCAGGTCGCCATCGGCGAAGACCTCGGCCAAGTCCGCCGGGAATCCGAATCCGCCCAGGGCCGCGACGTAGTCACCCTTGGAGAGGTCCCGGTAGACGACGTCTCTATTGCTGGACTCGGACAATGCCTGCGCGTACTCGCCCACCGTGAAGGCGGTGTCCCCACCGAGTTCGTAGACCGTGTTCTCATGGCCGGAGGTGCTCAGGACCGCGGCGGCGGCATCGGCGTAGTCCGCGTGGGTAGCGGCGCTCACGCGCCCGTCCCCCCCGGCGGCGCCGAGCACCTCTCCGGTGCCGACATAGGCTGCGGCCATGTCGGTGTAGTTGGCCATGTACCAGGAGTTGCGCAGGAACACGAAGGGCAGGCCGGACTCCCGGATGTACGCTTCGGTGGCCTTGTGATCAGGGGGCCACCATCAGGGTGCTGGTGTCCGCTTTCACCACACTGGTGTAGGCGATCAGGCCCCACGCCGGCCCGGGCGGCCGCGTCCACGACGTTGCGGTGCTGCTGCAACCGGGTTCCGACCTCGGTGCCGGAGACGAACAGTAG
>BBFS01000164.1 GCA_001313365.1 Paenarthrobacter nitroguajacolicus JCM 14115
GCACGGCGTCAAAGCGGAAGCCGGACTCGGCAAACACGGCGGTGGAGAGAACTGGTTCTACTACGTGCGGGAGCCCGGCGGAAACAGGATCGAACTCTACACCGGAGGCTACCAGGTCCTCGACCTGGATCCAACGATCCCCCCCGACGTCACGGTATGGGACTTGGACCAGGCCGACGACGCACTCGTCTGGATCGGGCAGCCGATGACACCGAACTTCCTCACGGACGGTACGCCTCACGTTGAGCATGCGTCCCAGGACGAGCCCGACGCGGAGCACCTGACTCGGATCATGTAGTCAATCAGGGGGGCCGGCCCGATGGCCGGCCCCCCCTGCAGCTTGAGTCGACTTGAAAGAAGAATCGATGACGACACCCAACCAGAGCCTCCCAAGGGGGTCCAGACCTGTTTTTCTCCTTCACGGGTGGTCTGGGTCAGCCCGAACCACCTGGGCTCCGTTTCATTGGAACGAGGAGCTCCGGAACCGCGGCTTCAATCCCCACGCGGTAGACCTGCTTGGGCACGGGAACGCAGCTGCGCCACACGATCCCACCGCTTACGCAGACATCGCGTCCCACACCGCAAGGGCCTTCGAGGGCCACGAACGTGTCGACGTCATCAGCTTCTCCATGGGAGCCAAGATCACCCTGGCACTGGCGGCCCGCATGCCGCATCGATTTCGAAGGATCGTACTGTCCGGCGTTGGAGAGAACGTTTTCCGCCCCCGAACGGGTCGGAATGGTCGCCGACAGCATGGAACACGGCTCAGCGATGCCGTCCCGGCACGGGTCAGAGACCTCGCCGCGATGGCATTCGCATCCGGAAATGACGTGCTGGCTCTCGCCGCATGCATGCGTCGGGAATCAACTCCCATCACCCGGGACGAGGTCGCCGCGATTGAGATCCCGGTCCTTATCGCCGTGGGTGACCAAGACTCCATTGCAGGGGGGGACCCGTTGCCCTTGGCCGCCGCACTGCCGAACGCGACGGTGATCCGCCTTCCCGGGATCGATCACGTCGGCACACCCTATGCCCGCGATTTCCGCTCCGCGGCGATCGAATTCCTGGCCCAAGACGAGGAAGAAACATGACACGCGTGATGATTGTCGACTACGCATGGCCCACTCTCGACATTGAGAAAAGTGTGCTGCAACAAGCCGGTGCGGAATTGGTCGTCTCCGAGACCGGCGCCGAAGAAGAACTGCTTCAACTTGCCCCCCACCGTTGACGCCATCATGGTCTGCTGGAAGCCCTTGACCGGCGCGGTATTGAGGGCGGCGACTCAATGTTCCACCGTGGCCCGGTATGGAGTCGGAGTCGACAATATCGATGTTGCCACCGCTACAGACCTGGGAATTATCGTCAGCAACGTCCCTCACTTCTGTACGCCTGAGGTCGCCGACCACACCATGGCTCTGGTTCTCGCCCACGCCCGGCGCATCCCGGCACTTGCTTCCGCGGTCAACAGCGGTGGATGGGACAATACAGCAGCCGGACCCATGCGACGCTTGATGGGAAAAACCTTCGGTCTGGTTGGATACGGGAGCATCGCGAAGGAAGTTGCTCTCCGCGCCGTTGCCTTTGGATACGAGGTCATCGCCTACTCGCCTTCACGCTCAGGGGCAGCCTCCGACGGCGTCGTCCGGTTCACTGCCTCGCTGAACGAGCTGCTGCGTTCAGCCGACGTTGTCTCTCTGCATGCGCCTCTCTCGGCTCAGACCCGTTATTTGATCGGCGCGAAAGAAATCGCAATGATGAAAGACGATGCACTGCTGGTAAACACGTCCAGGGGGTGGACTTATAGACCAGGCCGAGCTCGCAGCTGCCTTGATTCGGGGGGGCGTCTGGGAGGGGGGGCCGCCCTGGACGTACTCGAGACCGAGCCCCCCCGGCATCGCACGACGCTATCTTTCAGTCACGGCGCGCCCTTATCACCCCCGCATGCGGCCTTCAACTCGGTCGAAGCGGTAGAAGATCTGCAAAGAACCGCTGCTGAGAACGTCGCAGCAGTTCTCCAAGGTCGGATTCCGTCCTCCGTGGTCAACGACGCCGTGCTTACGAACAGCCGGCTGCGGCGACAGGCAAGGAGCTGATGATGAACGACGCCGCTATCGAGCCCTTCGCAGAGGCAGACGGATTCCGCTCGGTCATTACCCACCTGATCCGCAGAGGGGGGGTATTGACCGATCCGAAGGCCACCGTGATCAGGCTCTCCGGCGGAGTATCCAACGACGTCCTGGCGGTTTCGGGTAAGGATGTGCACTTCGTGGTCAAGCGTGCACTCTCCCGTCTTCGGTCGAAGAAGAATGGTACGCGGACCCCGACAGGTTGCTGGCAGAAGCGGCAGCGTTGGAGATCGCCGCCGCGCTGCAGCCCGCCCGTGTACCCCCCCCGGTCCTGGATATCGACGCCGAGTCCCGGATCGTGGTTATCGGGTTCGCGGAAGATGGAGCCCATGAGTGGAAGAGCGAGCTGCTCGAGGGAGTTCTTGACCTCGATACCGCAGCACTCTTGGGACGGGTACTGGCCAGGTGGCACGCCGACACCCGCCACAGCCCGGATATTCGATCGCAATTCGGGTCGCTGGAGGCGTTCGATCAACTGCGGATCGACCCCTTCTACCGGTGGACAGCTCAACGGCATCCGAACGCAGCCGATGTAATACTCTCCACGGCTGAACGGATGCTCGCCTCCCGAACCTGCCTGGTGCACGGTGATTTCTCACCCAAAAATATTCTCGTGGGGGGGCCCACTTCAACCTGGGTGATCGACTGGGAAGTCGCCCACTACGGCGATCCTGTATTCGATCTGGCCTTCCTTGTCAGCCATCTGGCCTGCAAAGCGCTGCACCGTCCAGAGCATAGCGATGGCTTCCGACAGCTGACCGAGACCTACCTGGCCAATTACCGGTCTGTTGAATTGCAGTCCAACAGTGACTGGGACGAAAATTACCTCGCCCAGCACATTGCCTGCCTGATGCTCGCCCGGATCGACGGCAAGTCACCCGTCCCCCCCTATCTGAATGACGACGCACGCGACCGTGGGCGATCGACCGCACTCAAGCTTCTCTCGACACCCGAGTTGTCCCTGTTCCACATCTGGAAGGCCCTGTCATGACCTCAGAAAGAGCAATAACCGACGTATTTGCGTGGCAAGCACTCGATTCCCGCGGCACTCCGACGGTCGCCGCTGAAATCACTCTCGCGGGCGGTGCACGGGGGGGATCGGCCATTGTGCCGTCCGGTGCGTCAACAGGAACCCACGAGGCCCGCGAGTTGCGCGACGGGGGAACCCGGTACGGTGGCCGTGGCGTCGCCAATGCGGTTGCGAACGCCAACGAGGACCTTGCCAGCGCAATCTTGGGCCTGGACGCCAGTGAGCAGTCACGCGTCGACGAATCACTCCGACAGGCGTCCGGGGACGACTCTTTGGCCCTTCTCGGGGCGAACGCGGTTCTGGCGTTGTCCATCGCGGCGGCTCAGGCCGCTGCTGCCGCCGGAGGACAGCCGCTGTACGCCGCAGTGGCCCGCCCAGGGACGCGACCCTTGTTGCCGCTTCCGATGGTGAACATCATCTCGGGGGGGCGCCCACGCTGGCCGCTCAATCGATGTTCAGGACTTCCTGGTGGTTCCCCTCAGCGCGTCCAGTTTCTCCGAAGCAATTGAGGTGGCCTGGAACGTGCGGGCCGCGACTGCCCGGGTGCTTGAGGACGGCGGTCACTCGGTCGCGCTCATCGCCGACGAGGGTGGACTTGGACCTGTCATGCCCACTAACCGTGCGGCCCTGGAGGCAGTTTCCAGAGGGATTGAACGGGCAGGCTATGCACTCGGCGAAGACGTCGGAATAGCCATAGACATAGCCGCTACACAGTTTTACAGCCCCCCCGAACGGGGCGATTACCGGCTGGCTGCAGAGGATAGGGATATTTCAGCCGCTGGGCTCATTAGCGAATTGCAGGAATGGGCTGGCAGTTTCCCGATCGTCTCCATGGAGGACGTTCTCGCCGAAGACGACTGGGAGGCTGGGTGCTCGCTACCGAAGCCCTCTCGGGAATCCAGTTGCTCGGCGACGACCTTTTCTGCACCAACAAGCAGCGCGTTGCTAAGGGAATTCAGCTGGGTGCCGCGAATGCTGTCTTGGTTAAGCCGAATCAGATCGGCACCCTCACGGATGCGCGCGAGGTGGTTGATTTCGCTCATTCCGCCGGCATGGCTACGATTCTCTCGGCGCGTTCCGGAGAGACGGAGGACAGTTGGCTCTCGGACCTGGCGGTGGGGGTGGGGGACTGGCCAAATCAAGGTCGGCTCGACCATGAGTCCGAGCGGACGAGCAAGTGGAACCGTCTTCTGGCGATCGAGGCGAGGCTTCGTGATGGTGCGGATTACGCCGGTCGCGATGCTCTTGCGGCCAACTCCGACGCGCCTGCACGTCCTTGACGGCAGCACTCTGCAGACCTTTTGTGAGGCAATGGGGGAGACGTTTCAATCTCACGACAATTGAGGTGATCAGTGTTACGATCAGCCAAATGGAGCACGGCGACAGGACCGATAGTGCCTAGTTTCGCGGCAGCGAGCAGTGCTGCACCGCTTTTCGAGCGTGACGCCGAAATACAGAGACTCGGACAGGTGCTCGAATCGAGCGCCAACGGTTCCGGTCACACTGTGGTCATTGAAGGACCGAGCGGGATCGGAAAGTCCAGACTGCTCGCCGCTGTCAAGGAACTTGCCAAAGCATCCGGCGCGGATGTGCTCACTACGACCGGTGGTGAGCTGGAACGTGACTATCCCTTCGGTCTGGTTCGGCGGCTGCTGAGCAAACGAGTAGCCAAGCTTAGTGAGGACGAGTCCTCAGCTTTGTTCAGCGGGCACGCAGAGGGTGGAATCGCTGTTCCGGCCCGCAGGCGGCGATGACGCCCTGTCTCCGGCCGACGAATCGCAGATCGTTCAAGGGCTCTACGGCTGGTTTTCAATCTCGCGCAGCTTCATCCGGTCGTCCTTGTCGCTGATGACCTGCAGTGGGGGGGAGACGAACTCTCACTCCGTTTCCTTCTTTATCTCGTGCAGCGACTCGACGATTTGCCCGTAGCACTGGTCTGCGCTTTGCGGACAGGGGGGGACCCAGCCAGTGAGAGCGAACTGGTGACGCGTCTTTCGCTACAGGCCGACACAGTGTTGCGTCCCAACGAACTCAGCCGCCAAGCGGTGGCCAAGCTGCTCGAAACACTCATACCAGAGCACGAGCATCCGGCCGCGGAGATCGAGCGCTATTGGAGTGCCACCAGGGGGGGCAATCCCTTCCTCTTGGGCGAACTAGCGAAATCAGTGACTTCCGCGGCAGACCTGGAGCTCAATCCCGCACCGGAGTCGATCGCCAAGACAGTGATGCTTCGTCTCATGGCCATGGGAAAAGACGCTGTCGCGCTTGCCCATGCGGTAGCCCTCCTCGGACGCTCAACGACGCTGACCCTGGCGACCGCACTGAGCGGCTGGATTACGTGGATGCGTTGGCCGCGGCGTCGCGGCTTGTGGCCGAG
>BBFS01000165.1 GCA_001313365.1 Paenarthrobacter nitroguajacolicus JCM 14115
CGCTGTTGCGCGTGCAGACGAACAGGAGCGGGTTCCTTATGCGCCGCCCCCCCGGGGGCAAGCTCCGTCCAGGGCGCCGGCGGCGAGGCGGAGGTAGCTGCGGCGTTTGTCGGCTTCGGAGCGGTGGCGGGTTGCCAGTCCGGCGTCTTCCAGTGTGCGCAGATGATGGGAAAGCAGGTTGGCGGGCATCCCCCCCAGTTCGGCCTGCAGCTCCGAGGGTGAGAGGTCGCCCAGGGTGAGCAGGTCCATGATGCGCAGGCGTGCAGGATCGGCAAGGGCCGCGTGCCGGGCTACCCGTGCCTGGAATGTGTCAGCTGCTTCAATATTCATTGATTCAATTTTGACTGAGTTAATTCTTTGCGTCAAGCTGTTAGCATGACTTCTCTCCAGTCGCCTCTGTGGCGCCGTGCCATCGCTGAATTCCTCGGCACCGCTTTGCTCGTTGCCATCGTCGTCGGCTCGGGGATCGCCGCCCAGCAGTTGTCCCCCCCCAACGATGTCGGGCTGCAGTTGCTGCAGAACAGCACGGCCACGGTGCTTGGGCTGACGGTGTTGATCCTGATGTTCGGGCCAGTCAGCGGTGCGCACTTCAACCCCGTGGTGTCCCTGGCCGACTGGTTCCTTGGGCGGCGCAGCGGATCCGGCCTGCCCTTGCGGGACCTCGGCCTCTACGTCCTTGCCCAAATCGCCGGCGCTATCGGCGGCAGCATCCTCGCCAACGCGATGTTCGAAGTCGGCACCTCTATCTCGACCAAGGAGCGGGCGACCGCGGGTCATCTGCTGGCCGAGGTGGTCGCGACCGCCGGTCTGGTCCTGCTGATCTTCACCCTTGCAGCCACCAAACGCGGCACCTTGGCCGCCCCCGCCGTAGGTGCTTATATCGGTGCCGCGTACTGGTTCACATCTTCGACGTCGTTCGCGAACCCGGCCGTGACCATCGGCCGTATCTTCAGCGACACCTTCGCCGGCATTGCACCGGGGTCCGTCCCACCGTTCATCACCGTCCAGCTCCTCGGCGCGGCCGTCGGCATGGGACTTCTGCTCCTGCTATTCCCGCATGCCGGCCGGGCCGCCGATGACGTCGTTATCCCTCACTCCGAAGCAGCCAAGCACTAGAGCCGGCGTCGACATCGGCCTAAACATTGATGAATGTCAATGTTGCGGCATAATAGGTAGATGACCTCGCTGCCCCTGCTTGAACCGGACACGCAGACCACATGCTGCCCGCCGGCCGCCCCAACCCTTGGCGCTGACGAAGCTCAGCGCCGGGCCGTGGTGTTCAAAGCGCTGGCAGACCCCAACCGGCTGCGGCTGCTCTCCATCGTCAAGCGCCGACGGCGGGGGGGAGTCCTGTGTCTGCGACCTCACCGAACCGCTGGATCTCGGTCAGCCCACTGTCTCCCACCATCTGAAAATCCTGGTCGAGGCTGGTCTACTGCATCGCGAGAAGCGCGGCACCTGGGCGTACTACTCGCTGGTCCCCGGAGCCTTGGACGACGTCGCCGGAACCCTCGCAGCCCTATGAACCACGGGTTTGGAGTTCGGACCATGACGCCAACCGATTGGCCCGCTGTGCAGCGCATCTTCCAGGAAGGTATCGAGACCGGGCACGCGACCTTTGAAGAGAAGGCCCCCCCCGATTGGGAATCCTTCAACACCTCCAGGTTGCCGGCGCACAGGCTCGTCGCCGAAACCGCCGGCAGGGCGTTCTGGGATGGGCCGCCGTCTCCGCCGTCTCGTCCCGGCCTGTATACGCGGGCGTGGTCGAGCACTCCGTCTACGTTGCGGCCGAAGCCCGCGGCCTCGGACTCGGCAAAGCCCTCCTTCAGGCCCTCATCGACTCCACTGAACAAGGTGGAGTGTGGACCATCCAATCCAACATCTTCCCGGAAAATCACTCCAGCCTCCGGGTCCACGAAGCCGCCGGCTTCCGGATCATCGGCAGCAGGAGCCGCATCGCCCGCATGACATACGGCCCCCCCGCCGCCGGCCACTGGCGGGACACACTCCTGCTCGAACGCCGTTCACCGGCTGTTAGCTGAGCTGTCGCAGCAAATCACACGCGTCCTTCCAGCTTCGAGTTCCCCCCCTGCCTACCGGGGGGGCATTATCTCGGGAAAACTTGGGACTAAGCCATCCAAGCCACATAGGCGTTCGGCAAGCTGCTTGAGGAGCAATGACGCCAGCGTCAGGCCGAGATGGCTTGCCATTTAGCGGAAAAGCGCGCACTAAATGTGATGCAGGCACGTGGTGGCGACACCCCAAATGGTCAACTCCGACATTGCAGGGACGCGAATGTCCGGATACTTGGGATTATCGGCCTGCAGGACTACGCCTGAGGACGTGACCCGTAACCTTTTGATGGTCAGCTCGCCATCAAGGACAGCCACGACGACGGACCGTCCTTGGGCTCCAGCGCGCGGTTGACGATCAACTCGTCACCGTCACTTATGCCGGCGCCCTCCATGGACTCACCGGTCACCCTCACTACGAAAGTGCTGGTGACATCCTTGATCAGGTGCTCATTGAGATCGATCCGACCATCAAAGTAGTCCTGGGCGGGCGACGGATAGCCCGCCGCCACCGGGATAGGCGCCAGCAGCACTGACATCAGGGAAAAGCCCGCATCTATCACGCGGGGGCCGACTATCACGCCCACAACACACCTTTATTCGAATATATGTTCGATAGTTCAGTGTACAGCGGGTGACAGACATTCTGTCCACTCCTCAACGAGCGGCCTCGTTCGGCACCTCGACCATATGCCCGTCACCACCGCCGATGACAAATTCCCCCCCAATCACCTCTTTCCCGTTCACGTCGTAGACAGGAATCGCCACAGCTCTATTACCGCGCGCCTCCTGCCAAGCCAAGGCGTCCGCAGGGCTTCTGAAGGTCCTCATCGCGGCGGTCCCGTTGGCCTCCTCTTCGTCAGTCCTGTAGACGTAGCCGCGGGCGCCGTTGGTGGCTATCACTGCTATCAGGTCCGGAGCACCCTTCTCGTTTTCCATGCCATAGGACTTCCCATCCTCGTTGACACCCCCAGTCCGTGGTTTCCTGGTTCACATACTTCACCGTGATCTGCCAGCGAGTGATGGAGCCCGTGCTGATGGTGAGGCTGTTTTGGCCGGGCAGCAGCGCGTTGATGCCACCAACCGTCTGTGGACCTGAGAGCAGGTCCTCGCTGGTGCAATCCACACCGCCTCCCGCTTCACCGATCTTCAGATATCCGGGTGTCAGGCAGGTGAGCTGCATTTCTATTCCCGTGGTGCCGGCGGGCGGCTCCCCCGAGATCGATGGTGGCTGTTCCCTCATAGGTCCCGGTTACGGGTGGGGGGGATAAGGGCGTGACGTTCTGGCTGCCGGGCATCACGAAGTATCCGGCGGCGGCCGCGCCCACGCCGCCTAAAAGCCCGAGGCCCGCTAGAGTGCCCGCACCCAGCCACAGACGGGCGCGTTTACGTTTGTGTGCGGGTGACGCTTTCTGGACCCGTGAGACAAGTTCGGCACGGAGGGCCTGGCTCAGCACTTCATTTGGTTGAAGCTGGTTCATCACCGTTCTCCTTCCAAGGCGGGTGCGGGCTGGGCAATCCCATTCAATGCTGTCTTCATTCGATGTCGGGCCCTGTGCATGCGGGACTTCGCCGCCTCGGGTGTCAGCTCCAGGGTGGCCGCGGCTGCGGCGATGGTGTATCCCTCGAAAACGACCAGGCTGACCAGTTGCAGGTCCAGATCATTCAGGGTGGACAAGGCTCGGGCCGCGTCAAGGTCCATCTCGCTTTGAAGAAACACGTGATCCGCGGGGGGGTTGACGACCTGCTCTCCGCGCGGCAGGGAATCCAGGAGCCTGCGGTACCGGCGGGCGGCTCTACTGCTATTCCGGGCAAGGTTCGTCGTAGTCACCAGCAGCACGGGAGAACTGATCCTTCGACGAGCCGCACCTTCCTCCGGCAACGCATAATTCAAGGAACGCCGTCGACATGACGTCCTCAGCGTCCTGCTGTTTCCCGGCCAGGCGATACGCATGCCGGAAAACCCTGTCCCGGTGGCGATCGAACAGCAACCCGAACGCGGCGCCGTCGCCCTGGAGGCTCTTCTCCCACAGCCGGGCATCGCCGGCTTCATCGTTCCCCCCCATGCTCTGTATTGTCCGGGAACGGCCAAAAGGTTTCACGAGCCTCGAAAAAACTGCTCTATGGCGCTGCTACCTTTGCGGAGCAGTACATGGGCTTCAGTGGAGGTGCACCGTACCCACTAGCGAATTACCCGATACCGCACATGCGTCACCAGGCCAGTCCCGCGTACCTCTGCCTGTTCAAGTTCCAGGATTCCCACGCCGTCGAGCAATCGCTCACCACCACCCAGGACCATGGGTGAAATGTGGAGCCGCAGCTCGTCCATGAGCCCGGCCGAAAGATACTGGCGGGCGGTCTGCGCTCCGCCGGCAATGGCTACATCTTTGTCCCTGGCAGCTTCGCGGGCCTGCGCCAATGCCGATTCGATGCCGTCGGTGACGAAGTTGAAGGTCGTCCCGCCTTCCATCTCCAACGACTCACGGCGATGGTGGGTGAGCACGAAAACGGGTGCGTGATAAGGCGGTTCCTCGCCCCACCAGCCCCGCCATTCCGTGTCCCACGCCGCTGGTCCAGGCCCCCGCAAACATGTTGCGTCCCATGATGAACGCACCGGCCGCGAGAATCCCTGCGATCTCCGGCGCATTCGTCTCGGGCTCTTCGAACATCCATCTGTGCAGGAGCTCTCCCCCCGTCGCCCAACGGCTCCTCCACGCGCTGGTTGGGGGGGCCAGCAACAAATCCATCCAGTGAAACAGTCAGATCGCACGTGACTTGGCTCATGCGCCCATCATGCCACCACGGCGGCCGGGGGGGCAGAACGGTCCGCGCGCGCAATGTGATCCACGTTATTACCGGCCGGTAAACAGCACGCTACGGATCGGCCAAAGATGGCAACAGCGGCGAAACACCCGCGAAAAACCGGCCCCCTAGGCTGATGATCAACAGCAGGTCACATGAGCGAAAGGGCCAAACATGTCCGCCATCCCGTCCGCACCTTCCCTCCACATCGTCATTGCAGGGGCAGGTCCCGCGGCCCAGGCTTTGGTGCGGCGACTAGCCGGAGCGTCCGAATCCCGGCAGCGCGCTTTCCACGGAACCATCACTGTGCTCAGTAACCGCGACGAGTGCCCGGACGCCTTGTTGGAACTCGCCGAACTCCCCCCCAGGTCTCGGTCCGCTTCGGGCAGGCGGCCAGCTTCATTGACGCCGATGCAAGGATTGTCACCACCGTGGATGGCATGGAGTTCTCCTACGACCAGTTGGTCATCGCCACCGGCTCGGCCCCCCCGGCCCTTCCGCCGGTGCCAGGCGCCGAATCCAGCCTGAGTTACTCCACCATCGACGACGCCGCGAACATCGGCGAAGCGGTCAAGGACGTCACCCGCCTGGTGGGGCCGCCGCCCCTTGGGAATCCTCGTTGGGAACGGACCGGCGGCGGG
>BBFS01000166.1 GCA_001313365.1 Paenarthrobacter nitroguajacolicus JCM 14115
CGCTCAGCGTAGCGGCGGCCGTGACCTGTTTGCGCCGGCTCCCCCCCGCGCTTCTGCCTCTGGCAGGGGGCCGGTGACGGCCGGTAGTGGGGGGATTTCATCGAGACGGCCGTGCGGGGGCGCGAATCCGGAGGTTGGTTTTCGGCGGCGGCCATGGGGGGGGTACAGAAGGCAAGGGGGGGGATCCTTTCGGTTCGCCTGCGAAGTTAGCTGTCGGGTTCGGGCCAAGGAAAAATGCCCGGCCGTGCCCGGCGGCTTTCAGGCCACCGACATCACGGCTTCACCCCCCCAAGGCAGGCTTGCTGCCGATTCTGGGTCCTCCACCCCCCCCGCCGTCAAAAAGGGATAGTCGTTTGATGCCCCCCCGGCGGGGTCCAGCGCGGGGGGGCATCAAGGGTCTCAATACAGAAAAACCTGAATTAATAGTAGCTGCAAAGCATCATCGTTACAATTTCGTGACTTAGGGGTTGTCGGCCTCGGTCAGGGACGCCCGGCTCGGTGCTGTTCTGAGACGCTTGACCGTATCTTCAGATTTGCAGCTAAGGGGTCAACGATCCCGGCCATGGGATCGTTCCCGGCACACCGGGTGATCTCCGCCTGGCCGGGGGGGATGCCCTAGCCGTTCCGGGGGGGCACCCTCTCCCGTCGGGCCTGCCGTGCCTGGTCAGAGTCCCATCGAGTCCAGCAGGGCGTCTTCTTCCTCGACGCGGGAGCGTTTGCGCGGGGGGGCGGGAGCACGGGGTTGCTGGGCGGTGCTTGCGGTCTCCGCGGATTCGTCGGGCATGTCCCGTTCCTCACGGTGCATGCGGGCCTGCTGCCGTGCCATGTACCGAAACCCACGAAGCCAAGACGCCGAAGGTGATCCACTGCAGGGCGTAGGACAGGTTCGAGCCTTCCTTGACGGCCGGCGGGGCGAGTGGTTGCGGGACTGTGGCAGGCTGCGGGGGACTCCGAGGCCATGACCCCGTAGCTGCCTGCCAGCAACGGGTACCCCCCAGCTGGCTCGCGTAATAGGACAGGTCGATGCTGGCCAACTGGCCCTCGGGTGCGTCACGACCCAGATCGGGCTCGGAGGGTTTGATCCGTACGACCGCCGAGACTTCTCCCGCTGGTGGTGCGGGCACGGCATCGGGGGTACCCGGGCCGGGTGTTGCCGATCGGCAGCCAGCCCCCCCGGTTGACTGCGATCGTTTCACCGGAAGCAAGCCGGAGCGGCACCACTACCTCGTATCCGGCAACGGAATTGTTGGGTCGGTTCCTGATGATTCTCTGGTCCTCGGCAAGGTACCGCCCTGACACTACAACCGTTCTCCACTTCGCGTCGGGGTCGGCGACGTCAAAGGAGGCGCGGGCATCCTGGAACGGCACCGGGGTTCTGTCGTAGTTCTGCTGGACCTGCGGATTTCGGTCACGGTCTGATTCCGGCGCTCCATCTGCCAGTTCCCCCCCAGCAATGCATGCCGCGGCGAATAATGCGGCCAGCAGCAGCCAACCCGCCCAACGCCAGGACAGAAGGAACCTATACGCCATCCTGTTCCTCCTGGAGCTGCCATTGCCGTGCCAACAGTGCGCGGATCGCCGTCGCCTCGGCGGCTAGGCGGTGGTCTTCTCCGCGGGCCAGAAGGCCGTATTCGACCATCGTCCTGCCGTCCACGTGGGTGCCGGCGCGGACCCATACCCGGCGCCGGTTCACATACAGGGAGACCATGAGCTGCCACGGCCAGCAGCGAAAATACCAGCACCCAGCCCTGGGCGGGGGGGGTACTGCGTACATCCACCCCCGATGTAGCGTTTAAGCCCGTCGAAGCTGATGCTTCCCTTGCCTTCGGGCAGCGTGTACGTTGCACCGGGTTGAAGCGTGATGCCGCCGGCGGGAAGGTCCCTGCCGTTGAGTTGGGTCAGCTTGGCCACGTCCAGGACGTACACGTTTTGCGGCGCTCCGGTGTCCAGCCCGAGGTCCCCCCCGTAGTACGAGTTCAGGCTCAGCTGCGGGTTCAGGGGATCGGGGTCGAAGCTGTAGGACACGCCCTGGTCGTTCTTGATGGCCGAGGGCAGGAAGAACCCGACAAAGCCAGCTGGGATGGTGCGGCGTCCGGGACCTTGAGGACCACCGAAGAGGTGTAGACCCCGTCGTTGGGGGGATGGACACCACGGGACCGCTGAAGGCGGTTTTCCCGGTGCCGTCCTTGACGGTGACGACCGGGGGGGCGTAGCCGTTGCCGACCAAGAACACCCCGGTTTCACCGAAATAGACTGGTTCGTTGACTTTCAGGGTCTGTTCCCGTGCCGGGGGGGACTCCGCTCCGTCCTTGGTGCTCAGCTCGGCGGTGAAGTCGATCGGCTGGCCGAACTGCTGGCGTGATTCCCTGTCGAAACGGACCTCGAAGCTCTCCAAAGTGACGGCGAAAGGATCCAGCCAGGCGGTGTTGAAGTTGATTCCCGGGGTGAAGGCATCGTAGCTGACCAGGGTATTGACGAAAGTGCCGCCTTCGATGAGGATCTTCTGTCCCCCCGATAGCCGAACATCCCGCCGATGGCCACACACACCAGCACCCCGATCAGCGAGGTGTGGAACACCAGGTTGCCGGCCTCCTTCAAAAACCCACGCTCGGCACCCAGAGAGGGACGCAGCCCATCCCGGTCCCTGACCTCGACCCGGTAGCCGCGCTTCCTCAGCACGTCCGCGGCGTCCGCTATCGCGGCGGCCGCGGTGATCCCGTCCCCAGCGGGCAGGATCAAGGTGCCATACTCGGGCAGCCGGGAGAGCCGTTTTGGGGTACGTGGCGGCTGGGAGCGCAAGGCTTTGTAGTGGGTGCGGGCCTGGGAACGACACAGCCGATCAGGGAGATGAAGAGCAGGATGTAGATGGCTGAGAACCACACGGAGGAGTAGACATCGAACATCTGCAGCACGTCCAGGACCGGCCCGTAGGCCGGGTTGTCCTTGATGTACCGGGTAACGAGGGCGGGATTGCTGATCGTTGCGGGAACAGCGAGCCCGGCACGGCGGCCACTGCGAGCAGGAGCAGCAGGAACAGGGCCGTTCGCATGCTGGTCAGCTGCCGCCAGGCCCAGCGCAGCATCCCACAGGGCCCCCAATGCCGGCAATACGGGGGTGCTGCGCCTGATCGGCGGCCGGTGTTGAAGTGTCAGGTAATGTCATCGTCGGCGCACCGGGCGGTTGGCCAGTTGTTGCAGGTATTCGTTGTAGGCGTCCAGGTCAGGGTCCCCCCCGCTACCGCAGCCTTGCGTTCGGATTTGACCCAGCCCCGGGCCTCGTCCCGTTGCCAGCGAACCAGGATGAACATCAACAACAGCACTCCCGGCAGCTCCCCCCCGTAGGACCAGGCCAGCCCGCCGGCCAGTCCTTGGTCCTGCATGGGGTCCACGTTCCAGCTCTCCGGCGGCGCGGCGAAAAACTTGACCATGGGCGCGGTGGCCATCATGATCACGACACCGAAAAAGGCATGCAGCGGCATCTCGGCAAAGATGTCCAACAACCGGCCGAAGTGTGTCTGCCTGCTCGGCAGCGGGTCAGCGGAAATCAGCGGCACCGTGAAGAGGATGCCCGCGGCCAGGAACAACAATTCCAGCCCCACATGGCCATACCAGTTCGGCAGCAGCAGGTCCGCGAGCCCGGAAAAATAGACCCCGTAGAAGCTGAGCAGGAACAGCGGCACCATGAAGGCCGGGTGAATGGCCCACCGGCCCGCACGCGACCGAAGGCCCCCCCAGAGGGCAAGCTTTAGGACCGGCCGGCCCAGCAGGTTGTGCGGGGGTCGCCCTCAGCAGCAAGGTACCGGGGGGGATCCTATGACCAGCAGGGGGCGGGACAGCCATCATCAGGGTCAGCTGCTGGAACATGAAAATGGAGAACATCCGCAGCCCGTACCCTTCAATTCCGGCTCCCATGACGACGATGATGGCCAGGCAGCCGAACAGGAACGAGGCGGTGCGTATCGGGGACCAGTGCCGGCCCTGCCGCCAGAGACTGATCGCGCCGGCGAGGTAGAGGACCGCGGCCAGCAGTGTCAGGGCAGGGATCAGGGGGAACAGGCTGCAGGTTCGGTGCGAGATACTCCCCCCCAGCGAAGGCGGCAACGAGGGGGAGCCATACCGGGCCCTCTACTCCAGGCTCACCCATATCAGTGACCCCGTCCGGCCACGGCGGCCTGGTCAGGGGCGTAAGTTAGTTGTTGCTGACCATTTTCAGGCGGTCCAGACCGGCGTGTCCGACGTGCGTGAGACCTAGATCGAGCAGCATGCGCACGTGCGAGTCGGCCAATGAATAGTAGGCCATCCGGCCGGCCCGACGGACCTGCACCACCCGCGGGCCGCGCAGCAGGCGCAGCGCATGGGAAACACCGGATTCGCTCAACCTGTGGTGGCGGCCAAATCGCACACACACATCTCCCTTCGAGCAGCGCGATGAGGATCCTGACCCGTCCCGGGTCCGAGAGCAGCCCGAAAATCACCGCGAGATCCGTCACGTCCGTGTCCGCTGGCATTCGGGACCGGACGGCCTCGACCTTTTCGGCATCGACCAGCCGAACGGCGCAGTCGCTGCCCGGCTGGCTGGGCGTCGGCGTTGCCTGTGCTGTTCCGGTCATTCATTAAGACTACCTCTACCTGCTAATGCGTCGCATTTGCCTTCTGACGTGCGGTCCGTGCCTGACCAGGCCGTACTGCCTGGATCGGAAGGTGTCCGTCGGCCACCGATTAACGTCTGAACAACTCTACAGATAATCTTGAATGGCGCCGGACTGCATCGGCGCCGCCTGACTCCCAGGCCATGGAGGGGCAGGTACGGGACCAGCGTTAAGGAACCATTGTGGCTTTGAAAGCCCCCCCGCTGCCAGCGGCAGCCCAACCACCTCGCCGAAATTGCGGTGGCTGGCCGCGGCCGGCGTGATCGCCGTGATCGTGGTCCTGGTGGCGACGGCCTACGGCAGGGGGGACCTTGCCGGCGGAAACCCGGGATCCGGCGCTTTGGTCCGGTGGGGGGGCTACGGCGTGGCCCAGACAGTGCAGAACGTAGCAGCTGCGGCCACCATCGGCGCCCTGTTCTTCGCGGCCTTCATCGTGCCGCCGGTACTGCGGGGCCGCAAGGGCCGCGGATCCGGGTCCCGCACGGCGGACCTATCCGCGGCGGAGATCGCGGCCGCTGATGAGCATCCGGCGTTCAGCCGGATCATGGTGCTGGCCTCGGTGGCGAGCCTGGTCTGGACTCTTTCGGCCGGGGGGCGGTGCTGGTGTTCAGCTTCGCCGATATTGCCGGGGGGGTGCCGGTTTCGGGCAGCCGCGAGTTCGCGGCCAGATCGTCTCCTACATCACTGAGCTTCCCAACGGCGCGGCCTGGCTGTGGGTCGTCATCATCGCCGCGGTCGTTG
>BBFS01000167.1 GCA_001313365.1 Paenarthrobacter nitroguajacolicus JCM 14115
GGTGGTGTAGCCCGGCTGACGTGAGTCGGGGGGGTGCGCGCGGATGCTGCCTGTTGCCTGCTCACCCGGGTGCTGCCTGCCACCCGCTTCACCCGGGTGCGCCGGTGCCGCCTACTTGCGACCAGCGACCAGACCTGCAACCAGACCTACCGCGAAGTCGGCCAGCCTGTGTACGACTCAGCCAGATACGCCTTGGCGTGCTCAGATGTGACAACGGAGTGAAGCTCGCCAAGCTGTCGGGCGCGATCGAAGTCGTCGGCTCCGGGAACGGTGTGCAGCATGGACGTCATCCAGTAAGAGAAGTGCTGGGCCTTCCACACACGGTCCAGGGCCCGCTCGCTGTAGGAATCGAGCAGCGCAGTCGAACCGTTCGAGTAGAACGAATCGAGGCCTTCGAAGAGCACCTTGACGTCGTGGATGGCCAGATTGAGGCCCTTGGCGCCGGTGGGTGGGACGGTGTGCGCAGCGTCGCCCGCGAGGAAAAGGTTGCCGTGACGCATGGGGGTGTGCACGAAGCTGCGGAAAGGCAGGACCATCTTTTCCAGGACGGGTCCTTCCTTGAGCTCAAAGCCGTTGCCGTTGACGCGCTTGCGGAACTCGGACCAGATGCGTTCGTCGTCCCAGTCGGCAACGTTTTCCTTAGGGTCGCACTGGAAGTACATGCGCTGAACAGTTTCGGTGCGCTGGCTGATCAAGCGAAGCCGTTTGCAGAGTTGGCATAGATGAGCTCGTCGGCGCTGCGGGGGGGCCTCAGCGAGGATCCCGAACCATGCGAACGGATACTCGTGGAAGTACCACTTGCGGTTTGCTTCGGGGGGGATCTGGAAGCGGCAGTGGCTGCGCGACCCATCGGCACCCACCAGGAAGTCGGCCTGGACTTCGAAATCCTGACCGTCGGCGTCGGTGAACCAGACTTTCGGCTTGCCTTCGAGGTTGTGCACAGTGGTGTCGGTGACGCTGTATCGGACGTCGCCGCCGTCGGCCTCGCGCTTCGCGGCGAGGTCCATGAACACGTCCGTCTGCGGGTACAACCACACGGACTCACCCACGAGTTCCTTGAAATTGATGCGATGGCTCTCACCGTTGAAGCGCAGTTCAATGCCGTCGTGCCGGTCACCTTCGCGCAACACGCGGTCCGAAACGCCGGAATCGACCAGCAGGTTAACGGTGCCGTGCTCGAGAATTCCAGCGCGGACAGTCTCCTGAATTTCCTTACGGCTGCGGATCTCCACCACCACGGATTCGATGCCCTGCTTGGCCAGCAAGTGCGAGAGCATGAGGCCCGCGGGACCTGCGCCCATGATGGCGACTTGGGTGGTGATTGGTGTACGTGCCATGGTTTTCCTCGCTTCGTTGCGGATCCCGGCTTACTCGGAAGCGGATGAATCTGGAATCAGTGTGGCCCGCATGGCGTGATTGGCGTTACAACAATTCCGTTGAACGGAAGGACGAGCTAGTCCCCCCAAGTGGCGGCCGATCCCCCCGGGCCGCTGTTTGGAGCGCGGGCACCAGAGCCTGCAGCCGCATCTCCGCAAGGGGGGGCACCACTACTCCGAGCGCCGCCACGGTTCGACGCTTGGCATTGATCACCGGCACGGCAATGCCCCACGTGTCCGGATCCACCACGCCAGCCAGTTGCGCGTACCCCTGTTGTGCGGCTTCGGCCAGGAAATGACGCACGACGTCGGCGCTCACCTTTCCAGCCGGATCTGCGAACTGCTCGAGGTACTCCGCCTGCACTTCACGCGGCTGGTGGGACATCAGGCAAGACCCGCAGAGGAAATGTGGACCGGCATCCGCCCGGCGATACGCGCCCGGTTGGCTACCGACCCCCCCGCCGGGAAAGCCGCTCCACAAAAAGGGCTTCCCATCCGTCAAGCACAGCCAGATTCACGTTCTGGTTGAGGACTTGCTGAATGTCTTCCATGAAGGGCATGGCTGCCTGTCGCAGAGCCAGCGTGGGCGAATTCCGGTTGACGAGCTCCCACAGACGCAGTCCCAGGCGAACAGTCCCGCCGGCACCAAGCTCCAGCAGACCATGCTCGGAAAGTTGCCGGACCAGCCGGTGAGCTGACGACAGCGGAAGTCCGGCGCGGTCGGCCAGTTCGCTCAATTGAAGGGAGGTCGCCCCCCCTTCCGGGAAAGCTTCCATGACCCGCACAACACGGTCCACCACGGAATCGCCGGATGCTGAGTTGGCCACATGGACTCCTGGTTTATCGGTCAGCGTTCTGGGTCATAGTTCTCGGGCACGCCTGACCACTGCTACTTGGTCACTCAGTGACATGTACCCCCTGAGCTGTTTTCCATTCAATGGTAGAACGTGTGCCAGGCAACATGATGCGGTGATACAACTCTCATGACTGACCGAACGTTCTGTGGTCGGCACCAACCACCAAGAAGTACCGAGGACGCTATGCCAACGATGTCATCTGCCCGCCGCTCCCAATGGCCTGTCTGGCTCTGTTGGCTGGCCATGGTGCTGGACGGCTTCGACCTGGTGGTCCTGGGCACCGTCATCCCGACACTCATCAAGACCGGCGAGCTAGGCTTCGACGCAGTCGGAGCCACTTTCGCCGCCACCATCTCCTTGGTGGGCGTGGGCCTTGGCGCTCTCTTCATCGCGCCGCTCTCAGACAAATTCGGACGCCGTAAACTGCTGATCGCCTGCGTGGCAAGCTTCTCGCTGTTCACCATCGGAGTTGCCTTCGCCCCCCCGAACGTCGCCGTCTTCTCGCTGCTTCGTATGCTGGCCGGGCTGGGCTTGGGCGCCTGCCTCCCCGCGGCCCTGGCATACATCAACGACTACGCTCCAGCCGGGTCAGCCGGCAAGTCCACCACCCGGACGATGACCGGGTACCACGTTGGCGCTGTAGCGACGGCACTCCTGGCCATTTTCATCGTTCCGAACTGGCGACTCATGTTTATCATCGGCGGTGTAGCCGGGCTGCTGCTCCTGCCCTTCCTGTGGGTCAAGCTGCCGGAATCGCTCCCCCGAAGCAGCCTCCGCCAAGACCGGCCCGGCCAAGAGCAGCGAACTGAAGGCGCGTGAACCCGCGAACACAACAACCGCCGTCGAGCATTCAACGGGCACAAAGCCAAAGACCGGCTTCCGCGACCTCCTGCAGAAGCCCTATCCCATGGTTGCCGTGGGCATTGGCATCGCATCATTCATGGGGGGGCTGCTGCTGGTTTACGGCCTGAACACGTGGCTTCCGCAGCTGATGGCGGCCGCCGGATACCCCCGTGAGCACTGGCCTGACGTTGCTGCTTGTCCTGAACCTCGGTGCCGTCGCGGGTCTGTTCGTTGCCGGTATTCTGGCCGACAAACACGGGACAAAGAAGATCGTACTGATGTGGTTCGGGTTGTCCGCGGTGTTCCTGGCAATTTTGAGCGTCAAGATCCCGAATGAGTTCCTCCTCAACGCTGCCGTGTTTGTCACCGGCGTTTTTGTCTTCAGCTCGCAGGTGCTGGTCTACGCCTGGGTCAGCCAGCTGTTCCCACCCCGGCTCCGCGGAACCGCGCTGGGATTCGCCGCAGGAGTGGGCCGGCTCGGCGCGATCGTTGGACCTGCAGTTACGGGAACCCTGGTCGCCGCGAACATTGCCTACCCTGCCGGTTTCTACGTGTTCGCTGCCGCCGGTGTGTTGGCCGTGGCCGCGCTGTTCCTCGTGCCGCATGAGGTCCGGACCGCCGACACCGGCGTCCTGGCTGAGCGCTGAACGGCGCCTTGAGCGCTAAAAGCTAGTCCGGGGCGTGGAGCAGAGCGACTCCCGCGCTTCCCCCCCAGCAACTGCGGTCCTGCAGCAAAACAGCGGTCCGTCGAGTTTTGAAGCGCCGTGAACGCCTGAACGGCGGAATCAAAGTGGTCTTCGCGGATCATCATTTCCATGGCTCGGCACTGGCCCTCTGTTTCCAAGGCGCCAACCATGCCCGAGGTGATCTTGAGGCTCAGGATGGCGTCCATGCTCGCGTTGACGTCGTGCGTGCACAGGCCGCTGGAGATACTGCGAATCCGGTCAGGCAGCATGGACAGGTACGTAGAGAGAAAGCGGAGCGCTGGCGTGGAATCTCCCAACTCGTCAGCCAGCGCCTGCAGCCTGCACGGTTCCAGGGTCATCGCCGCCGGCGTGGGGGGGACCGGGTCCTCACTCACCGCTTGCTGCCTGAGGTGCTGCGGCGTCTTCCGGCGCTGACTTGGTGGGCTCTTTAGTCCAGATGGAGGCGAGCATTCCGATGACCAGGATGGCGGGTGCGCCGTACATGAGGGTGTTCATGACGATCGGTTCGCGGAGGGCGCGGATGGCGTTGCCGACGTACGGGATGGTGGCGATCTGCTTGTCCACGGTTTTGCCTTGGAGGGTGGCGATCCAGGGGTCGATGCCGTTATTGGCGTCGCCCTTGGTTTGCACCGCGACGCCGCCATCTGCGGTGGTGGTGATCTCTGTAATGCGGTGGGTTTCCACACGCTGGTCTTCGACGGGGGGGATGTGGTAGGTGATGACATCGCCTACCTTGATGTCCGCGACGGGCGTGGGGGGGACGGTCACGACGACGTCTCCCGGGTTGATAAGCGGGGGGGCCATGGACCCGGTCAGCATGGTTGAGGTCTGATAACCGAAGACCCGCGGCCCGATGGCCAGGAAGAGGAACACCACGGCAGCAAGGACCAGCATGCCCACACCGATTCCCTTAACCACCTTGCCGGCAACCCGTCGAAGAGCACTCGGCTTGCCGCTGACCGTAGTTGCGGCGGCAGGTTCCGGGGGAATCACGACGGCGTTGGGCCGGGTCGCGGAGGCGGACGTCACCGCGGTATCCGCCTCAGAAACTGGTGCTGCGGTTTCAATGGCCTGCGCGGCGGAACGCCGGACCTGGACTGCGGGTTCGTTGATGCTGGTGATGGTGCTCATTGCCTGGCGTTCCTTTCGTTGTTGGGTAGGGCTTTACCGGCGGACCTGATCGGGCAGGGGGGGCGCCCGACCAGGCCCGGCGGGGCTGTT
>BBFS01000168.1 GCA_001313365.1 Paenarthrobacter nitroguajacolicus JCM 14115
CCCACCCGCCCGCAGACGCCGCCAAACAGCAGGAGCCACTACAACCGCCACTCCGACGGCGGCACCAATGACGGTTTCGATGATGCGGTCACGGAGCAGCAACGCCGGATCAACCGGCGCGGCCAACAGCGTGGCAATCAAGGCCAGCGGCGTCACGAAGACCTGCGCCACCAGATACTGGCGCGCGATGAACATCTCCGCCCCGAACTGGCACGCAGCAATGACCAGGACCATGGCCCACGGTGCAGGGTTGAGCCAGAGAATGCCGGCCAGCAGCACCAGTCCGATCACCGTTCCCGCGATCCTTTGGATGCCACGACTGACCCTGTGACGCGTCGAGTGGCCCACCAACGGAACCACCGCCGCCACCATGGCCCAGTAGGTGTGCCCGAACCCGAGTCGCTCCCCAACCAACGTTGCGATGGTCCCCGCCAGGCCTGCTGCAACGAGATAACCACCGCCCTCAAGCCAGATCGCCCGGCGCTCAGCTGCGGTGTGACGGATGCGCGGAGGCCGCTTCCACGGTGTCCGGTGGCTTCTGAGCACGCGCGAAGACATGCCGATGAGCAAGCAAAAGACTGTGGTCCCCCCCACCGCCACCAGCATTGCTTCCCAGAGGGGGGGAGGTTGCGCGGCGATGGAGGCAATGGCAGCGAAGGCAAAAATGTGAAAGAGCGAGCCGCCGGGCCGGAGCCGCCAAGCGGCCACCACCACGGAGCAGACACCGGCCACCACAGTGGTGGCAGCCGTCAGGAGCCAGGAATAGGCTGCACCTTCCATGCCCGCGGCCTGCGCAAAACGGGCCATGAGTGTGGCCAGAAGAACGATCAAAAGCATGAAGCCGCCGGCGCGCAACTGGCTCCGGAAACGCACGCTGTGGGGGGGTTCGTTCCTGCCGTAAATTCCGGTGAAAGCACCGAAGGAGGCGAACACTGCCAGGTCCAGTCGACCCAGCAGGGTCAAGGTAATCAGCGGGACAAACACACCTACTGCGCAGCGGAGTGCGGATGGTGGTCCTTGTTTCCAGGACCCATCGTGAACATTTCCGCTACAGCCTTCAAGTGGCAGCTCGCCTTTCGTCGCAGGATCAAACGTACGACGGCGGCGCTGGCGTCCGCTTCAAGGTTACGCCCGGGTTTTAGGGCTGCCCCCCGGCATTAGGTACAGATAGTGCCCCCCCTCATCACGTATGCGAGGGGGGGCACTGTCTGCGGACAAATTCCTGAGATCAGAAGCGGGACGGGGGGGCTCCTGGTACCGACGAGGTGCCAAGCTGGTTGCCGGCGACGTCAGTCAGGTCGGAGGCGGGGGGGGTGTAAGTCGGGAAGATAGTGGTCGAAGTAAGGGTCGCCCCTCCCGCGCTCCCTCCACCCAGAGTGACGGTGAGTGTTTGGGATGTCGAGCTCCAGTGCAAAATGCCGCCGCTGTTAGCTGTATTGAAGCTCAAATTGCTCGATGTGTAGTCTCCTCCGAGAGCAACCGAGCCTACTCTGAGCACCGGGCAGCTATTGGTGGTCACGGAGAGAGCGTTGTTAGCACTGACATTCACCACAACCCGGTTGTTCCCGTTGCCGCTCACAGTTTGTGTGCTGGCGGGGGGGCTGGTCCAGGTACTGCAGATGGTGCTGGCCTTGAGCGGCTCGGAGAATGTCAGCGTTACGTAATCGCCTGCCTCAACCTTGCCGGCCGTGGCTCCGCCGTTGTTCAACCGAACCCCGGTCACCGTCGGTGCAGTCACGTCTTCGTGGAATCTGCCGTACCTGCAGGGCTGGTGTTGCCGGCTGCATCCGTTGCACGGGCTGAGTAATTGATATTTCCTTCGTTGAAGGCGCTCATGTTCAGGAGTGGTGCCGTCCAGTTTCCGGAACCGTTAGCGTCATGGTTTCCGTCAAAGGTTGGGCCCCGGCACCAGTGACCGTGAGCACCACGGTTGAACCGGGTTCGGCGGTGCCGCTGACGGGCACGTTGTTCACATTGCCGGAATACACGTACACAGGAGCAGTGATAACAGGAGCTCCAGGCGCAGTGGCGTCCACGGCCGTCGCGGCGCTCCGCGTGCTTTCGGCGCCTTGCCATGCCGATAGCAACGGCGTGACCGTGTAGTACCAGGTGCCGGTAGGAACATTGCTGTCCGCGCAAATAAGAGCGGCGACTGTTCCAGTACACGTGCCTGCCGCAGCGATCCTGCTACCCGCCGTCGCCGTGGCGTAGCGGGCGATGCTGTAGCCGGTCACGGACCGTCCTGCCGCCGTCGTACTGGCTGCCCAGGTGACCGTCACGTTGCCCCCGGAAACAGTGGTGACGGGTTTGGAGCCTTGGGCTACGGTGTCCGCCTTGGCGGCTCCGGGGGGGCCCCCGCTGATCGAGCCCCAGAAGGCGGTGGCGGCCGGCCCTCCCCCCCATGAGACGAGGAGAATACCTGCCACGATCACGGCAATTCTGTTCCAGAGGCCAAAAGTGGCCCCTGGGCCCGTTGACCGGCGATGCTTGCTCACTTCCGAACCTCCAGCGTCACGGGAACGTTGAACTGGGCGCCTGGCAGGCAGATAGCGAACCCGCGCTCATACTGGCCGTCCCTTGGAGCGTCAAAAGGATGGACGTATTCGCCTGGATGGTTACCGGTGGCGTCAACGGTGTTGGCGGGGGGGCGTAAACGTCACCCCGGTGGTGGTGCACCCGGGGTGTGCGGCATCGGCAGTCACGGGACCATTCGCCGCAATGCCGTAGATGGTGACGGCGTGGGCGTTGAGATTGGTGGCACGGAGAATGACATCGGCAGTTCCACCGGGGACCAAGCTGGTTTGCAGGGTATCGCCCGGGACCAAGGCGTCCACCGTGACGGCCTGCATGGTGCCATTCGTTGCTGATCCGCTTCCGGTGCCCGTCGAAGCCCAGTAAGCGTAAGCGGTCCCTGCGCCGCCCAGGATGCAGAGGGCAACGGTGGCGGCGGCTGTTCGGGCCAGCCGTCCATTGCCGGGAATGCGGGGGGGAGTTCGGACTGTCGCAGTCATGTCAGTTCGCCTGTCCCGTGCCTGAGTACGTGAGCTTGAGGGTCGCGCCTTTGCAACCGTCTTGGAGCTGGGCGGTATCGAGCATCTGGATCCGGGGCCACGCCGATTGGGAAACACCCAGGGCCGACAATGAGCGGGTGCCCGGCACCACGGTCAACGGATACTGGCCGGAGTATTGGCTGAGTTTGTAGTCCGCAGTGGTGCAGGGCAGGTTGGCAGCTACTGCGGTGGTGGTTCTGACCACTTGGCTGATAGCCACGGTCAGGTTGGTCACCGCGATGCTTTTGTTGCTCGGGTTGGAGACTTGCAGGTCCAGAGGCCTGGAGACTCCGGGAGCCAGCATGCCGTCGACCGAGCCGGAAACATCGAAAGTCCGTTTGGCTTCCAGCACGTGCAGTTGCGCCTGCGATGACGCCTGGGTTGTTCCGCTTGTTGCTTTCAGCGTGAAGCCAGTCTTTCCTGCAGGGGGGGCGTTAGGGGGGGCCGTGGTCACGTTCAGGGTCGCCTGGGCTGTGCTGCCGGAGGAGAGGAACACCGACGACGGTTGCCACGCGGCCGCCGTTCCTGTTGGAAGGCCGACGACGGAGAAAGTCACCTGACCGGTGAAGCCTCCGACCGATGAA
The DNA here is from genome assembly GCA_001313365.1 of Paenarthrobacter nitroguajacolicus JCM 14115. Next base: position 3,635 of record BBFS01000168.1, read on the forward strand.
GCAGCCACCGTATAGCTGGCAGATTGCCCCCTGGTCCACGGTGCGGCTGGAGGGAGACAGCGTCACCGTGATCCCTTTGGATACGCTGGCCGCATTCGCCACGGCGTTGTCCTGCCCACCGCTGGCGGCCAGCGTCACCATGGGCATGAGCGCCACCACCAGCACCAGGAACAACGCCCGTAGTGGAAGGCCGGCGCCGTGCAACGGGCCGGTCAGGTGCGGTGACGCGGCGCGCTTTGGTCGGGGGGGTCCATGGAGGCTCTTTTCAGGCGATGACGTGCAGGCAACAGGGAAGGTCAGGGCCGGGGGGGACCACCACTCGGAAGGTGGTCCGCGCGGCAGGTGCTACAGGCTGGTGACGTTGACCGTCACCACTGCGCCCTTGCAGGCGTCCTGGTTCTCCGTTGTGCTGTCGTTGAACTTCAGGATGCCGCTGCCCACGGAGGTCCCGGTGGAATTTGCTGCCACGGGGGGTGTTGGTGGTGACAGCAGTGACCTCAAACCAGGCCGGAAGACAGGTCGCCACATTAGTGGTGACGTTGGCGCTGAGGCCCCCCCACCACGGTACTGGAGGTTGTCGCGTTGTCTGCCGAGTAGGCCACATTCACCTGGTTGCCCGGAGCGAGTCCGCCGGCGAATGTAGCGTGGAGGGTGACGGTTCCGCCGCCAGGCGCATTGGTGGCCTCGCCGCTGCCCGAACCCGTGGTGGTCCAGTAGGCGTAGGCAGCTCCGCCGCCAACTGCCACCAGTGCCACGCCGGCGACTGCTGCTGTGATCCGGCTCTTCTTGGAAAGCTTGCGCATAATAAGACTCCTTGGTTGATCTACGTCCCGGGGGGGAGCCGCATCGCAACCCCCAGCATCCGATCGGTGTTGTCGGATGAAGCGATGCCCCAATAGTTCAACCAAGCGCGGAGCCGTGGCTACTCTTGGATGTACCCCACTTTTCCGCCCGACCGAGGGGTCGGGAATACGCTCATCCCACAGGCGAGTACTCAGTTTTTGGCAGGGGGGGTCTACTTGGGTGCCGACCAGTGTCCGCAGTCAGGACGGGGGGCGGTTTGTACTCAGTTTCGGAGAGGCGGCTTCAGCGCTTGCGGAGCCAAAAGAGGCGGACATGACCGGCTCTCCTGGTGCACTGCGCGAACATTGTGCCTGTCTTGAGCAAAAACTGCGCTGGCGTTCGATTGCTTCGGTTTCATTACCTACCGCTGCGGCACTTAACCCCCCGACGGCGGCGAGTCACCTCAGAGAGGCAACCAACCGCCGTCGTACTACTGCCCCCTATGCCGCCGGTCGGGTCAATTTCAACACGTGTGGGAACAGGATGAGTCCTTATGATGCTTTGCGTGGC
>BBFS01000169.1 GCA_001313365.1 Paenarthrobacter nitroguajacolicus JCM 14115
TAGGACGGGGGGGATTATGTCGGCGTCGCAGGCGATTTTGCGGATGGTGTTCGGGTGGATCGGGCCGGTGAAGGTTGCTGTGCCGGTGCTGAGCCGGTTCCCGGCCGCTCCGGTGTTGCCGTGGTCGCTAGGTCGTGAGTTGTGGGTGAGTTGTTCGAAGAGGTCGCGGTGGTCGATGGTGACGGTGAGTTGGGGGTCGGAGGCCGCCGTTGGAGGGCAGTTTCCCGGTGGTCATGGCGAGGGCGCAGGCTCCGACGAGGCCGTTGAGGAGTTTCTGGGCCCGGCTGCGGCGGTCCAGGTCTGGTTTGCCTGGTCTGTGTTCTGGTCCGGTGTGATTGCTGCCGGTGGGATTGTTGCCGGTGGTGAGTCTGGGGTTGGTGGCGGTGTTCATGGCGGTGGTGAGGGTTTCGTATTGTTCGGCGGTGGCGAAGATTTCGAGGTGGTGGAGTCCGTGGCGGCGTCGGCGGCGGAGGAACGCGCCTTGGAGTTGGCGGAGAACTTCCTCGGATGGTTCGGCACGTCCTGGTCGATGACGTCGGTCCAGCGTTTGGTCATCTTGGCGACGAAGTCCGGGTCGGATTCCATCGCGGTGGTGGTGAGGGCGTGTTCCATCCGGGTGATGGTGTCCTCATCGGTGAGTTGCCGGACGGTGTCCAGGGCGGTGCTGATGATCGTCGCGGACCGGGACGGTACCAGGCTGAGGAGAGGCGTCGGCCAGCACTTCGCGCCGGGCCGGGATCTGTTGCCCGGCCATTCCCGTCTGGGGGGGCAGGACATCGGCCGCGAGGGCGAGCCTGCGCCGGGCTTCACCGATGCTGATCCGCAACCGGGCCCGAAGGAACTCAGCGGCAGTCCGGTACCCGTCATCCAGGGGACTCACTTTTGAAACGGCGGCCCGTCCTCCGGAACCCGCACCGACTACGGAACCGGCCGGAGTTGCCGACTCCATACCGGTCACGGAACCTGCCCCGCCCACGGAAGCTCCTGCGCTTATGGAGCGTGCTTCACCAACGGAAACCCGCGCCACCTCGGTCCTGGCCCCACGTCGGATGCTGGCCCCACGTCGGATGCTGGCTCTGGTTCAGTCCACCCTGTCCGCCACCCTGGCCCGGCCCCGAACTCGGACGACCCCCGGCGACGCTTGCTGTGCTACTTTCCGGGTCCGTTCCACCGCCTGCGCCGCGACGACCTGCAAGTACTCCAACGACCGGGAGATCTCTTCAACCCTGCCCGCAAAATCGGCAGCCTCAACAAAACCAAACAACCGCGCCTCATCGACTACGGATTCACGAAGCAACCCCCCCAAGGCTTCGCTCGCCTGCTCAAGCGGCTCGCCCACAGCACCTGGTGAAGGCCGGCCGCCTTCGATCAGACTTGCTCTGCGCTTGATGTCGGCCGCCAAGACTAAAGGCAAACCAGGCGCAGCGTCCAAGGATTTCACGCCGTCACCGGTGCTGAACTCCGGTAAGCCGCTCAAAGACTCCAATCCGGGAAGCAGCCCAGCGCCTCGAGAGCTACCCGCGAAAGTGTCGGCCGCCGTCGAACCCCTCAATGTGGCCGTCCGGACAGGGACACTCGTGGACCTCAGGGACCGCTGACGCAGCAGGCATCGACGCGCGGCGAACCCGCCCGCCGTGCCACGACCTGCCCGATTGCTCCCATAAACCAACCCTGTCATGGAGCTCTGACATTATTAGCGCGAGCGGCTACCGGGTGATCTGTTCGCGCAGGATGTCGGCATGACCGCAGTGCTGTGCGAGCTCGCGGAGCATGTGCAGGTAAACCCATCTGAGTGGCAGCGGGCCGCGTCGGTTACCCAGCACCAGGTCATCGAGTCCAAGGGGGAGCGGCCGCCCGTCTGGAGGCTTCGCACGCCTCTCGATGCGCCGCCTGGATACTGGCGATGGTGTCTTGGTCGTCCAGAATGAACGACTCGTCAGGCGTGGCCGGGATTCCAATCTCGCTCCGCGGCCGAGAGGTGATGGCTTCGTCGAACCAGACTTTCTCCACGAACGTCACGTGCTTAACCAAGCCCAGAAGTGTTGTTCGGGAGGACACCAAGGATCGGCGTGCCTGCTCCTCCGTGAGTCCATCCAAGCACTCGTTGAGGGCTCGACGGTGCTCGTCGAGGAAGGCGTCGAACTGCGTCCGGGCATCGGATTTGATGACATCATCAGCCAAGGTCTGCGGTGTGCACTCATCCGAAAACCACCGTGCCATCGTCGTTAATGCTCCAGCCGGGGGGGTTGTGTGCGATTTCCCAAACAATCCCATTCGGGTCCTTGACGTGACCGTGGAAGATGCCGCCAAACGCGCCGGACTGGGCGGGTTTCACCACAGTTGCCCCCGGCCGACGCCAGGGAGTCGATGGTGCTGGACACCTCAGCCGGGCTGCCGACGTTGTGTGAGAGCGTCACGCCACTGACTCCTGAAGTAGGCGTAGCGGTGCCGAGGTCCTGATCGAACTTTTCGGCGTCAAACAGGCCGAGCATCAGTCCCGGCGCTACTTGGAAGAAAAGGATCTCGCCGGGAACATCCATAGCCGGATCCCAGCCGAGCCCGTCCTTGTAGAAGGCGCGGGCGGCGTCGAGGTCCTTTGTGGCGAACGTGAGGAAATGCAGTCGCTGGTCCATACGGGAATCGTAACGGGAAGGTACGACGGCGGCAGCCGACTATCGTCGCGGCAGCAGACCCGCCTAGGTGCTTCTGCAACGATCCGGTGGTCATTCGTGGGAATCAGGAACCCCCGGCCATCCACCGCGGCAACAATGAGGACATGAGTTCTTCTGCACGCCCGGCCCGGCGTCGGCTTCAACGTGCGGCCCTGCCGATATCAGCGGTGATGCTGCTGAGCTTGGCTTCTGCAGGTTGTGGTGCTCGGTAGGCGGGGGGGCGCCGCCTTGTTTGCCGCCGGAACATACCGTCAGCCCTTCCTCGGCGAAACCGGGTGATTCAGTCACTGTTTCTGCACCGGATGCCAAGTGCGATCCCCCGATATGGCGAAGACGCGTCATCAGTATCGTCTTCATTGATGCGGCTGGGGTTGAGGTGCTCAACACGACAGCACCCATGGCCGACGCCGGCGGGTTCAACTTCACCGCGGAAGTCCCTTTGAACTCCGCCCCCCCAGGCGTCATGGCTGTGAATGCCATGCCCCCCCATGGCGTCGATTGGTGTGACGACACCGGCAAGAACAACCGGGTAAGCCAGGGCGAGCTTCCACTCGAGAGGGCATCCTGCGTCCTCCCCCCCACGAAGCCCCCCCTCAACATCACCAAGTAGGCCGACTTGCCGGGTCTTGTTGAGGCCCGGTCAAAGCTGGTGGGAGGATGGAGCAGTGGAACCCCCCCTCTTCGACTTCCTTGGCAGTTACTGGTGGCTCATTTTTCCTATCGGCGGGATGGCTGGTGGCTGGGCAAGGTCGTGGTCGAAGGCCAGCGAGGAGCGCCACCGGCGCAAGGTTGAGTTGCTGAAGTTACGGAACCAACTGGCGGTCCACGAGGAAGCCAATCAAGCCGAGGTTGTTTCGCTGATTGCCGCACATGATTCAGTGAACCACCGGTGGCTGGAGTACGAGCTCGACGTAGGCAACCTTATTGATTTCCCGCTTATGACGGACGTCCGCGAACCCCCCCTTACGGTCGCGTTCCTACGAGCCAAAAAGGAAGCCGACGGCTTACGCCCCCCCGCTGCACCCGAGGACATTTCGACGCCGGCCCGGTTGGCTGAGTACCGGACAGCAGTCCACAGTTTCGAACTCGCTTTCGACGTTGCCGAACGGGAAGCCCGGCGCATTAAGGACGGCAACTTCAGCGGCCCGGAACGGCAGCGATTGGCTACGGCAAGGAAGCTGCTCCGAATTGCTGAAGACACCGCAGCCACCCCCCCAGCCGAACGTCAAACGGCGTACAAACGTGCCCGCAAAGAACTCGATGGCCTGATCGTCCTGCCCGAGGCAACGGTCGCCGCACTTGAAAGCAAGATCATTAGCATGCTGGACACCCGCAAGGACCCCGACACGGACGTCCGGTTCGCTTGAGGCTCCGGTGGTGTGGCTTCCCGCCCCTCTTTGAACCCGCAACGGGAGCCATTCAACCGAAATAGGGTGCTTTCTAATATCTCGGGATCCAAAGTGGGTCGGGACGGAACAGCAGCTAACCAAACTCGACACCCATCACGGTCCGCACCAACGCCCCGCCCAGGTCGTCCTCGAGCTGCCGCATTCCCAGCCGCTCAGCCACCCGACGCGAGGCTACGTTGTCCGGGTGGATAATCGCCACCAGTCGCCCAACCCTAAGAACATCCCGAGCAAGTTCCAGGCAGGCCAAAGCCGCCTCCGTGCCGTAACCGTGCCCCCCCTGAAGGTCCCGGCGAACGTGGTAACCGACTTCGAGCTCGGACCGTCCGTTGACTTGTTGCCGCGTCAGCCCGCAGTCGCCGACGAACCCGCCGTCGTGCGTTTCGACGATCCACAACCCAAAACCGTCGTGAGCGTAATTCGTCTGGTTCCACTCGATCCAAGCCAGTGCTTCGCTCCGCGTTTTGGGCGCTGGGTAGTACCTCATGACTGCGGGATCGCCGAGCATCGAGCTCATTACCTCGATATCGGCGAGCGTCATCTCGCGAAAGCGGAGGCGGCTGTCGGGTGGGGGGAGCATCCTCGAAGCCTAGCTGCAGCAGGGCCGTGCCTTCCTCACCTTCTTTGAAGTCGGAAGGCCCTAAAACAACCATAATCGGCTGAATTAGAGCCCCCCTAGGAATCCAAAGTGGGTGGTGACGGCACGCCGTCTCTAGCCCGAGCCTCCTATCAGCCGGCCCATGCTGGTCGAGGGGGTCGCCGCCACCTTCTGAGGGTCGGCGCGTAGGTCATCGGG
>BBFS01000170.1 GCA_001313365.1 Paenarthrobacter nitroguajacolicus JCM 14115
CGCACGACGTCGAGTGCGGACGGGTGCCGGCGGGGGCAACTGCGACGGCGGCATAGCTCTCGGCGCCGGTCACGAGGGACTGAGCGTAAGCCCGGATTTCTTGGGCAAGCTTGGCAATGGAGGTACCGGCGGCCGCTGCGGTTTCTTCGTCAATGCCCATGTAGAGAACGAATCCGCGGGCCACATTGTCGTTGGCAACGGGGCGGAGCTTGTCCGACTGCGCAATCACCGGGGTGGGCGCAGTCATCGGCGCCGGCTCTGCTGTGGGGGGGACAGCGCGCAGCTGGCCGTAAGAGTTGGGGTTGTAGCCCTGCGGCACGTATCCGGGAGCCTGCTGCCCTGCCCCCCCTTGCGGAGCGGGAGAGTAGCCGGGGCGGTTGCCGAAGCCGGGGGCGAAGCCTGCGTTTGACGCGGCCTTGTTGGCGTTACGGACGGAGATGTGGACGTATCCAGATGCAACTGACATGGAGTGCTTACCTCAAAAGTGAATAGCCGTCATCGCGGCTTCGAATGCTGGTTGTCCCCCCCGCAATGAGTTTGGGGATGGGCGCCAACGCTGGGCTAGGGGGGCGAATGCCTGAAACTTTTTTGGGGGGGTGGAAAGTTAGGCTTGCATTCGACAACAGCGGTCATCATGCCAGCGGGTGCGCTGGGCCAGGTTGCTGCGGCTGCAGGTGCTGTTGAGTTCTTGTTCACATTGGAAGTGTGCAACGTAACAAAGGCAACACGCAAGTAACAAAGCGCCGAACCGTCCACATTTTGAGACACAGAGGTCTATTGTGTCGCAAATCACAATTCAGTAGGGTCGGTAAATGAACGCCATTTCATTCGGTGTAGTCGGGAAATATTCGCCATCTACTGAATATTCTTCGGCATATCGGGGATGATGTGCATGTCCGTTTCCACTAACCCTCTCTCGACGGAATCTCACGATCTGAAACACTTGTTGTCCAATCGGAGCTGATCGTCACAAGCAATTTTCAGCAGAAAATCTGCTACAAGCCGTAGAACACGGCTGAACCCGGGCCGCCGGAAACCTTGGGCACGGAAGCGTGTCCGCCAGCCCCCCTCCTCGCTAGTCTGATCTCACAGCGTCTTCACAGGATGGGCAAAGCGTTGGCAAACAAGCAGAACGGAGAGTTATCCCATGGCCTCCTCGCACTCCATGACCAACAACCTTCCCGAGCTCTCCCATCCGGACGGCTCCCCCCATCCGTGCCCTGGTGGTGGATGACGAACCCAGCCTCGCTGAGCTGATGAGCATGGGCCTGCGTATGGCAGGCTGGTCTGTTGCGGTCGCCGGCGATGGTCCGGAAGCAGTAAAGCTAGCCAAGGACTTCCGCCCTGACGTGCTGGTCCTGGATGTCATGCTTCCCGGATTCGACGGCGTCGAGGTCCTCAACCGCATCCGCACCTTCGCCCCGGAGGTTCCCGCCCTGTTCCTCACCGCCAAGGACGCCGTGCAGGACCGCATTGTCGGACTCGCAGCAGGCGGGGGACGACTACGTCACTAAACCCTTCAGTATGGAAGAAGTCCTCCTGCGCCTCCACCGCCTGGTCCAGCGCTCGGGCGTAGCTGCCATGGACACCGCCGAGCTGGTGGTCGGCGACCTCACGCTCAACGTAGATACCCGGGAAGTAACCCGCGGCGGCCAGGATATTCCGCTCACCGCCACCCAGTTCGAGCTACTGCGGTACCTCATGGAGAACCCCCCCAAACGAGTTGTCAGCAAAGCCCAGATCCTGGACCGTGTGTGGGATTACGACTTCGGCGGCCAGGCCAATATCGTGGAGCTCTACATCTCTTATCTGCGCAAGAAGATCGAAGCCGGCCATCCCCCCGATGATCCATACCATCCGGGGGTGCCGGCTACGTCATCAAGCCTGCGGACTAGCCCTTGGGCACCCTCTCGCGAATGGCCAGGAAGTCCGGAGTGTCGGCCGGACAGACTCAGCTCAGTTGGCTCAATCCCTCCACCTGGCACCTGCGTACACGCTTGGTCCTGGTGGCCATGGCACTATTGATCGCCATTTGCGCTGCTGTGGGGGGTGGTCAGCTACGCGTCCATGGACATGGTCTTCAACAGGCAGCTCGACAGGCAGTTGGAGCAGGCGTCCAGCCGCGCGAATGACTTCGGCAGGCCGCCGTCGAACTTTCCGTCATCCCCCCCCGGCAGGCCGGATCCATTGGAGGCGCGCGGGCAGGCGGCGGGCACGCTCAACGCGAGGATCGACGGCTCCACCGTGCGAAGCTCAGGTTTGATCGACGCCCAAGGTCACCGCGTCTCACTCTCAGCAGACGATGAGCAGGTCCTGGTGTCGCTCCCCCCACGGACAACCAACCCGTGGACCGATCGCTGTCCAACGGCGATTACCGGCTGGTGGCAGTCGAAACCACTTATGGCGACGTGATTGTGACGGGCCTGCCTCTGGAGGACAAGCAGAGCGCCGAAGCCTCGCTGGTGTGGACCATGGTGCTGGTCTCGCTGGCTGGCTGGTGGTGATCGGCTCGTGGGAACGGTCATCATCCGCCGGACCATGCGTCCGCTTGAGCAGCTCTCCGAGGTGGCCACGAAGGTTTCGCGCCTGCCTCTCGACGCCGGTGAGGTGGCACTTGCGGTGCGCGTACCGCCGTCGGCATCCCACCCCCCCGGAACGGAAGTGGGCAGCGTCGCTACGCCTTGAACCAGATGCTGAACAACGTTTCGAGCGCGCTGGAAGCACGGCAGGAAAGCGAAACCAAGGTTCGCCAATTCGTGGCCGATGCCTCGCACGAGCTGCGGACTCCCCCCCTGACCGCCATCCGGGGGCTACACCGAGCTGCTAAGGATGACGGAGAACTTCACCGAGGATGGCCGGAAGTCGCTGGCGCGTGTCCAAAGCCAGTCCGAACGCATGACCACCTTGGTGGAGGACCTTCTTCTACTGGCGCGGTTGGATGAGGCCAGCCCGTGAAATTTGAGGACGTGGACCTGACACAGCTCGTGATCGAAACGGTCAGTGACGAGAAAGTCATGGCGCCGGATCACATCTGGCAGCTCCAACTCCCTGATGAGCCATCACTGTGCGCGGCGATGCCACCCAACTTCACCAGGTGCTGGCCAATTTGTTGTCCAATGCCCGCAAACACACGGATCCCGGCACCACCGTGGTCACAGGCGTCATGCTCTCCGCCGATGGCAGTGCCGTGGTGACAGTGACGGATAACGGCCCCCGGAATTCCGAAAGATTTCCAAGGCAGGATCTTCTCCCGGTTTGCCCGCGCTGATGCCGCAAGATCGGGCTCTGAGGCACCTCCGGACTCGGCTTGTCCATTGTGGAGGCCATCGTTTCAGCGCATGGCGGTAGCGTGGAAGTGACCTCGCGGCCGGGTCGCACGGAATTCGCCCTCCGACTCCCTGCCGTGAACACCGAAGGCCTATAACGAATCGGGCAAGGCGACTCACCGGCGTCGTGATCTCTGTTACCTAAATGTGACTTCTGTGGAATCCTCCTGTACCGTCGAAAGGGTGGGTCGTCCCTAGCAGGCCCACATCCGGGATGCGCCGAGCTCTGCCACTTCCCGGAGTCCGTTCTTTCTCCGAGGCAGAGACGGGGGGGACCCAGAGTCTCCGGGCCCAGGCCTTTTTGGCCGGCCTTGGGGGGGTGAAGCCGCAGCATGATGCGCGGCCGGATGACCTCATCCGAACCCGACAGCTAACTCCGCAGGCGCTGAGAGGTAATCACATGTCTGAATTTAACGATCAGACGCGCCCTTCCGCGCGTCGCCGCGACGAACACAACGCACCGCACACCAAGTCGCAGTCCGTCCTCAAGAACGCAGCCCGCCAGGGTAAGTCCGGCCACCGCATGTCCGTCGTAGCCGGTGTCGTGGCAGCTGCACTGGGCGTTGCATCGCTCGGAACCGCCGCCAATGCCGCACTGACCCTCCCCGAGGCCAGCCGCGTAGCCGGAACCCAGTCCAGTGCGCAGGTCAACACGAACAAGTCGGCCGAGATCTCCGCTTCCCTGGATGCTGCTGCCGAAAAGGGCGCTGCCGACCGTGCCGCCGCGGATAAGGCAGCTGCTGACAAGCTGCCGCCGAGAAGGCTGCCGCAGACCAGGCCGCAGCCG
>BBFS01000171.1 GCA_001313365.1 Paenarthrobacter nitroguajacolicus JCM 14115
CAGCGCCGAGGACAGGTGGGATCGTCACCGCCGTCGGCCTCGACGGCAAGCACGCCAGGATCGCGCTGCTCCAGACGCCGGAGCCACGACCGCCTCGGGCTCTTCGGGTACATTCACTCCGACGCGATCGCGACGAAGCCCACGCGACCCAGCGAGATCGGCATGCACCGCGTCGCCTTCTCGGTCGACGACATCAACGAAGCCATCGAGACAGCCGCGATGCACGGCTGCCATCCGCTTCCCGGCGTGGCGACCTATTAGGCCACAAGGACGCTCTCGGTCCGGTACAAGGCGGGCGAGGCGACGAAGAAGAAGCAGAAGTTTGAGCGCGAGGATGAGGGGCGGCCCATCCGATGACGCTCGTGAGGCACGAGGCTCCGTAACCCGTCGTCGCGCTGAACGGGAATCCACCTGGCACCGGTATATCTCAGCGGATGTCGGGCGGAATCCAATCGAGGTCCCGGCCTCAACAGCCGCCGATGCATCAGGAACCTGACGTTGTCAACACTTAGAGACTCGAGTGTACTCTCGCGTCCCGCTCTGCTTCGCCAGAGCGCCGTGCGCGGATCCGGTCCCCCATGGGTGACCATGTTGCCCGAACTCCGGCAGTCACTCCTCTAGGCCATGCCACCCTTTTTCGAGACATTCCGTTTCAGCTGCTCGGGAGGTTCCATCAGGTCAGCCAGGGCGGACGGGTTCCCCCGATGCAGTGTCATGCCAGGAGGGAGCCCTTCAACCGTCGCTTCTGTGCCGGTCACGTCAATGGTGATCCGTCCGCCACCGATTGGGAGGTTGGTCGCACGTGCTCTCCCCCCAAGCTTCAGGCAGCACCGGGTCAAGCCACATTCCATTCCGGGAGACATCCGGGTCAAACCGCAGCAGCGTGCGCATCAGCTGGACCGGCGTGGTTGCTGCCCACGCTTGGGGGAGAGCACGACGTCGGGTACGGTACCGGCTTAGGAAAGCTAGACCGGTCGAAGCCGCAGAACAGTTCGGGCAGGCGATGGTCGGTGTACTCCGCGGCTCGATGATGGCCTGGGCACTCTCTGTGCCTCCTGGACAAAGCCGTACCGCATAAGCCTGCAGCGATGATCGCGTTATCGTGCGGCCAGACCGCCCCCGTTGTGGTAGCTGGCAGGGTTGTAAGCACCCATGGTCGTAGCCAACGTCCGGATGCCCCATCCACTAAACAGCTCCGGGGGGGACATCAACCGCTCAGCAACCAACAGCGCCTTGTCGTCGTCGACGATTCCGTTCCACAGGCAATGGCCCATATTCGACGCGAGGGCGTCCACCGGCCTCTTGTCACCATCCAGGGCAATGGCAAAATAGCCGCGGTCCGGCAGCCAGAACTGTTCATTGAACTGTTTCTTCAACCGAGCAGCCCGGTCCCGCAGTTCAGTCGCCAGCCAAAATCGCCCGCGTCGTAAGCCATCCAGGCCCGTGCGATATAGGCGCCGTAGACATAGCCTGGACTTCGCAAAGTGCTATCGGCGGCTCAGCAAGCGACCATCGGCAAAATTGACGCCGTCCCAAGAGTCCTTCCAACCCTGGTTCACCAGCCCTGATCGTTGAGACGCTGGTACTCCACGAATCCATCGCCGTCCCGGTCTCCGTAGTCCCGGATCCAGTCCAGAGCGCGGTCCGCGTTGGGCAGCAGCGCGGCCACTTGATCGGCAGCCAGGCCCCCAGCGGCTGACTTCGCCCAAAAGGGTGACGAACAACGGTGTGGCATCGGCCGTGCCGTAGTATGCGGATTTGCCGCCGAGAGCCAGCTTCGTGCTGACTCCAAGCCTGACCTCGTGGAGAATACGGCCCGGCTGCTCCTCCGTAAGCAGGTCCACTTCGCTACCTTGCCGGTCAGCAAGGTTTCGGAGGGTGTCCAGTGCCAGAGATGGATCCACAGGCAGGGCCATGTAGGAGGAGAGTATCGAGTCACGACCAAAGATGGCCATGAACCAAGGGGCGCCGGCTGCTACGACCGTACGCTCCGGATGAACCGGATCCTCAATCTGAAGGGCTCCGATGTCCTCAACGCAACGCAACATCGTGCGATAGAGCGTGAGGTTGCTGCTCTCCGGAACTGGTGTTTTTCGTATCCACTCCGCGCGGCGTCGTTCCGCTGCAGACGTGCCGTCGCTTCGCGGTGGAAGGGCACCGGCTTTTCGGCTCCGTCCTGAAGCGGCAAGACATAAACCCTTGCGGCCCACTCGCCTTGGGGGGGCGGAACCACAGTGCGGAAGCCTAAGCCGTCATGGCTAAAGATTGCACCCGGGGGGGAATGGAGCACCGCCGCTTTATGGGTTCCCTTCCAGGCTCCATGATGATGAGCGAATCGCCCCCGAACCTCACGGGTCTGTTCCCAGTGTCTGGTAATACGGGCATCCTTCACTTCAAAGAGATCCGCGAAGTCTGCGTCCATTTCCAACTCGACCACACAGACCGCCGGTTCCCTGGAATGATTGCGAACGGTGATGTCCTCCAGAATTCCGACACCGAGCTCACGGCTGCGTTCCACGATGAGATGACTGTCCGGTTGGCTCGCTACCCGTCCGGTTCTGCAAATGAACAGGGCACGGTAAGGTTCGAGCGTGTCAGCCGCCAGCGGCTCCAGGCTCCACCATTGATCGTCATTCGCCAAAGGGACATGATGCGTGTGTCCTCAAAAAAGACCCCATGGGGCCGGTCCGCAAACATATCGCCAGTCACATCTGAGATCGAGAAGTTCGATCCCTCTACAAGGGTCACGGCACCACCCACGGAGCCGGCCGCGGTGTCAGCATTCCACCCAACCATCGCTGGCTCCTTTGCCGAATATCGGGTCAACACGCATCGAAGCCCAGCAGCGACCGGCAAAGAAGAGGCCGTTTTGCCGCACCGTCCAACGCTGACATGACCCTACTCCTGCTAAACCGTGCGGGGCTATAGGTCTCGCATAGGCGTCACAGAAGATAGCCCGAAAGCCAGAAGGGTAGCGGTTAGAGCGGCCAGGTTTGCCATTCGATGATCCCGAACGGGCCCCCCCACCTTGTATCGTTTGCCAGGATGTCTCCAAGACCAAGGTAGATTCGGCGCGCCGGGAGCCGAGAGGACTTTCGTGCTGGTTTCCCGGCCCGAGCCCCCCCACCGGCAAGCCTGTGCCGCTATGGCTCACCAACGGGCGGGCTGTTACCCTTCGGGCCCGAAACCGCGGAAATGCAGTGTGGTGGTGAACCTAAACGGGCTCACCCGCCCCCCCCGGGCTCCCGGACGGTGAGATCGCTGCCGCGTATGGGGCGGTGGCAGGCTTCGCAGGCCAGGTACGGGAGCGCCTCGTGTCCGCAGTCGTGCTCGAATACCTCCTGCGTGTGGGGGGCATCGGCCAGCCACTTGGTGCCCCCCCAGCTGTTCAGGAGGGTCAGGACCGGGCGGAGTTCCTTTCCGGCTTCGGTCGGGTGGTACTCGAAACGGGGCGGACGCTCGGAGTACTGGCGGCGCTCGAGAACGCCGGCAGCGACAAGGGTCTTGAGCCGCTGATCGACCAGCCCCCCCGGGGGCGCCAGTGTTGCGCTGGATGGCATCAAAACGATGTGCGCCGTAAAAGACTTCACGCAGGATCAACAGCGTCCAACGTTCACCCACAACCTCCAGGGCGGAAGCAATGGAACATGTTCGCGGCGCCGTGGTCGTGGTGCTGGTCGGGATCATGACTCCATTCTAGACCTAGTGGGTTCAAAAAACAGACGCACGTGTTAAGGTGGAAAAGTAAGTTCAAAAAACAGACCGAGTCTGTTCGTTCCGGGAGGTCCCCCTTGTCCATTGCCATCACCGCCGCACCGGCCGCTACGGCCGCGCCGCCATCGACGCCCTGCTTCGCCGG
>BBFS01000172.1 GCA_001313365.1 Paenarthrobacter nitroguajacolicus JCM 14115
GACATTTAAGGCCCACGCCTCAGCGGGTCCCGTGGATTTGACTGAGGATGGATGGGTCGGTGATTTTGTGGTCGTTCATTAACATGAAGGCTTTGGACAGGATCGTTGCCAGTCTTCCAGTCTTCTCCTCGAAGGGGAGGAAGATACGCTCGGACGATGATCTCGGTGCCTGCACGATGCAAAGGTAGGAATCGTCTGGTTCCATCAGAATGTTTCCTGATCCGAGGTGGATCTTGTAGGTGCGATGCGTACCCCCCCGGACTATGAGATGGCGGTCTGTCAACTGGCAGGACTCAGACAGAATTGTCCGGGGGAGGATTTCGCCGAGATATTCCTGTCTGGTCTGTGCTGATTCCGAGAGTGCCTCAGTGTGTGTTTCGCCCCCCCAGTAGTCTCTGACGAGACCATTCGGGTGGTCTGCCCAATCCGGGTCCGGTCCGATTGCAGCCACTGAGGTAAAGAGGTCCACGTCCCGCATGGCTTCGCTAAACACGGCCCGCGGTACTTCATTAAGGCCTATTGGCTCCCAGGTGTCCCGGGCAACGCGCCTATCGAACCACACCCTGTTGGTTGAGCATAGGTTTGCACGTTCTGTTTCGAGCTCAAGAAGTTCGATGCTGAATGCCGCCCTCAGCTGTTCGTCAGGGAATTCGGAATACAGCTGGGTGTCCTGGCCGCCGTCCCAAGGACCTAATTGGGTGCCGTGCCAGCCGCGTTCCTTCGCAATCGCCTGCGCACGAGCGTAGTCAAGCACGTGTGCGGCGTACCGGTTGGAGTAGTGTCCAGTCTCCAATTCGGCGGGAGTCAGCAGATAGAGCTCCCGGTATGCCTGCTTGAACGGTTGTCTCAACCGGTGCTGCAGTTGGTGTGAGCGCCAGGAGCGTACTTCATCGACACTCCGTGCCCACGGTTTCCATAGAACTACGGTTGCGTCGGCGGGGGGGATGGCGTGTGCTTCGCCTTGGGTTCCCACCAATTCCCAACCGCCGGCATCATGAGTGCGTTGAGGGTAGCCGGAGAACTCTCCTTCCCTTGACGTGATGGTCCACAGCAGCTCGCGAGCGATAGTTGCAACCACGGGGGGGTGTTCCAAGTAGCGGGTGCAGAAATCGTGGCCCGTCCACACTCGCTCGGAAGCCATGAGCCGTTCGAGCCGGCGTCGCTGGATATTCAGGGCATTTTTAGCTTCGCTCGCCGCGAGTTTTACGGTGGGCAACTTCGGATGGTTCTTCAGTTGAGTGGGCATGGCCACCGGTTCTCCGGCTGCGTGAACCATTCGAGCTTCACGGCAGCCGCGCCTTGTCCGTTCGTCAGGGAAAGCCTGGCCGTGTACTCGTCAATTTCGTAGGTCGTTACACCGCCGGCATCCAGGCCCAGATCGGGAACAGCTGTTTCCAGTAGTTCCGACGGAGAGATGCCTCGCTCTGCGGACAGTTGGTCGATGACGTTGACCAAGCGTTTGTGCAGGTTCTTGTTCTTGACCACGTCCCGGATGTGCGTGAGTGCTCCAACGACTTCAGTTGTGACGGTCTCGTGGTTCTTGGCAATCTCCAGGAGCGTCTCCACGCCGGCGTTGGCCGATATTGCGGAGCGGCAAACTCCGTTCTTGCCGTTGTGGCCTGCCCCCAGGTAGGCGGATGCGTCTCGAATGAGCTGAATATGTGCTGGAGCATCGTGCTGGAGCGCAAGGAGCCAGAGGGCGGCTCGCAGGACCGACCCAACGTGCGGGGGGGTAACACATGAAATTTCGCCCAGGTCTGCCGTAGGCCTGCGCTCGGCAGCCAGGCCGAGTAGGGCTTGGGCAACCCCCCCAGCGCTTCCGGCTGCTCCGAGATCCGCAGATCCGCTGCGCGTTTCCACTTCGCCGTGGGCTTCGGCCCGCTCAGCTCGCTCATGAAGAGCAGTAGCCGGGCGACCTGGTGTTCCGGCAAAACGGGCCTCACCGCACTGGGTATTGAGGGGCCGAAGTCGTCGTCCTCAGCCACGTACTGCAAAGGGATACGGCCGTCTTCCTTGCTGTCATTGAGCAGCAATTCATCAAATTCGCGGATCTTTGGATGCAACCCCCCCGGCCCATCCCGAAAATCCGTGAGCAGTATGGCCTCCAACCGCCGGGTCGCCGTAGGAATTTTGCATCGCTCAGTGGGTTCCAGCGCCAGGATTGGCTCGTGAAACGCGCCGCGCCATGAAGGATAGATGTATCGGGAGTAGGGCACGTGGCTAAGCATCCAATTGAGCTCTTGGGCGGACCAGTCCAGCGGAGTCAGTTTCGAAAAGATGTAGAGCGCCTGCTCGATCGGTGGCAGCATGTGCACGCGGCCTGCCGGGATGCCGAAAGGCTCGTAATACCTGTCAGCGATCCCGTACCTGTGCTCGTGTACGTGCGCGAAGGTATAAGCGAATGCACCCTTCTGCCATCCGGGTCGAGCTGCTCAAGGTACTTGGCAAACCGTTTCCGGTACTTTTCCAAGCTTTCCCCCGCCACCTGCCCAATCGGAATGTGGAGTCATGAAGAACTCAAGGAGCCGGCCGCTTTGCATACCGGCCAAGACACGCAGACGTTCGGGCATGGCGAAACCCTCCTCTGAATCGACCAAGCTGCTCATCCCCCCAACCAGCGGTACTAGCTTGATGAAGACAGCTTCGACGGCGGTGAGGGCGTCGATTTCGGCCGTCAGGTCGCAGACCTGTCGGCCGTCAACCATCACGAAGAATGCATTCCGTTCAAAGCCTTTAACCGCAGTGTCAGCGTGCCGCTCCCAATTCACGGGCTTGTGGTCTGGTACCCGGCGTCCAAGACCGTTGAGCTCACTTTCCCTGGCGGAGACCTCCACCAGCCCGGGGGGGATTTTCCAGCCCCGTGGGTGGCGTTGTAACGCGCGACTTCCTCGCGCACGCGCCAGCGTATTAGCTCTTCAACTGTGATGACATCCGGCAGCCCGGAGAGCTCCAGTTGCTCTGTTGCCCCGGCTCCGGGCAATCTTTCATCACAGATTCGCAATGTCGCCATCAGGTTCCACCAATCGACTAGGCATTTGCCGCATCGTATAAGCCAGGTCTGACAGTATTTACGCTTTGGCGGCTTTCGCGGCTGCCTTGGCCGCTTGCTTACTGGCACGCACTTTGACCAGGGACTCCGGGTCCACAATGTCGGCGACCGAGAGGTAAGAGCCTGCCTCACCATAATGGCCGGCCGCTTCCCTCCATCCGTCCGCCTGTAGTTCGCACTGTTTGCCTAGCAAGGCCAGGAAGATCTTTGCTTTCTGTTCGCCAAAGCCGGGCAAGGCCTTTAGCCGACGGAGTACTTCAGGGCCATCGGGGTTTCCGCTGGTCCAGATAGCGGACGCATCGCCGTCCCATTCCCGATGTACTGTCTCCGCGAGGGCTTGGACCCTCGCGGCCATGGAACCAGGGAATCTATGGACAGCAGGCCGTTCCTTGAAGACTTCCACGAAGCCCGCGGGATCGTACTCCGCGATCGTGCCGGGTTCGAGGGAACCCAAACGGATGCGGATCTTCTCGGGACCGGCGAACGCCGACTCCATAGTGACTTGTTGATCCAGCAACATACCCGTCAACAACGCAAAGGCGTCGTCACTGAGCAGCTGGTCCGCGGCGGCATCTCCTGTGATGTGCAGTTCCATGCGTCCCATCCTCCCACCAGACAATGGCTTCGTCATTGGGCGTCCACCCGACGGTGTTTAGCCCGATACTGCCGGCGCCGCGCCTCACCGTTAGTGAGGGGGGGCGTCCGACGGCGGTTGGTGGGTT
>BBFS01000173.1 GCA_001313365.1 Paenarthrobacter nitroguajacolicus JCM 14115
TCCGCCAGCGGGTTGCCATCAACGGCCAGGCCCGCCGCGGCCGCATGCAATTGGCCGTGCCACGGAACCGTGTCCAGGCTGACTCCGTCCGGCAACTCCTCTGCAGCGATCCGTCCGGCCTCATTGTTGAAAGTGACCAAGTGGTCGCCGGAGCGGTCTACCAAGAGGGCCGCGATGGGGGGGTCGCCGGCCAGGCTGATATGGACCCGGCTGCCGTCCAGATACCAGGTAAGGGCCGTATTGGTTGTGAGCAATAGCGAGTCGCGGCCCGCAGCGTCCAGAATGTCCAGCACCCGCTGGCGCTTTACCGCGCGGTCGCAACGTTGCCGGGCGCAGTGGCCGCAGTCAGGGCCGGCGTGAATTGAGTAGCGTGGTCATGCCGATTCCCCCCCCAAAGTGGTGATGAGTTGTTCAATGTCTTGTGTTGCCAAAAAGCCGTCCGCGATGAGCACGGTGACAGTTCGTTTGACCGGGCGGCCGGGTTCGGTTGCTACCGGCGCATCCCACGCCAAGGACAGTCCGACGCCGGGGGTAGCCGAGTGCCGCACGAACCAAGGGTCAGGCGCTTGGGGTGCTGCAAGAAACACGAGCGTGGCCGGATGGCCCAGCCCGGGATCGCCGGCGACGTGCGAGGCCCCCCCGGCGGGTCCGGCGTCGAACGTTCCGGACCAAGCCAGCCATGGCGCTACGCTGCCGTGCACGGCGTCCTCGCCCCCCCTCGAGCCGGGAGTCCAGATGGTGGCGTCGCCGACCTTCGGCAGCCGCCAGAAGAAGCCACCGTAACCGCCCTGCGGCCGCCCGTTGGAGCCGGGGCTGCCCAGTAGCACCGGACGCCTCGTAGCGGATTCCAGGGTGAAGTCCAACGTGAGTTTCCACGCTGAATTTCCGACGGCGGCCCAGCGCCACTCCCGTTGTTCGCGGAGTACCGGTGATCCGTCGGGGGCCGATCCAGCTCAACTGTTCGCGCCGCTCTCCGTCAGCGTGCTCCGCGACTTCAACCACAATCTGTCCGTGGTCTTTCCGCCAGACGTATGCCCCCGGCGTCGCGGGTGTAAGTGCGGCCGCCCCAGAAGTTGATGCCGTCAACGTCCTGGAGGGCAACTCCTGCTCCGAGATGCCACACGTGATCCTCCGGGACGTGATCGGTAACCACGGTGCCGGCGAGCGTCCGCACGGGGGGGTGGAGGTAGGGCCGCGGCGACGACGTAGGCCGGATACGGGATCCGTCCTGCAAACTTGCGACGGGCGTGCCGTCAATATCCAGGGTGGGTCCGCCGGATAAAGTCCAAGGGGCGCCGAGCTCAGCAAACGTGGCCTGCCCCCCCAAGGTTGCCCGGCGGATTAGCGACTCGATGCCATGCACCACGGCGTGGGCGTCGTCGCCGGTGCCTCCCAAGTGATGAAGTCCGAAGGTATCTCCCGGGGGGGTGCATCGGCCGTTCGGATGGCCTCCAGGACCGACACATACGCGCCGGCCCCGGAGAGCGGACTGAGGAGGTCCTGCTCGCTGCGGGCCGCCAGCAGGTTCTCCAGCAAGTCGATCCGTCCGTAGGTCTCAGTCCGGACACCCCGTGGAGAGGTGACCTCCAGGCGGTCCTCCGTATAGAAGAGCGTGAGCTGCCCCCCCAGCGTCCCGTGGATGGTGACCGACGGCGCGGACTGCACGGGAGCGCAGAGCGTCAACGCGCAGGTCAGGACAGTGCCGCCTGCCATCCGGACCCTCACCACGGAGGTGTCGTCACTTTCGGTGTCGTTTGCCCTGTAGAGGTCGGTATCCACGGATTCAACGTCCGCCACTGTCCGGGCGCCAGCCAGCCGGAGCCCGGTAGCCACAGCATGCGCCAAGGCGTTGGTGGCCACTCCGTCCACAACGTCGGTCCCGTTGATGCTGCGTTTCCCGGCCCATCGGGACCGCTTAAAGTACGCCTTGCTCCGCAGCCACTGCCCCGTGGCGTGGATGCCGCGGACTTCGCCGATTTCGCCGGATTCCACCAAGGTTTCGATCGCGGGCAGGGCCTCAGAACCCAGGCTCTGGAAACCCACCTGCACCAAGCGGTCCGCGCTCGCGGCCGCTGCCATGACCTCCTGGTACTGCGCCATGGACGCCACCGGTGGCTTCTCCAGGTAGACGTTGGCCCCGGCCTTGAGGGCAGCGAGGGCAAGCGGCGCGTGCGTCTGGATAGGCGTGGAGACGATGACGACGTCAGGGGGGGCGGTTCCTGCAGCCAGGAGCTCGTCAAGGGAAGCAAAGGCCGCGACGTCGGGGGGGCCGAGCGTTCCCTCTTCCGGGGGGGTGCGGATCGGCCACAGCAACCAGCTCGAGGGTACGGTCAGCACCGAGGCGAGCAAGGTTTTCGAGGTGCCGTTCGCCGAAGCCGTGCACGCCCACGAGTGCGATGCGAGGGAGCCGGGCATTGCCTCCCGCTGTGGTGACGGTGAGGGGGTTGTGTCATTGGTATGTCCTAGTGGAATCAGGTGTGGGCGTGCTGGTGGGTTGGCGGGGCTGCAAGGTTGCGGTGAGGAAAGACGCGGCTTCGTCCTGCATTGCCGGGGTGAAAACGTGGGGTTCCTGCCAAAAGCTCCCCCCCGTGTAGCGGGCCGGCATATTCTCCAGGAGATGGTGATGGGCATCGCGCATTCCCTGTTCCGGGAAAAGCTGATCAGCCAGCCCGTATTGGACCAGGACCGTGGCACTGGAGCGGACTGACAGATCCGGCCAATCCCCCCCGAGCTTGGCCAGCCCGGGAGTGTGCAGCAACCAAGAGTGTGCGTCCAGGTAGGCGGGCAGGAGCGAGCCGAACGTGGTCATCATGCACGTCACCACGTAACTCCGGATCAGCGGCTCAGCGCACCGAGCACCATCGCCCGCCCGCCACCGCCGGAAAAGCCAACGCAGCCAAGCCGATCCATGTCCACGCCCGGAAGCCGTGCGAGGACACCCAATGCCGCGAGGTCGTCGTGCGCAACGGTCCCGGTAACACTGGTGCCGATCAGCGTTGCGGCCTTCGCCACCGTTTCCTCATGGGCGGCAGCCGCTGCGTTGAACCGTTCCGCTGCGGAAGGTTCGACGCCGGCCTCCCGCCAGAGTGCCTCCTGGCCGCTGACCGCATTGGCAGTTCGCCAAGGAAGGGGGGATCGAGTCCGAAGCGGCGGCTGCCCCCACATGAAGGTGTCGTGGGCAAGGACGGCGAAGCCTGTTGAGCCAACCACGTGGCCAGTGCCCGGCCGCCATAGAGCTTGGCCCTGACATCGAGGGG
>BBFS01000174.1 GCA_001313365.1 Paenarthrobacter nitroguajacolicus JCM 14115
AAGTCGAGGACGGCGGGCCAAGGTTTCGCGGGTGGCAGGACTCCCCCCCACTGGCTGAGCTCAACCGAACAGAGGCAACTGGCCACGTTCGTCCTATGCTCCGAAGAGCTTCTTGCTGATTTTGGCGAAAACACCAGGCTCCAGAGAAGGGTCAATCACGGTCGGTTCGACCGTGAAGTCAGTTCCGCGTTCAGTGACCGGCCGCGCCGGTTGTTCCAGTCCACCGAAGCGAACTCCGGGTTATAGATCGGAGGCGTCACGCCGTCAGAACGGAAGATATCCCACATCCACGACGGTATGGTGTCCACCGTCCGCGGGAAAGCGAGGAGTTGTCTAGCCCAATCGGCAGCAACAGCCGGCGCCGCACCCGGGTACCATCGTCCGTTACTCATTTTTTGAAGGTGCTCTTCCTCGAACACTTCCAAATTCCCGGGCTTATTAGGGAACACATGAATTTCTGCTGTTGTCCACACTCCCAAGCCTGGCGAATAGGAACGGATCCTTAATTCTGTCAGCCATAGTTCCAGCGCCTCGCGTGAGAATTTATTACCATCAAGGCCCATAGGCCTTGTCCCCCCCGTAGAGGATTTGATCCGACCCCCCCAACCAAGCGTGTCCGGATCTCGGAAGACCAGGCGCCGGAAGACTTCCTCATCGCCTTTCGCGAAACCTGCTGGACCAAAAGCCTCCACCGCCAAGGTGCTCAAACCTGCTTGTGTGTATGCGTCGGAATCAAATGAAAAGGTGGTCAAGGAAGGAGTTACTTTCTTGTCGGCAAATTGTTCAGATCTCGGCTTAGGGGCTCATCGGTATCGAAGGCGTACGTTAGTCGAGTCGTTGCGGGTACTCCTACCCTTGGCCCCCCCGGGAGGAGTTCCATCTCCCACTTTAGGTCCAGTGCCCGGCCCTCTACCACGCGTATCTTCGCTTCATTTATGACATCCATCTCGATCTCATGGAAGTTAGCATCGTCGTTTTCTATCCCGAACCCCCCGGTTCTGCCACGAGTGGTGAGGGAAGAGCCCGCCGCGCTCACCGATGAATCCGAAGAAGGATGGTGCTGCGTGGCCGCCATCGTAGCCGGGGGCCGCCGGGCCAGCCGGCTTTGCGTTGTTGATAGCCGTTGCGGTTGGCGTCGCCGACGAGAGTGGAGACGATGTGGCCTTTGGCTGAGGCGAGGTGTCCGTTGTTGTCCATCGACTTGGGCGACCACGTTGTAGGTGACGTTGGGCAATGGCTTGTTCAGCTACACGGACCAGGCACCTCTGACGCCGGCGTAGGTGTTAACGATGGTCACGTTGCCGTTTTCGTCTGTGTAGAACTTCTCCAAGGTATCGGCGTCGTGGCCCCCGTCGGCGTCCTTCATTTTGGTGCGGTGGTGGGTACTGATACCGCGGCTAGCCTTCTGGAGGAATTGAGGGTCGACGACGGCGGGCTATGGTTTCGCGGGCGAAGAGACGTCCGACTGGCTGAGCTCAACCAAATAGGGTCGACTGGTCGCGTTGGTCCTATGCTCCGAAGAGATTCTAGCCGATTTTGGCGAAGACGCCCGGCTCCAGCGAAGGGTCAATCACAGTTGGCTCGACGGTGAAGTCAGTTCCGCGTTCAGTCACCGGCCGGCGCCGGTTCTCCCAGTCAACCGACTCGAACTCAGGGTTATAAATCGGCGGCGTCACGCCCTCAGAACGGAAGATATCCCGCATCCACTCGGGGGATGTTTTCTGCCGTTCGAGGAAAGGCGATGAGCTCTGATTTCCAGGTTGCAGCATCGGAAGGGGATCTCTGCGACCCTGACGAAGCAAAAAGTCCTTTTGTCAGGAGTTCTTCGTCGAATACTTCAAGTCGACCGGGGGGCATCTGGGTAGAGGAACACCCGGTACGTTTTGTTTGATCCTTTAGACCTTCGGCAGATTGTTGAATCGTTCCGTCAACAGCGGCACTCCGTCAAATGCATGGTAGAGCGTGAGCTTTGAGGGGAAGGCCGGGTTTGGGACTCGGGGGGGTGAGGGTCATTTCCCACTCCAAACTTACGGGTCTTCCTGCGGACAAGCGCTGTTTCACTTCGCTGATTACTCGGCGTCCTTATTTTGGTGCGCTGGTGGGTACGGATACCGCGGCTAGCCTTCTACAGCATTTAGAGGTCGACGACGGCGGGCCAAGGTTTTGCGGGGAGGCAAGACGTTCGACTGGCTGCACTTACCCGAACACCCTTGACTGGCGTGGTTTGTCCTATGCTCCGAAGAGTTTCTTGCTGATCTTGGCGAAGACCCCCGGCTCCAGCGACGGGTCGATGATAATTGGTTCGGCTGCGAAGTCGGTTCCCCTGTCTGTGACCGTCGACGCCGGTTCTTCCAATCCACCGACTGGAGCTCTGGGTTGTAAAGGGGGGGAGGACTTACCTCCTCGGCCCGAAAAATCTCCCACATCCAACCGGGAATATTGTCTTGCGACCGAGGAAACGCGAGGAGCTGCTGCGCCCAGGCTCCTGCTCCAGACGGACGTGCTCCGGGGGTACCAATGCCCGTCCGGCATCCTCTCCAGAATCTCCTCTTCGAAAAGATCAAGTCTTCCGGGCCGGTCGGGGTAGATGTGAACCTCGGCCGTGGTCCATGTCCCCGTGCCGCGCTTATAAGCTCGGACGTGGCACTCATCCAGCCACGTTGCCAAGAAATCGTCCGAGAAGTGAAAATCACTTCCGCGGGGGGGGACGCGCCTACCGCCCTGGTACATTTGTCCGCGCCAGAATGTGCCGCTGGTTCTGTGCACGAGGACATCGACCAGTTCACTGGCGCCGTGAGCGAACCCCCGAACTTCCGAAAGCTTCATCGTGGAGTCGGTTCAGTCCGCTTTCAACCCACGGGTCCTCGTTCAGATCAAAGGTGGTCACGTTTTTTAAACCTACTCGCTTATCTTCAGATTATTGAATCTTGCAATGACTGGGTCCATTGACCCGAATGAGTATTCCAATTTCACGGTCGGAGAAACGGCTGAGTGGTTACTTCTCGTAAGAGTTATCTCCAAGTAAGATCCATCGGTTTCCCTTCAGTCAGATCACGTTTGACCTTGGCTATGACTTCCATCTCGGTGTCGTGGAAGTTGTTTGCCTCGTCGATTTCGTTGGGTGTTCCGGCCTTGTGCTTCTGCCATTCGTGTTGGGGGAAGAGGCCGCCGCTCTCACCTATGAATCCTAGGGCGGATGGTGCTGCGTGGCCGCGGTCGTAGCCGGGGCCGCCGGG
>BBFS01000175.1 GCA_001313365.1 Paenarthrobacter nitroguajacolicus JCM 14115
GGTCGGCTGGGTAGGGAGTCGCTGTCGCCGTTGCGGATGGGGCCGGCATTGCGGTCGGGGTAGGCGTGGGCGTTTGGCCGGGGCGTCGCCTGTGCCTGTGCCGGTGCCGCTGCCGAGTAGAGGACGTCGACGAAGTAGTTCGTGGAGTTCCACGAGTTCGTGGGTGCAGCACCGCCGGAACCGTACAGGTAGCGGCCGTTGTTGGGCCCGGCGGCGGTGAACACGCCGCTGGCCCAGGTTTGGGAGAAGAACGCAGGCGTGTAGGCGTAGCGGCCGTTGGGCGCCAGATAGGACACGACGTACGTTTCCCCCGGAACTACGGCTACCGGGGAGGACAGCATCGCGGTTTGCCAGCCGTTCGCTGTTTCATTCGCGAAGGTCACTTGGGCCAGCCGCGTTCCCGCGGCGTTCCACAGGGAGCCAACATGGGTTCCGGTGTTTCCGGTTCCCTTGTAGAACCGGATGCCGGTGACATTGCCGGCTTCGGAGACCGTGAACGCCGTCCCCAGTTCAACCGATGACGCATCATCGGAGGCCGCTGTCTGGGGGGGTTGGAGTTCCCCCGAAGATGGAGACTTGGACAGCATCAGGGTCGGCAGTGGTGAATTGCCAGGTCGTGGTCGGCAGCGTCTGGCCCTGACGGGATTCGACGTTGCTGACGGTGACGGAGATGGCGGTGGTGCCCGGCAGGACGGCCGCCGGGGGGGTGAACGTCAGGGTGCGGCCGTCGGCGGACAGGGCAGCACTGCCGTCAACAGGTGCCCCCGTTCGCTCCCAGCGTGAACGAGGCACCCGGCTTGATGGCGGAGGAGAGCGTCAGCGCTGGTTTGACATCAACAGGGACTCCCGTGGCGTCCGGCGCAGGGGACCGGTCGGTTATCGTCAGCGGCGGCACGGCGGCCATGAAGACCAGGTCCACCAGGTAACTCGCCATCGAGGCCGTGCCGGGGAAGTCTGCGCTGTAGCTGAACGCGCCGGAATCCGGGGCCGTGCGCAGCGGCCCGCTGGCGAATCCGTCCCCCCCGAAACCAGCCGGAGTGTAGGAGTAGGTTCCGGCGGGAGCTTTGTACGCCACGACGTATTCGGTGTTGGCTGTGATGTCGACCGGTTGGCTGAACGTTGCTGTCTGCCAGCCAACACTGGTTTCGTTGGTGAAGGTGACGGTGGCCAGAAGCTGCCCGCCGGCTGTGTACAGGGAGCCGGTGTGCGTGCCGGTGTTCCCGGCGGCCTTGTAGAACCGTACGCCGGTGACCTGGCCGGCGGTGTCGCTGGCGAACCGGACCCCCCCCAGGGTCAGGGGGGGCATGCCGTCGTTGACCTCCGCGACGGTGGGCGATACGGAGTCCTGATACAGCGTGCAGGGGGCACGTCCCGGGCGTCCTCGGGGGGGCAGGGACTGTGGCAAACGTCCAGGAAGCGTTGCTCAGTGGTTGCCGGGACACAGCGGTTGCCGTGACGGTGGCTGTGTACGACGTCCCGGCCGCCAGCGGCGCCGCCGGGCTGAACGTGACCTTCCTCGTCTGAGGGTCGTAGCTGGTGGACCCGGGAACGGTTGTACCGGTAGCGGCTTTTACCGTCAGGTTGACGCTGGATGCCTCAGCCGGTTCGGACAGTACCGCACTGACCTGGCTGTCCAGCGGAACGCTGGACGCGCCGGATGCGGGGGGGACTGGCCCGTCGGGGGGGTGAAGGCCGGTGGTGGGACCATCACGATGACATCGACCAGGTAGCTTGCTGTTGATCGTGATCCCGGAAAGTCGCCGCTGTACGTGTAGGCGCCCGCATCCGGGCCAGCCCGCAACGGACCAACGCTCATGCCCGAACCGAATCCATTGGCCGTAGCAGAATAGGCGCCGGTCAGTGACTTGTAGGACACGATGTAGTCCGTGTTCGCAGCCATCTGGACCGGTTGGCTGAACATCGCTGTCTGCCACCCCGAGGCGCTCTCATTGGTGAACGCCACCGTGGCCAGTTGCTGCCCGGCCGCCGTGTAGAGGGCACCGTTGTGGGTGCCGGTGTTTCCGGCCGATTTGTAGAAGCGCATGCCTACTACTTCACCGGCGGAAACGCTGGAGAACCGTACGCCCAGCGTCAAGGGAACGCCGTCCTGAATCTGAGCGATGCCCGGCGTGACGGAGTCGTCAAAGAGGCTGCACGGGCAAGATCCCGGAACGGGCACTGTTGCCCCTGTTGTGAATGCCCAGGTCCCGCCTGCTGTCACCGGACCACCGAGGGTGTCTGTTCCGGCGAGCGTTGCGGTGTACTGGGTGCTGAACGTCAGTGCGTTGTTCGGGGTGAAGGTTGCCCGCCGGGTGGGTGGATCGTATGCCGTCGTGCCGCTGACAGGGCCGTCGGGGGACTGCAGGGCAAGCTGGACGCTGGAGGCGGTGACGGGTTTGGAAAACACGGCACTGACCTTGGTGTCCACCGAAACGCTGGACGAGGACGGGAACGGCGTGTGCCCGGAGACCGTCATGGGGCTGCTGTCCACCGTGCTGAACAGGGCATCGGTGAAGTAGTTGCCGCCGTTATAGCTCGACGTCGGGAATCCGGATGAGGTGGTATAGACACCGGCCGGCTCGGCCCCCCCGAAACCCCCCCGGCCACCTTCAACGGGGCGTCCGTGGCGCCAAAGCTCGCCCACTGGAAATTCTGGATCGAGTACCGGCCGTTCGGCGCCCAGTAGGACACCGTATACTTCTGGCCCGCTGCGACGGGAACGGCCTGGCTGAACAGCACGGACTGCCACCCGGAGGGGGGTCTCGTTCGTGAACGTCGCCGTGGCCAGACGCTCCCCCCCGGTGGAGCTCCACAGGGACCGGTGTGGATACCGGTGTTGGCCGCGCTCTTGTAGAAGCGGACACCGGTGATGAACCCGTCCACCGACGGCGTGAAGCGCATCCCCCCCATCTCGTACGCGCCGCCGTCGCCCGAGTCCGCGACAGCGGGAACGGTTTGACCGAAGACGCTGTAAGGGCCGCTGAGGGCCAGGTTCCTGGTGGCGGCCGCGCCGATGTTGGCGCTGTCATCAATGGCCCGGGCTGGATGGTTGCCGTAGCCAGACCCTTCTGGATGTACGTGTACGTCCAGTTCTGCTTGCCTTGGGCGGGGGGTGCCACGTGGCGCCGCCGTCGGTGGAGACCTCGACGCCCGCCACAACACCGCCGGTGTCGGCCGCGG
>BBFS01000176.1 GCA_001313365.1 Paenarthrobacter nitroguajacolicus JCM 14115
ATCCCGCCGTCGGCTTCGCGGGCGTCGTCGAGTCGCTTCCGGCCGCTGCCGGCCAACCCGGCCAGGAAAGAGGTGCGGCTGGTTGGTGTGGCTGCAGTTTCCTGACCAGCAATGGCCGAACTGCCGGATGACGTGGCGCGCGGCGCAGCGGCGTGAGGGCCTGCAAGGCCTGCGCATGGGTTGTCAGCAAAGTCACAGCGTTGCCGAGCGTGGAATTTCCGGTATCAGGAGCCGGCATGTCCGCCAGCTTGGCGGCCGATTCCCGCAGCAGGAGCGTGTCCTCCAGCGCCACGACGCGGGCCTTTTCGGAGAAGGGAACCGCCGGGGGAGTGCCGGAATCACGCGGAATAAGTACCATTCCGGTGCCCGCAACAAGCAGCGCCACCACGCAACCAGCAAAACCCGGCCCCCCCAGGGTGGTCTTCGTCTTTTTTCGCTTGTCTGCCCGTTCACAACAGACCATGGTGTCACGTGGGCAGGAAGTCCGTGCACCATGTTCCCGTGAAAATCGTTAGGCTAGTAGTTACAACAACATCTAAAGGGAGGCGGCGGGCAACGTGAGTGACTCGGAAGCCACGACTTCAACAGACCGTTCTGAATCGAACTCAGCGGCCACCATCCACAACCCGGAAGAGAGCAGGCTTAGGGCGCTGCTTGAACCGGCTGTCCTTGCCAGCAGGCTCTACCTCGAGGATGTTTCCATCCACGTTGCCGGTTCACACCGCACGGTCCACGTCGTCGTGGACTTCCGCAGGAAGAGACCGGGGGGGCGTCAGCTTGACGCTATCGCTGAAGTCTCCCGCGGCCTGTCCGATATTCTGGACAACGATCCCCCATGACGACGGCCGTCCGTACGACCTTGAGGTTTCTTCCCCCGGGAGTAGGCCGTCCACTGACAGAGCCGCGTCACTGGCATCGCGCCCGCGGCCGCATGGTCAGGGTCAACGTCATCCAAGGGGGATAACCTCCTGGGCCGTATCGCATCGGTTGGGGATGATGCCGTGACGCTCATCCCCCCCGAGCATGAGGTCAAAAAGGGCATGAAGCCCAAGCAGGGCGAACCCATCACTATTCCTTTCGACAGGATCCGCCAAGGAAAAGTCGAGATTGAATTCAGCCACCTCCACGAGGCTGCGCTGGAAGACGAGCACAACGGACCTTCCGAGGAGGCCTAATGGATATTGACATGAGCGCACTGAGACTCCTGGAGCGTGAGCGTGAAATCCCGCTGGATCTCCTGATTCCCACCATCGAGCAGGCGCTGTTGGTGGCGTACCACAAGACGCCCGGCGCCTTCGAAAAGGCCCGCGCTGAACTGGACCGCAAGAGCGGTCACGTGACTATCTGGCGACGGAAATCGACGACGACGGCGAGCCCATCGGCGAGTTCGAGGACACCCCCGGCCGGTTTCGGCCGCATCGCCGCAAGCACCGCGCGCCAGATCATCCTGCAGCGCCTTCGCGACGTGGAAGACGATAACGTGCTGGGCGAGTTCAAGGGCCGTGAAGGCGAGCTTGTAGCCGGCATGATCCAGCAGGGCAACAACCCGCACATGATTCAGGTCAACCTGGGAGCTGTGGAAGCGTTGCTGCCGCCGCCCGAGCAGGTTCCGGGTGAGAAGTACCTCCATGGAAGCCGCTTGCGTGCCTTCGTGGTGGATGTACACCGCGGGGGGGCCAAGGGACCATCCATCACGTTGTCCCGCTCGCACCCCGGCCTGGTCCGGAAGCTGTTCGAAATGGAAGTTCCGGAAATTGCGGACCACTCCGTGGAGATCGTGGCCCTGGCCCGCGAAGCCGGTCACCGCACCAAGATCGCAGTGAAGGCAAACACTCCCGGCGTCAACGCCAAGGTGCCTGCATCGGTGAAATGGGTTCCCGTGTCCGGGCTGTCATGACCGAACTGAACGACGAGAAGATCGACATCGTGGACTTCAGTGATGACCCCGCGACCTTCATTGCCAACTCGTTGTCGCCGTCGCGAGTGAATTCCGTCACTATCACGGACGAAGCCACCCGCTCCGCCCGCGTGGTTGTGCCTGATTACCAGCTTTCACTGGCGATCGGGAAGGAAGGCCAGAACGCCCGACTCGCAGCCAAGCTGACGGGCTGGCGCATTGATATCGTCTCGGACGCGGCTCCGGCCAAGACGGACTAACGGTTCAACCGGCGGCCGTGCCGCCGGTTCTGCGCCGCGCTGGTGGCTTACTTGGTTTCGGGAGACCGGGGGCCGGGGGGCTAGACTAGATGGAACCGGGCTTACGTCCGGTATCCGCGCGCTTTGGCGTGCCTCAGCTGCATGCGCAGGACCGGGGGCCCGTCGGGTGCCAGTAGCGTAAGGCAGGTTGGACACGTCGTGGCTGAACTGCTTGAACATGGCCACGGGCCTGTTCGCACGTGCATCGGATGCCGGAAGCAAGGCTCCCGGTCCGAGCTTGTCCGGCTAGTCGCCCCAAGGCAGCGGTTCGCCCGCCGTCCTGGTGGATGAACGACGCCGGATGGCCGGCAGGGGTGCGTGGCTGCACCCCCCAGCGAAAAGTGCTTGGCATTGGCGATCAAGCGGCGAGCTTTCGGGAGGGCCTTGCGGGTGCATCCGATACAGGCGCCGTAGAGAGATACCTGATGTCCGGTACGCCACTTGTGGAGGCCCAGGCCGCCGCAGGAAAACCGTCCAAACCTGAAAGCGGGTCAGAAAACTGATGGAAACCCGATGAGTTCCCAGCGATGAGTGCGTAACGATGACAACTTTGTTGCGCTCTGCAATGGGCCTTTCAATCGCGCAAGCGGCGAAGGCCCGCAGTAAGAAGTAGACGGTTCGTGCCTGGCTCGGTGCGGACCGAGACAGGAGAAATGTGGCCAAGGTCCGCGTACATGAGCTCGCCAAAGAGCTCGGTATTACTTCCAAAGATGCAGTAACCAAACTGCAGGAATTGGGCGAATTCGTTCGCTCCGCCTCTTCAACAATTGAGGCCCCCCGTCGTGAAGAAGCTTCGCGACGCCTACCCGGGTGCCGGCGCTGCCAAAGCCGCCGCGCCCGCTGCAGCCCCCAAAGCTCCCGCAG
>BBFS01000177.1 GCA_001313365.1 Paenarthrobacter nitroguajacolicus JCM 14115
TTGGAGGGTTTTGGCGACGATGGAGTGGGTGTCGTTTTTGAAGTAGCGGCGTGCGGCTTGGCGGGTGTCGGAGAAGCCGAAGCCGTCTGCTCCGAGGGAGGCGAAGTCGTTGGGGGATGAATTGGCGGATTTGGTCGGGGGACGGCTTTCATGTAGTCGGACACGGCGATGACGGGTCCGGTGGTGCCGGCGAGTTGTTCGGTGATGAACGGGGTGCGGGCGGGTTGGCCGGGGTTCAGGAAGGCGTGTTCTTCGGCGGCGAGTCCGTCGCGTCGGAGTTCGTTCCAGGAGGTTACGGAGTAGATGTCGGCGGCGACGTTCCAGTCTTCGGCGAGGATCCGTTGGGCTTCGAGGGCCCAGGGTACGGACACGCCGGAGGCGAGGATGTTCGCGGTGGGCCGGTTCCCGGTGGTGCCGTCCGCTGCGGGGGGCGGGGGGCGAGGCGGTAGATGCCTTTGAGGAGCCCGTTGATGTCGAGGTTTTCGGGTTCAGCGGGTTGGGTGATGGGTTCGTTGTAGACGGTGAGGTAGTACATGACATTCCTGTCATCGCTAGCGTCGCCGTACATTTCTTCGAGGCCGTGGCGGATGATGTGGCCGATTTCGTAGCCGTAGGCGGGGTCGTAGGTTTTCACGGCGGGGTTGGTGGAGGCCAGGATGGGGGAGTGTCCGTCGGCGTGTTGGAGTCCTTCGCCGGTGAGGGTGGTTCGTCCTGCGGTGGCGCCGATGATGAAGCCGCGGGTCATTTGGTCCGCGGCGGCCCAGAAGGAATCGCCGGTGCGTTGGAAGCCGAACATGGAGTAGAACACGTAGATCGGGACCAGGGGTTCGCCGTGGGTGGCGTAGGCGGTGCCGGCGGCGGTGAACGCTGCGACGGCGCCGGCTTCGTTGATGCCGGGGGGTGGATCAGTTGGCCGGCGGGTGATTCTTTGTAGGCCAGGACGAGGTCGCGGTCCACGGAGAGGTAGTTCTGGCCTTTGGGGGGTTGTAGATTTTCGCGGTCGGGAAGAACGCGTCCATGCCGAAGGTCCGGGATTCGTCCGGGACGACGGGCACGAACCGGGCACCGAAGTTCTTGTCCCGCATCAGGTCCTTCAACAAACGGACGAAGGCCATGGTGGTCGCGGCTTGTTGTTTCCCGGACCCGCGTTTGGCCACTTCGTAGGATTTGGCGTCCGGGAGGGTGACGGGGGGTGTGGGTGCGGCGTCGTTCGGGGGGACGAACCCGCCGAGTTCGGCGCGGCGTTCCATCAGGTATTTGATTTCCGGGGGGGCGTCCATGCCGGGGGTGGTAGTACGGGGGGTCGGTAGAGGTCAGCGTCGAGCTGGTCATCGCTGATCGGGATGCGGAGGTGGTCACGGAAGGCTTTGAGGTCGTCCATGGTCAGCTTCTTCATCTGGTGCGTGGCGTTGCGGCCTTCGAAGTGCGGGCCCAGGCCGTAGCCTTGACCGTTTTGGCCAGGATCACGGTGGGTTTGCCCTTGAACTCGGTTGCTGCCTTGTAGGCGGCGTAGACCTTGCGGTAGTCGTGGCCGCCGCGTTTGAGGCCCCAGATCTGCTCGTCGTCCAGGTCCGCGACCATGTCCTTGGTCTGTGGGGGGGATTTGCCGAAGAAGTGTTCCCTCACGAACCCGCCGGACTCGGCCTTGTAGGTTTGGTAGTCACCGTCGGGGGGGTTTCGTTCATGATCTTCACCAACGCCCCCCCGTCCTTATCGGCTTCCAGGAGGGAGTCCCACTCCCGGCCCCCAGACGACCTTGATCACGTTCCAGCCCGCACCGCGGAAGAACGCCTCCAATTCCTGCATGATCTTGCCGTTACCGCGGACCGGTCCGTCCAGGCGCTGGAGGTTGCAGTTGATCACGAAGTTCAGGTTGTCCAGGTTCTCGTTCGCGGCGAGCTGGAGCAGGCCACGGGACTCGGGCTCGTCCATTTCCCCGTCGCCCAGGAACGCCCAGACCTGCTGGTCGGAGGTGTCTTTGATGCCACGGTTCTGCAGGTACCGGTTGGACTGGGCCTGGTAGATCGCGTTCATCGGGCCGATACCCATCGACACGGTCGGGAACTCCCAGAAATCAGGCATCAGGCGCGGGTGCGGGTACGAGGACAGGGCATGGCCGGCCTTGGACTTTTCCTGACGGAACCCGTCCAGATCCTCTTCCGTGAGACGGCCTTCCATGACGCCCGGGCGTACATGCCCGGCGAGGCGTGGCCCTGGAAGAACACCTGGTCCCCCCCACCCGAGGGGTGGTCCTTGCCGCGGAAGAAGTGGTTGAAACCCACCTCATACAACGTCGCGGCCCCCCCGGCATACGTGGAGATATGCCCGCCGACACCAATATCCGAACGCTGCGCACGATGAACCATCACCGCGGCGTTCCACCGCATGTACGCCCGGTACCGGCGCTCGAACTCCTCGTTCCCCCCGGGAACGCAGCTTCCTGGTCCACCGGGATCGTGTTCACATAATCAGTGGTCGTCACCATCGGCACACCCACCGACCTGGCACCGGCACGCTGGAGCAACGAACGCATAATGTACTGGGCACGCTCGGTACCCTGCTCCGCGATCAACGCATCAAGGGACTCAATCCACTCCGCGGTCTCTTCCGGATCACGATCAGGCAGCTGGGCAGTCAACCCGCTGAGGATGTGTGAGGTCTCTTCTCCTGCAGCCACGTCCAACCT
>BBFS01000178.1 GCA_001313365.1 Paenarthrobacter nitroguajacolicus JCM 14115
GGACCAGGTGCCGGAGCGTCGATGACGGCAGCCACGGTGTGGTCCCGTGTTTCTCCGCCGTCGTGCTCGACGCGGACGACGAAGGGGGTCGTGTCGCGGTCCCGGACGTGGGTTTTGTCCATGCCCTGCCGGGTCACGGCGATGACACGTGCACCGGTCTGGAGCCGGGAAGCGATCTGCGCGGTGGCGGCCAGCGGGGTGAGGTAGTTGTCGATGAGTTCGCCGCCGTAGGGCAAGGCGGTGGGGCGGGGGGATTCCCAGCCGGTGGGTTCGAGCAGGCGGACGGCTGCGTCGTCAAGGTTAAACCGCCAGGGGGAAAACAGCCGGATGTGACGCCATTGTTCGATCGCGGCGCCGGCAGTGGGGCCGGCTTCGAAGATGACCGGTTCGAGTCCGCGTTCGAGCAGGTGGGCCGCGGTGGCCAGTCCTACCGGGCCTGCGCCGATCACTGCGATGGGAAGGTTCTTCACTGAATCCATGCTGTCCTCTTGTTCATCCGTTGGTGTGGCGGTTCGAATCGGGGGTGCCTGCCGGTCCTTGTGGGGGCCGGCAGGCCGGGGGCGGTGCTGTTCAGCAGCAGTCCAGATCGTCCTCGTCGCAGCAGCCCGTGTCGGTGCAGCATCCGGTGTCCATCCAGTTCACCCCCCCCTCCCGTTACGAGTGGTTAGGCGTGGGTTGGTTCTTCGACCAAGGCCGTGGCGATGCTGTCGGCATCCTCCAGGGCGGCAAGGAACCGTTCGGCGTCCAGCGCGGCGGCGCAGCCGGTTCCGGCTGCAGTAATCGCTTGGCGGTAGCGGTGGTCCACGGCGTCCCCCCCGCAGGCGAAAACGCCGGAGAGGTTGGTGACCGTGGTGGGTGAGTCGACCTTGATGTAGCCTCGTCGTCCAGATCGATCTGCCTTGAACCAGCTCGGTGCGGGGGCATGTGCCGATGGCCACGAAGATGCCCGTGGCGTCCTGCTCACGGGTTTCACCGGTGCGGGTGTCGGTCAAGGTCACGCCGGTGACTTTGCTGTCGCCGTGGATCTTGGTGATGGCCGAGTTCCAGGCGAAATTGATCTTGGGGGGGTTGTCCTTGGCGCGCTGGGCCATGATCCGTGAGGCGCGGAGTTCGTCCTTGCGCACCACGACGGTGACGGTCCTGGCGAAACGAGTCAGGAACGTCGCCTCCTCCATGGCGGAGTCCCCCGCCGCCGACGACGATGATGTCCTGTTCACGGAAGAAGAATCCGTCGCAGGTGGCGCACCAGGACACTCCGTGGCCGCTGAGTTTCTTCTCTTCCGGCAGACCGAGTTCCTTGTAGGCCGAGCCGGTGGCGAGGATGACCGCCGGTGCCTCGTGCGTCTGGCCAGCGCCGGTGACCACGCGCTTGAGATGACCCTTCAGGTGCACCTCGGTGACGTCGTCGAACACGATCCGCGCGCGAACCTTTCGGCCTGTTCCTGGAGCCCGTCCATGAGCTCCGGGCCTTGGATCCCGCCGGGGGAAGCCGGGGGAAGTTCTCCACTTCGGTGGTGTTCATCAGCGCCCCCCCGCCGGCGGTGACTGACCCGGCGAGGACCAGCGGGTTCAGGCCTGCCCGGGCAGCGTAGATCGCCGCCGTGTATCCGGCGGGGCCGGAGCCGATAATGATCAGCTGTTCGGTCTGGACGTCGGTGCTCACGTGAGTCTCTCCTGGTAATCGAAAATGTGGGTTACTTAGCGGCCGGGACGAGGGAGGCGATCAGGCCCTCGATGCGGGTCTTGATTTCGTCGCGGATCGGGCGGACAGCCTCGACGCCTTGGCCGGCGGGGGGGTCTTCCAGGACCCAGTCTTCGTAGCGCTTGCCGGGGGGGAAGTAGGGGGCATTCGTCGCCGCAGCCATGGTGATCACGACGTCGGATTCCTTCACGGCCTCTGTGGTGAGGACCTTGGGGATCTCCGCGGACATATCGATGCCCAGTTCGGCCATGGCTTCCACAGCGGCAGGGTTGACCTTGTCGGCGGGCTGGGAGCCGGCGGAGCGGACTTCGATCTCCCCCCCTTGCCCAGGGTGGTCAGGAACGCGGCGGCCATCTGGGAACGCCCGGCGTTGTGAACGCAGACGAACAGTACGGAGGGCTTCTTGGTGGTTTCGGTGCTCACGGGTTTCTCTCCTGGAATCGTTGTGTGAACGGGTGATGGGTTGAAGCGGTGCGCCCGAGAAGGAAGCTCTCCGTACGAACATTGATGATGATCGATATAAAGAGTATCGGACGATACATTGATGAATGTCAATATTGTGCAAGCGGCGCGTGGTTAGGCGGCGGTGATGCGGGGGCGCGAGGTCGTTGATGCGGCGGGTGATGTCATCGAAGGCTTGGTCGAAGGCGGCTGTCGTGTCCAGGCGGAGGGGGTCCGGCACGGACCAGTGGATTCCACCCAGCCCGGTCAGTTCCTCGTGGGCGTTGTCGCAGACGGTCACGACCAGGTCCGCCTCTCCTGCAACCTCCTCCAAGGTGCGCGGGGGCAATGTCCGGCAGGTCCAGCCCGTGGCGTCGGGCAGCTCGATGGCTCCGCGGGCGATACGGTTTGCGGGATGGGTTCCGGCCGATGCTGCGGGGGGGATGTCGCTTACCTGTCGCCAGAGGGCGGTGGCCAGCTGGGAGCGGGCGC
>BBFS01000179.1 GCA_001313365.1 Paenarthrobacter nitroguajacolicus JCM 14115
CCGCGGCCACGGCCAGCCGGACCAGCAGGAAGCCGGCGGCGAACACCCCCGCCGATGGTCAGGATCACCACGGGCTGGGTCAGCAGCGCAGCACCCGTGAGCGGCAGGACCAGGACGGCAGCCGCGGCAGCTGAAATGCCCGCCACCAGGAACAGCGGCGACATCACGGCTTTGACCCGCGCCGCCACCATGAGCTTCCGTGGCATCCCAACCCGGTCCAGTGCCACCAAGGTGGAAGCCCGGTCCAGCACGGCAGCGGCCTGGTTCACACCCGCGGAACACGCAACCATCAAGAACGAGCCCAGCAGGGTGATCATCACTCCGGTGTTGATGTCCCGGACCAGCAGCGTTGCTTCAGCGTCAGCGCCGGTGCCCATGGTGTCGGCCACAGCCATGCCGACACCCACGAATACCCCCCCACAAAACTGGTCATCGCGACGCCCCCCCCGACTTGTCGCCACAATTCCTTGGGGCTCTCCAACACGGTCCGCGCGGCAAGCAGTTGCTCGGGTCGTTTGGCGCGCTTGAGCTGGGACGACGCCCTCAATCGCAGGATCCACGGTCCCATGAGGTTCAATGCCAGCAGCGCCAGCCCGAAGCAACCGCCCATCACGGCAATGATCACTATGAACGCACCGAAGCTGCTGAGCATCCCCCCCATCGCCACCACTCCCACAACCACCACTACAGCCGCGATGAGTCCGCGAACCCAGTGCGCGCCGTCGGCCGTTTGCCGGGTCCGGACACCCAGCGGTGTCACCACAACTTTCCGGAGCCCCAATGCGGCGCTCGCCGCGGCAAGGACACAGACGGCCAGAACGCAGCCGAGGATGGACGGCACTGACAGCCACGCGTGCTTCCGATTGCCTGGCCCCGGAACTGGATCAGCCCCAGGAACGCGCCATGCAGGCATATAGCCCCGCACCTGCCAACGCTCCCACGGCGGCGAGGACGGTGGACTCAATGACTGTCATCCAGACCACCGTCGCGCTGTTGGCGCCGAGTAACCGCAGGGAAGCCAAGCGGTCATCACGACGACGGGCGGCGAGTCGGGCGGCCGAGGCACCGAGCGTCAACAACGGGATGATGAGCAAGACCATGGCGACGACGGCCAATGCCTGGTAGGTGCCTGCGATGTCGTCGGACCAGGACCAGAAGACCTGTGAACCTCCGGCCACGGTGAGCAGCAGGGCGGTGACCGTCCCAAAGGCCAAGATCGGGAGCCCGGCATCGCGGAGACCGGTTTCCCGGAAGCTGCTCCCGTTGCTTCGGGCGAGATATGGCGTGAGGCGCAGGGCCATGGAGAGACTAGACATTGAAGGCACCCTTGAAGTTGGCGGTGGCGGCCTGCGTGGGAGCCGGAACGGGGGCTGCCGCTATCTGCCACGATCCTGCCGTCGCGCAACTCCACAACGCGCTGGCAACGGGAAGCAACGTTGGGATCGTGGGTGACCACCAGAAGCGTCCGGCCATTGGCAGCTACGGAGTGAAGGAGTACGTCCAGGACTTCCTTGGAGGTCGCCGAATCCAAAGCGCCGGTGGGCTCGTCTGCGAAGACAACCCGGGCCCGTGACCTGGGCACGGGCGATAGCCACACGCTGCACCTGTCCACCGGAAAGCTCGCCCAATCGGCGTTGTTCCATCCCGGCCAGCCCCAACGCGCCAAGCCATTCGGCGGCCCTCGCCTCTGAAGTGTTGCGATCCGTGCCGTTGAGCATGAGCGCCAGCGCCACGTTTTCCAAGGCAGTGAGCTCCGGAAGCAGCATGCCTTGTTGGAAGACGAAGCCGAACTCCTCGCGCCTCAGGCGGGACAGCGCTGCATCTCCCAACGTGTCCAGCCGCAAAGGTGCGGACGGCGTGTTCAAGGTGATGGCACCGGCGTCGGGCCTCAAAATCCCGGCGAGGCAGTGCAAAAGGGTTGTCTTACCGGAACCTGAGGGTCCAATAATCGCAATGGACTCGCCGGAGTTTGCTGTGAAGTCGACGTGGTCCAAAGCGATGCTGCCGGGGTAGTGCTTGGTGAGCTGCTGGGCGTGGAGGATAGCGTTCATATATCCAGCATCCCTGCGGCCCCTATGCTGGGGGGGCGTCAGTCCCGCGGCTGAACTCTGCGGGCCGTCCTCCACCCGGGGGGGTATGAGACCCACCTAAGTCGCAGCACAGCGCGTTTTGAGCTCTCAGAACGCGCTCAACTGCGACCTAGTTGGGTCGGGCCCCGGATGAAGACTTCTTCATCCCTGTTTCATGAAGGCCTCATGGAGGCCTGTAACGATGAATACATGCAAACGATGCGACGAGTTCTCCTGTTGGGGGGGCGATGCTCCTTGTTCCGGTCCTCCTGGCCGTAACGGGAACCTTGCTCGCGGCTCCCGCGGGACCGCCCGAGGTGGATGCGAATCCGATCGAGTTGGGACCGGGCCCGGACGGACGTCCCGCACCGGGTTTGGAACCAACTCCGGGTCCCAGCCAACCAAGCCCGTCGCCTTCCGCTCCTCAGGAACCAACACCGGCGCCGCCGATTACCCCGGCGCCTGCC
>BBFS01000180.1 GCA_001313365.1 Paenarthrobacter nitroguajacolicus JCM 14115
CACGGCGGAGGCGGATTTGGCCCGGGCTTCGGTCCCGGCGGCTTTGGCCCGGGTTTCGGGCCGAGGGGCTTCGGTCCCGGCGGATCACGCCGCGCCAATCGCGGCGACGTCCGCGCAGCGATTCTCTCGCTTTTGGCTGAGGCTCCGTCCAACGGTTACGGCCTGATCAAAACGATCGCGGAGAAGACGTCGGGGGGCATGGCGTCCCAGCCCAGGCTCCGTCTACCCGACGCTGCAGCAACTGGTGGACGAAGAACTGATCGTCGCCGTCGGCGAGGGTCGGCGTACCGAGTTCACGCTCACTGACGACGGCAAGGCCTACGTCGCCGAGCATGAAGAAGAACTCGCCAATGCCTGGAACACCGAGGCCGATGGAACTGGCGCAGCATTCCACCAAAGCGTCGGCAAGCTCATGGGCGTCATCCACCAATTCCGCGGAGCCGCTACAGACGAACAGCGTCAAGCGGCAATCGAAAAGCTGGACGAAACCCGCCGGGCTCTCTACCTGATCCTGGCTGACTAAGTGCTGGCCAGCATCCCCCTTGACCTTGACGTAACGTCAACCTCTACGGTCAAAGGACAAGCACAGGACTGAGGACGTATGGACTGGTCAATTCAGGAAATTGCCAAGATTGCAGGGACCACCAGCCGCACGCTGCGTCACTACGACGACATCGGGCTACTCAAACCAAGCCGGACCGGCCATAACGGCTATCGCTACTATGACGGTCCGGCCCTGGTTCAGCTCCAGCGAATCATCCTGCTCCGGGAACTCGGACTTGGACTACCGGCCATTGCCGAGGTTCTTGACCGCGAGACGGATACCGTCAAAGCGCTGACAAGCCATCTGGAATGGCTTGCCCAGGAGCAGGACAGGCTGACCCGGCAGATCGCCTCCGTTCGGCAGACCATTGACACGATGAAAGGGGGATGGAAAGTACATGGCTCAGAACATGTTTGATGGCTTCGACCACACTCAGTACAAGGACGAGGTGGAGGAACGCTGGGGGCAAAGACGCTTACGCTGCCAGTGATTCCTGGTGGCGCGGAATGAGCGCCGAGGAAAAGCAGCAATGGAAAAACCACGTGCAAAAGCTGGGCGCAGACTGGATCTCTGCCGCAGAATCCGGGGTTTCACCGGACAGCGACATGGCGCAAGACCTGGCGCGGCGCCACGTCGAGTGGCTTCGCGGCATCCCGGGAACTCCCTCCGCCGCTCCCGGCGGAGACGTAAAGGCTACGTCACCGGCCTCGGGGAAATGTATGTAGCTGACCCTCGATTTGCCGCCAACTATGGCGGAGAAAGAGGCGCAACGTTCGTCAGGGATGCCCTTAGGGTTTACGCGGAAAAGAACCTGTAGACAGTCAGGATGCGCTGATCCGGGTTAGGCAATAGTCTGGCCGAATGGGTACAAGCACCGTAAAGTCCGGCGAACAGGTTGATAGGCAGAAACGCATTCTCGACGCAGCCCTGGAACTGCTGTCCCGCCACGCATTTCGGGTATCAACATGCGCGCCGTGTCGCGTGAAGCCGGCGTCGCCCTTGGGCTTGTGAACTACTACTACGAAGACAAGTCGAGTCTGATCCGCGCGGTTCTTCACCAGATTGAAGCGCACGACCTCCTGCTGGTGGAGCCCAAAGCTACGTCAACCCCCCCTGACGAGCAACTCCGGGAGTCGCTTCGGCGCGTTGCGGACCCCCCCGGGCTCCTGACCACACCGTATCTGTCCCTCCGCCTCCACTTGTGGGCCCTCGCCCAGGCGGATGAGGAATTTGCACGAATCAATGCCGCGGCCTTTGAGAGGTACCTCCAAGGGCTCGCTGCCTTGATCGGCAATGCAATTCCGGGCCTTTCCCCCGGATGAATGCAGGGAACGGGCGGCCGACATCGTAGTCGTGCAGAACGGCATGTGGCTCACCACGCTATTGGGCATCGACCAGGCGGCCATCGAGCGCGGCATTGCCCGCACGGAGCAGATCGCCTTCGCCCCTTCGGCGTAGCTACCGGGTCCAGCGAGACCTTTGCTAGGTGCTCAGAAGGTGTTGGAGAAGGTGGTTGTGGGCAATCCCGTTCCCATGAATTGGTAGTCGAGGGTGGTCTGGGAGGCCGGGTCTTTTCGGGAGATGCCTTGCGTGAATTGCAGGTTTCCGGGGTCCACGGCTGTGCTCGTGCAGCGGACTTCTTTTGTGGCGTCGTTATGTGCTGTGCAGGACCATCCCGCAGGTTGGATGAGTGTTCCCGGGATCAGGCTTGCCCCCCCGTCGGAAACGGAAAAGATCACTTCAGCGGCTTCGGTGGCAGTTTGACCGGCAATGGTGAAGGTGATCGTGGCCTGGACATCGGCTGCGCCTGAGCCCGCCCCTGTGGTGACGGTGGCCGTGACCTCTGGTGCTATGGGCCGGGTCGGGC
>BBFS01000181.1 GCA_001313365.1 Paenarthrobacter nitroguajacolicus JCM 14115
CTTGGCCGACGCAGCTTTGAGGTGGTTGAAAGCCGGAGCCCGGCTTGGGACGCGCGGCCTCCCCCCCAATGCAGCGGCCGCACTTTTATCCGCGGCACTTGATCCCTCAGCCGCGGAGGCCAGGGCTGAAGCCGTTGACGCGGCATCCACTGCACTTGAACCGCTGCGGCGCAGGCCGGCCACAGCGGCGCCAAGGCAGATGGATGACTTGGGATCGGCGTCGACGGCGATCGGACGATCCAGTTCCACGGAAATCAGCTCTGCCACGAGTGGAATCCGGGACGATCCGCCGATGAGCAGCACTGCGCTCAAGTCCTGCGCTTCAAGGTTGATGCTCCGCAGGCTGCGTTGGAGGGCGTCCACCGTATCCCGGACAGGGGGGGCCTCGATCATTGCCTCGAATTCCGAACGGACCAGCCGCACGGACAGCTGGGTGCCGGGTAGGGATACAGCCACGCTGGCTTCGCTGTCCAGGGAAAGTGCTTCCTTGGCCTCGCGGCATTCCCGCCGCAACCGTGAGAGGGCCGCCAAAGTCTCAGGAGAGCTCGCATCCAAGGCCGCGCCCTCGCCAAGGTGACCCATCACATGACGCAGGACGCGGCGTCGAAATCGGCACCGCCAAGGGTCTCAATACCATCGGGACGGCCCAATAGTTCAAAGTTGCCGGCGCCGGCTTTGCGGAGCACGGCGGTGTCGAAAGTGCCGCCGCCGAGGTCGTACACCGCGACGATGCTGCCGTCTTCCACCCGGGTCTGGGAGGCGTAGTGCAGGGCTGCCGCTTCCGGCTCGCTGATCAGGGTGATGTCCTGCAGACCTGCCACGTTGAGCGCTGCAAGGACCAGTGAGGTGCGGTGCTGCCCCCCCAAGCTGCGGGGTGCGTCATGATGATCGACGACGGCGCGCTGCCCTCGCGTTCTTCGGCCCTGTCCACCACCCAACGGGCCATTCGGGCATACACGTCCTCGGGGGCCAGCCAACTATCCCCCCCGACAGCCAAGGGAACGGAATCACCTATCCGGCGCTTGAATTCCCGCACCATGCGCCGGGGGGGTCGTCCAAGCCACGGCGTTCGGCCGCTTCACCTACCAGGACACGGCCATCATCCGCATAGAACAAGACGGACGGCACGGCACTGCCGTGCAAGCCCAACGACAGAATCTCCGGGGCTGGAATGGGGCCTTGGCCAGGCTTGACAAGGGCTGCGGCGGTAAAACTCGTCCCGACGTCAATGGCGAGAACATAGCTCATGGTTACCTCGAAGAGAACACGGCGCGACGCTAGCGGGCTGCATCACAAGCGGGTTCTGAACAAGTTAGCACCTGCCCCGGACGGGCAAAAGGCTTCGTAGCAACACCAAGTTGTCATGATTGCTACACCAATTTGTCATATTCCAGGACCGTCATGACCGCAGAGGAACGAAGCCCCTGCTCAGGCGGCGAACGCGGCAGTGCCGCGGCTTAGAGCCGGAGTAGGAATGCAGGCCGTTGAAAACGGTATTCACGAGTGTGAAGTTGATGATGACGCAGGCGTAGCCAACGATCGACAACCACGCTGCGCGGGTTCCGGTCCAACCACGGGTGGCCCGGGCGTGCAGGTAGCCCGCATAGACCACCCAGATCACGAAGGTCCAGACTTCCTTGGGATCCCAGCCCCCAGAAGCGGCCCCAGGCCTTTTCAGCCCAGATCGCCCCCGAACATGAGGGTGAACGTCCAACCGATGAAGGCGATGGCATTGATGCGGTAGGAGAGATTCTCCAGGCTCAGCGCGTTGGGAACCAGGCGCATGAAGCCCAGGTTGTCCGCGCGGCCCGCGGCAAGGTTCTTCTGGCGGTACGACTGCAGCAACTGCAGCACAGACATGGCGAACGTCAGTGTGAACAATGCAGAGGAGAGCACGGCGATGGAGACATGGATGATGAGCCAGTAGCTCTGCAGCGCCGGAACCAGGTGCCAACCGGGGTCCAGAAAGCAGCCGAAGCAGCAACCAGCATGATGATGGCCAGGCCGATCACGAACGTGCCCAGGAAGCGCAGATCCCTGCGGATGAGAACTACCAGGAAGACAGCTACGGCAACGAAAGCACCCGTGGTGAGGAACTCGTACATGTTTCCCCCACGCACGCGGCCTGCACCAAATGCACGGGTAACCACACCGGCGCCGTGGATCAGCACACCCAACACCGTCAGCGCTACGGCCACGCGGGCAGGCGCGCGGCGTTCGCCCGCATACTTCATGTCGCCGGCGGCGGTGCCGCCCTCAACGGTGAGGCCCGACGTC
>BBFS01000182.1 GCA_001313365.1 Paenarthrobacter nitroguajacolicus JCM 14115
CCTGCCCGGTTTGGACGACGAAGCCACTGCTGTGGGCGAAGACGCCGCTGCCGCCCCCCCGGCAGCTGCCGAAGCCAAGCCCGAAGCGGCCGCTGAGCCGGCCCCCCCCGAAAAGCCGGTCCGCCGTCGTCGTGTTACCAAGCCCAAAACTGAAGCCGTAGAGGCACCGGTTGCTGCGGAAGCCGCGCAGGAAACCACGACGCCGGAAAATGGCTCCCAGCCGGAAGTACCGGTCGCTTATGTAGCCGCCGATGTTGCTGCCCAAAACCCGGAAGCGGAAGCCGCCGCGGACGAAGCTGCCGAAGAAGCTGCCCCTGCAACGTCCACCTCCCTGTTCATGGAGCCGGTTTCCATCACCTCCATGATCTTCCAGGCCCCCCCGGACCTCACCACAGTTCCCCCCCGCGTCGCCGCGGTGGAGGAGAAGGCTGAGGAGCCCGAAGAAGAAACCGAAACTACCGCTGAAGGCGAGCTGGAAGACGCAGGTAGTCGCCGGCGTCGCAGGAGCCGCGGCCGCCGTGGCCGCCGTGGAACCGAGCGGGACGAGAACGAGACCGAGGACGGCACCGAGTCCGAGGACGAGGAAGCGC
This sequence comes from Paenarthrobacter nitroguajacolicus JCM 14115, assembly GCA_001313365.1. The sequence goes on from BBFS01000182.1 coordinate 591, forward strand.
CGGTAGTAGAAGCCCTCGAAGAAGGTGTCACGTCTCGGCGCAGGCGTCGTCGCCGCCGTGGAGACCAGGATCTTGAACTGACCGGCGGCTCGGATGATGATCCGCCCAACACAGTCACCCGTGTCCGCGCGCCGCGCCCCCATCACGGAGACAGCACCCTCCAACCGCGTTACCGGCGTCAAGGGCTCCACCAGCTGGAGGCCAAGAAGCAGCGCCGACGCGAGTCCCGTGAAACCGGACGCCGCCGCCAGGTCATCACCGAGGCTGAGTTCCTTGCCCGCCGCGAGTCGGTGGACCGCCAGATGATCGTCCGCCAGCGCGACGACAGAATACAGATTGGTGTCCTGGAAGATGGTGTGCTTGCTGAGCACTTCGTGTCCAAGACCCAGCAGGACTCCCTGATCGGCAACGTGTACTTGGGCAAGGTCCAGAACGTGCTGCCGTCCATGGAAGCTGCGTTCGTGGACATCGGACGGGGGGGCCGTAACGCGGTCCTGTACGCCGGTGAAGTCAACTGGGACGCAGTCAACCTTGAAGGCCAGCCGCGCCGGATCGAGAACGCCTGAAGTCCGGCGACTCCGTCCTGGTCCAGGTCACCAAGGACCCCGTGGGACACAAGGGTGCCCGCCTTACCAGCCAGATCTCCCTGCCGGGCCGCTACCTGGTGTACGTACCCGGTGGTTCCATGACCGGCATCTCACGCAAGCTGCCCGACGTCGAGCGCAACCGCCTCAAGCGCATCCTGAAGGACCGACTGCCGGAGAACGCCGGTGTCATTGTTCGCACAGCAGCCGAGGGCGCTTCGGAGGAAGAGCTCACCCACGACATCAACCGTCTGCGTGCGCAGTGGGAAGGCATCGAAGGACAGGCCTCGTCCACCAAGGTCCTGGCTCCGGAACTGCTTTACGGCGAACCTGACCTCACCATCAAGGTGGTCCGTGACGTCTTCAACGAGGACTTCTCCAAACTGATCGTCTCCGGCGACGACGCCTGGGACACCATCGAGCTTACGTGACATACGTTGCCCCCCCTGATCTGGTGGGCCGCCTCGAAAAGTGGACCAAGGACCAGGACATCTTCGCCGCCTGGCGCATCGATGAGCAGATCCACAAGGCCCTGGAGCGGAAGGTCTTCCTGCCGTCCGGCGGTTCGTTGGTCATCGACCGCACCGAGGCCATGACTGTGGTGGACGTCAACACCGGCAAGTTCACCGGCAGTGGCGGAAACCTTGAAGAAACCGTCACCAAGAACAACCTGGAAGCGGCCGAAGAAGTTGTTCGCCAGCTTCGTCTGCGCGATATCGGCGGCATTATCGTCATTGACTTCATTGACATGGTCCTTGAATCCAACCGCGACCTCGTCCTCCGCCGCATGGTGGAGTGCCTCGGCCGGGACCGCACCAAGCACCAGGTGGCCGAAGTAACGTCGCTGGGCCTGGTCCAGATGACGCGCAAGCGCATGGGTACCGGCTCCTTGAGGTCTTCGGTGAGCAGTGCGAGCACTGCGCTGGCCGAGGTGTCGTCACGCACGACGAGCCCGTTGAGCACCGACGCGCCAACGTGGTGGCTGCTGAACATCACCGCCCGCATACGGAAGCGCAGCAGCCTGCTGCGCGGAC
>BBFS01000183.1 GCA_001313365.1 Paenarthrobacter nitroguajacolicus JCM 14115
GCTCTGTGCCGGGCCGGCCGCTGCTGGTGCTTCGGGGGGCAGCGGCGGGAGCTGGGACGGGAAGCACATCCTGTGCCTGTGCCTGTGCCTGTGCCTGTGCCTGTGCGGGAGCTTGGGTAGGTTCAACGCGGCTTGGCACAGGTATGGATGAAGCGGTTGGGACCGGAGGAACAGCTGCAGGATCCACGACAGGAGCGGGTTCCGTGCTGACGCGCGGGGGCGTCGGGAATCGGCAATACCGGTGCGGCGGCCACTGGCTGAGGCCGGACGTTGCCCAGAAGTTCATCAACGAATGAAGGGTTCCGGGTGAAGCCGGAACTGGCAGCGGCAACACCACTGACGCCCAGGCCCATCGCTGCCACCACGGCTACGCTCACTACCGCCGTGCGGTGTTTGTGCCTCCAGCGACGTTTGGAGACTTCGTCGTGCGGACCAGCCAGCATGGCGGAAAGCTCCGCACCCGGAGTTGGGGGGGCTGCAAGGTTGGCGAAGGAACTCAATGAGAGGAGCGCCTGCCGGACGCCGGACGTGGCATCAGCATCAGCATCAGCATCAGCGGCAATGACAGCATCGGCGTCGAGTAGCAGCTCGTCCACGATTGCTTCGCGTTCACTATCCCTGTATGTCATGGCGACACGTATTCCTTTACTGCCGAGTGCTCACGGAGCGTAATAAGTGCCCGCCGCTGCAGTTGTTTTACTGCCCCGGCGGATTTCCCCATGATGTCGGCAACCTGTTCAACGGTCAGGCCTGCCACGATTCGAAGCGTCAAGACCTCCCGCTGGTCGTCACCAAGGTAGTCCAGAAGCCTCATGACCTCTTTGGGCGCCAAAAGACCCATGGCTTCCGCCTCCGCGGAACTCACTTCCCGAGTATCCCGTTCCGGCTCAAACTCGTGGTGTTCCGGTGCCCTGCTTTGCTTCCGATGCTCATCCACCATGCGGGCATGAGCCACCGAGAAGATGAAGGTCCGGAGGCCGTGAACCCCGCCGCTGATGTCATCCAGTCGGGGGGGCAGAACTGCCAAGAACACGTCCTGGGTGATTGCTTCCGGGTCTTGCACACCTTTGGCCGTCAGATAGCGAGAACCTGGCCGGCATAAGTCTGGTAGACGGCGCCGAACAGTTCCGCGTTATTGCCCTTGAGTGCATGTAGCGCTTCATCGGTCAATGCGTCGGTCACAGAATGAGGCTTTCGATCGGCGGCAGGTCCGTTACTTGGGCCTGGACATCCGCCTTGTCACCAACGGACGACCCCCCCACCAAGTAACTGCTCTCCGCGCCCTTCCGTGGAAGGACCCGCTATCCCGACCAACTACCCGGCCAACTCGCCGGAGGCCAAACTTTCCTAGACCTCCCCCCCGGAGATCAAACTCTCCCGAAACAAGGAAGAACCGAGCTGGAACATGATGGGGGACAAATTCCAGCTCGGCCCTTTCAATGACGTAATCGTCGCGGCACCCCAAAGGGTTACGCGGGCTACGAACTTTTTTCAGAAGTTTTTTGCAGGCGCATTGAGGTGGGCAGCACTAGGACATCTGCGGCGGATGTCTATGTTCTGGAGGGACGGTGTCCGGGTAGGGGTGGGGCTTTCGATTGATAGCTGTGTCCGGTGGGGGTGCTGATTTCCAGGGTGTGCGTCCCCCCCCGTGCACGTCGGCATGTACGGCTTTGGTGGTCCAGCCGGGGTTTTCCTTGGTGTGGTTGCACGCCTCGCACAGACCTGCACCGTTGGCGAGGTTCGTTTTCCCTCCGGAACGCCAAGGAACCACATGGTCGATATGCCGGATGGGCGCATCGCAGTACGGCATCCGGCAGGTATCGTCGCGGGTTTCAATGAAACGCCGAAGCCTCGTCGGGAAGAGCCGGGCTTTGGAGTCCATGCTCAGGAGCTCGCCACTGGCTGGTGCGGTGTAAAGCCGGCGAAGCCAGACAGTGAGCTCTGTATCCGGCGTTCTCGCGTGGACCTGGCCGGCTTGCCCCGAACCGACTATTTCCCGTGCCCATTCGGCGGGGGGGACTATTCCGTAGCCCTTGAGCCGGGCTGGTTCGCTGTCGCCTTGGAACAGGGTGCGGTCGGTCATGACGAGGTCCAGGTTGATCCCTGAAATCCCACCAGGTGTG
>BBFS01000184.1 GCA_001313365.1 Paenarthrobacter nitroguajacolicus JCM 14115
CCCAGACCCCCCCAGGCAGCCCGGCCGCTACGGCAACGCCTCCCACCAGCAGCGGCCCACCGGCGTCGCCAAGTTCACGGCCCAGCTCGGCTGAGCCCATGGTTCTACCGAGGCGTTCGGCCGGTGTTGCATCGGCCAGGTGGGCGAATGCGAGAGGTGTGGACACGCCGATTCCCGTACCGATGAGCACGGCCGCGACGTAGATCCCCCCCGCTGCTCCCGGCAACAAGCCGGCTATCAGGGTGCCAATGGAGATGGCGAGCAGGCCGGCCACCATGCCGGGCCTGTCGGCGATTCTTCCTTGGTCCCGCAGCTGGCCGACGCGGGGCTGTATCAGCGCGGAAGCTACGGCGAGCACTGTGACTACGGCAACGCTGCCGGCCGTGCCAAGCCCTTCCCGTGCTGCCAGCGCAGGGAGGAAGCCGACGGCGGCACCAGTGCTCCCGTGGCAGCGGCAACACCAGGGTTGGTCCAAGAAACGACCGTTGGGTGCTTTGTCGCCAAACATCGACGATGGTGTACCGGGGGCGGGGAAGCGGCTGCAGGCGGGGCACTGAAGCAAGGGCCACACAGCCACTGCCAGGCCCAGGGCCGCCAGGATCCCGAACAGCAGGCTGAATCCGCCGGTGATGATGGCCAGGGCTCCGAGCAGCGGTCCGATAGCGTAGCCGAGTCCTTTCCAGGAGCCATAGCGGCCAAAGTAGTGCCCGGTCTTGCCGCCTGCCAGCCGGGCAACGCTAGCGGACGAAGCCGGGGGAGAAGGCTGAAGCTGCCATCCCTTGGCCAAGTCGCGCGACGGCGAGCATGGCGGCTGATCCGCCCATAATCCAATCAGGGAGGCCGCTGAGAAAGCCACCAGCACCCACGATGACCGGCTTGGGTCCGATTCGATCGCTGAGGGCGCCGAAAACGGGTTTGAGGAACACTTCCGCGATGTCGTACAAAGCCAGCAGAACGCCCAGGGCAAGCAAACTCAAACCGATGTCCGCGCTTTCTGCCCCCCCAAGGCCCGCTGCGACAGCATGGGCGCCAAAGGCGGTGGTAAATCCCGCGGCGTAGAGGGGCCAACGCTGGCTGGCTGCAACGGAAGGTGTAAGAGTGTTCGTGGCTTTCACAGTACGAATGTAACAGCTGCTACATTCATAAGTGTGATTGATGAACAGTGGTTGTTGATTTTGGTGCAGGTTCCTGCGCAGCCATCCCGGCACAGGGTGGCGGTGTGGCGCGAACTGCGCCGGATCGGGGGGGCTGTTCCTTTGTCGCCGGGTACTTGGGTTCTGCCTGCCCATCCGGCCTTCGATGAAGGCTCGCGCGAGCTTCGGCGCTGGTGGCAAAGGGCGATGGTTCCTGGACGTTGGTGGACGCTGCGCCCCGGGACGCAGGCGCGGACACGTTCCGTAGCGCATTCGAAGCTGCCCGGCTGGAAGAGTGGAACGAGTTCACGGCCGATTGCGGCAAATTTGAGCAGGAGATAGCCAAAGAGATCTCGAGGGAGAAGTTCACTTTCGCCGAACTGGAGGAAGAAGAACAAAGCTGGAGCGTTTGAGACGCTGGTACAGGGAGTTGAAGTCGCGTGATGTGCTTCATTTGCCGCAGGCGGCTGTTGCCTCAGAGCACCTGGCTCGCTGTGCCGAGGCCTTGGAAGGCTACGCGTCCTTGGTGTACGAGGCGACGCTGCCCCAGTAGCCGGTCAAGCCAGGCAATCCGTCAGCCCAGTAGTCCCGGAACGATCAACAGTGCAGTGGGCACCGCAAGCAGCAAGGCGGAGGCGGCCAGGACCAGTGCCCGCGCAGCCCTGGTGAGTGGAGGCTTGGGTGAGAGCAGGCGGCTGACGCGTGACGCGTCGTGCGTGG
>BBFS01000185.1 GCA_001313365.1 Paenarthrobacter nitroguajacolicus JCM 14115
CGGCCAACCCGCGGGCCGCTGTTTCGACGTCGGACGCTTCAAAGCGGCTGGCCAGGACCGAGACCCAGGCCTTACCGCCAGCGGCGAGCACTGACGCCAGATGCTGCGCTCCGATGCCCGCACCAGTGCTGCCGCGTGCGGTGCTAGCCCTGCGGGGGGGTCTTCGCTCAGCAAGGCCGCCTGCACCGCCGCCCAGTGCAACGGCACCGACCATAACGACGGATTGCCCAGCTTCGCCAGCAAATCCCAAGAGCCTTCCAGATAGTGCGAAACCCTCCTTGATTCCCGCAATCGCGCAGCCGTGATCATCAGTTCGCCCCATGGCAGGAGGCTGTAGAGATCCACCGATACGTGCATCATGGTTTCGCGGGCCCTGTCCCAGGCGAGCACAAGCTCGTGTGCGTCGCTGCCCCGCCGGGCAAGGCCTACTTCCAAGGCCGACAACAAGAACCCGTCCCGTGGCGCCAGGACCAGTGATTGGCTTTGACGGCCTCGTTGATGGCCAGGCGTGCGTCATCTGCGTTGTCCTGCTGCATCGAGGACCAGGCACGCAACAGAAACAGCCGCGGACGGGCTGCGTCGCCGCCTTGGCCCGCAGCCAGCGCCGCCTTGAGCACAGTGTCCGCCACCGCCGGCTCCCCCGCTGTGGAGGCGCATAAGGCGGCCAGGGCACCGGGCGTTTCCGGCAACGGGATGGATGTTCCCGCCGCGTTCATCATGTCGGAAGCCTGATGAGCTCGGGCAGCGCCAGTTCCGGTGCAGGTCCCAAGGTTTGTCGGAGCCTTGCTGGGTCAGTGACAACGCCACAGCCAGGAGCGTGGGCGAACCGCTCGGCGGAGCAGCTGCCAGAAGCTCCTCGGCACCCAGCGGTTTCCCGAACCGATCATGGCCACCGCAGCGAGCGGGGGGGCCGAGCCATCGATCCTGTCCGACCCCAGCCAGTTGTAGGTATCTGCGCTCCGGGCAAGCATTCCACGCTGGGCCCAGACGGCCGCGGCCACGTCCACTCCCAGCCGAAGGTCGGCGCTTCAGGCACTGCCAGGAGGCGGTCCACGATCCTGCCGGCGGTGTCCAGGTCACCGGTTGCCGCTGTAGCCTTTGCACGTCTCGCGGCGTTGGCAACCTCGTCTCCCCCCGGCCATGAGCTTCCGCATACAGCTCGGCGGCCAAACGTGGGTCAGATTCCAAGGCCTCGTCAGCAGACCGTTCGAGCTCAGCCACCACATGGGGGGGTCCTGAAAGCCACTCCTCGCCAGCTCACGGGCCAAATCCCCTAACGCCTGGCCCTCGTGGAGAGTCTTGTCCACGAGCTCCCTTTGCAGCGCCCTGATGCGGGCAGTGGGAGTTCCCTTCAGCAAGGCGTACCGTGCAGTACCCACCACAGTCCCATCCGGCAAAAGCAAGCCGGTGTCCTTGGCAGCGGCAATGATCGAGTCCAAGCCGCCGGGGGGGTGGCCCAGGCCGTCCGCGCCACACAGGCTGTCAGGAAGGGGCGACGGAAGGGAGAACCCCCCCACGGACAGGGCCAGAAGCAGCTCGCGGACAGGGGCAGTCCCGCCTGTCAGCATGGGCGACGCATCTGCGCCCAAGGTGTCATCTGCGCCCGGGGTGTCGATAGCTTGGTTGATGGGGGTGATCGTCTGCGCGGGGGCGAAAGTGCCCGGCTTATGGTCGTGTCCCGTCATGGGTCAGACCGCCGATAGCAGCGCTGGATCCGGAGTAGGGCTGGTTTCCGTTGGTATGGGGTCAGGGTCGGCCGGCGGGGTGGTCTCTTGGGGCAGTACCGGGTCCGGCGACGGCGGTGGGTCCGTGG
>BBFS01000186.1 GCA_001313365.1 Paenarthrobacter nitroguajacolicus JCM 14115
CGATTGAAGCAATGATGTACTGGATCTTCTTCACATTGTTCTCCTGGATTCTTCGTTGAGCTGGGTGATCAGGCAGTGAAGCCCAGACGGCGGAGAGGGGCCATGGAGTTCTTCCATGCCCTGTGGTCACTGGGGGTCCCGGCAAAGCAGGCAACCCTGCGGCCGTGGAGAAGTACCAACAAATGCTGTTTTGACGTCAGCCTTGTCTCGAATCCCTGGGCGCGAAGCTTCTTCACCAGATCTCGCTGCTGTCTTTGCATTTCTGCACCTCTCCTCGTCTGCCAGTTCTGTTGTAGAACAAGGCCTTTGATGGATTGGTGGCGCGTGAATGAAGAATTTTTACTGGACGAAAATGACGCATCACTGGTCTTTCACTAAATTTTCTTTCCCGCGCCTTTAGAGTCAGGACCGTTATCGATTAAGTCCTGGAGAGGAGCGAAGGCCGGTCATGATCAGGCTCTGTAGAGAGAACCCGCTCGTAGTGGGTACTACTGGCGAAGAGAAGATTGTTCGCGGCCCAAGTGCGTTGCTCCTCCGCGTGCTCCTCTTGGCTCCGGAAGCGAGGTGCCTGTCGAGGCAGCTATCACGTCTATCGAAATCAATAAGACGGGCTTCGGGAAGTACGTTGACATGCTGCGTACGGACTCGGAGACAAGAACTTGATCATTCGCAAGAAAGGCGCCGTCCGGTACGCCGGTGATCGCGAGCAGACCGATGCGGGCATCATCCATGCCAAGTATGAGGAGATCCTGGAAATCCTGGGACTGGTAGATGGCAATGGACGGAAAATTGATCATTTTGGCGTCGATGCTGACATCGCCGACAACCCGGTCCTTGCTGAGAAAATACTGCCGCTCATTGAGGACATTGAGGAGCTCTACGCCGGCAACCCGACGATTGGCTTGGACGTGGTGGATTGGCCTGATTACCCGCGTCATTTGCAGGCCTGGGCCCAGGGGATGAGCGACGTGGCGACCGATTGGATCGACCTCTGGACGCTGGTTCAGCTGCTTGGGGCCGACTGCAAGATGCTCCTCAATCCAAGCAAGACGACGGCCGGCAAATTGGTCACCAGCCTTCTTAAAATTGCGCGAGTACCGGACCAGTCGATGAAGTATGGCCACGTCTCCTTCGCGCGGCCGAGATGACGCAGAATCTTGCCAACCGCAGGCGGGTATGGAACCTGGCCTCCGAGTTCTATCACCAAAGCGGGGGAGGAGTTTCCGGAGACGCTCCGGGAGTATGAACCTCCCGTACCCTCCCTGTCAGGCGCCCCCCCCACGAGCTTGCACCGCTCACGCCCGCTGGTGAGCCCTCTCGAGCCCACGCACGACGGTCTTGACAACCTGCGTGAGATGGCAGACGTACTCGGCATCACGACCGGTTCTACCTTGAAACTTCGGGGGAGAAGCTGTCGACCCCCATGCAATGCATCGAGCAGACGAAGAATTTGCTCTACTTTTCGGGGGGGTGCTCGCGTCCAAATGGGTGTTGGACCCTGGTGTCCGCAATGCCTTCGACGAACTGCTGACGAGGCTTGATGACCTCCCGGAGAAGGAGAGGGACGTTCGTTTTCTGATCATGGATCCGGATGGTGACGCCTACAGCCTCCTTTACCAGATGCGGGGGGGTGGACGCCTTAGTAATGAGGCTGTTCCGCATCTGAAGGAGTTAGCGCGGCGGCATCCGTCATTCCAGGTTGCCGTCATCGATGCACTGCCATCGTTCCGCATCGTAGTTATAGACGAGGAGATGGTCAGTTTTTCCC
>BBFS01000187.1 GCA_001313365.1 Paenarthrobacter nitroguajacolicus JCM 14115
CCGGAAGGGTGCAGATCGGGCCTCGCAACGCACGCCGGACTCGTTGTGGGGCCCGCTCTGCAGGGTATTGCCGCCCGGAAGGGTGCAGATCGGGCCTCGCAACGCGGGGTGGGGCGGGGGCCTGACCAGCCCCCCCGATGCGGGCCCGCAGGAGAAACACTGCTAAGCTAGGAACACTTGATGTGCGGTGACGCCCTGAAGCAGGTGGCCTGACAGGCTACGCGACGGGGGCATTTTTCATGTGAGAGGCACATCCTGCGTCGATGAACGCGTTCCATTTGGTCCCGGCCAACGCTGTTGAAGCGAACCGGTAGACCACCTGACTTTTCCTCGGCGAACCCCCTGGCCCAACCGGCGTCGGGGGGCCGATGTCCGCAACTGGACACCGCCCGAAAGACATGAAGTTTATGACTACTTTTGCTGCCCTTGGCACGCCCAAGCCCATTGCTGAATCCCTCGCCGCCGATGGCATCGAAGAGGCATTCCCCCCCATCCAGGTGAAGACCCTCCCGGATACGCTCGCAGGTCGCGACGTCCTGGGCCGTGGCCGCACCGGCTCCGGCAAGACCATCGCTTTTGCCATCCCGCTCGTGGCCCGCTTGGCCGAGCGCGAAGCAAAGCACTTCCGTAAGCCGGGCCGCCCCCCCATGGGCCTCGTCCTTGCACCGACCCGGGAACTGGCAACCCAGATCAACGCCACCATCGAGCCGCTGGCCAAGGCCATGGGCCTGAACACCACGGTCATCTACGGCGGCATCTCCCAGGCACGTCAGGAAAAGCGCTGCGCGCCGGCGTCGACATCGTCATCGCCTGCCCGGGCCGCCTCGAAGACCTGATCCGCCAGCGCATCCTGACCCTCGAAGCCGTTGAGGTCACCGTGCTGGATGAGGCAGACCACATGGCTGACCTGGGCTTCCTCCCGGTCGTCAAGAAGCTCATGGACATGACCCCCACCCAGGGTCAGCGCCTGCTCTTCTCCGCAACGTTGGACAACGGTGTTGACAAACTGGTCAACCGTTACCTCTCCAACCCGCTGACGCACTCCGTGGACGATCCCCCAGGCCGCTGTCACCACCATGGAACACCACGTCCTGGTGGTCAACGACCAGACCGTCAAGAAGCAGCTCATCGTTGAACTGGCCTCCGGCGCCGGCCGCCGCGTCCTCTTCATGCGGACCAAACACCACGCCCGCAAGCTTGCCAAGACCCTCACCGACGCCGGCATCCCCGCCGTCGACCTTCACGGCAACCTGTCGCAGACGCCCGCGACCGTAACCTTGCCGAGTTCTCCAACGGTGACGTACGCGTCCTGGTGGCCACTGACGTCGCAGCCCGCGGCGTGCACGTTGACGACGTCGAACTCGTCATCCACGTTGACCCGCCCACAGAGCACAAGGCATACCTGCACCGCTCCGGCCGTACGGCACGCGCCGGTTCCGATGGCACCGTGGTTACGCTGACGCTCCCCGAGCAGCAGAGTGACGTCAAGAAGCTCATGAAGGCTGCCGGCGTTGACGTTTCGTTTGAACGAGTCACCGCAAGCTCCCCCTTGGTTTCAAAGCTCGTGGGTGACATCGCGGACAAGGTTGATCCCCGCACCCGTGCGGCTCTCCTCGCAGCGAAAACCCAGCAGGGTGGCGGCACGTCCACCGGCGCCAACGCCCCAGCGCAAGCGCGCACGCCGTTCCACGCAGGCTGCTCCCACCGCTGGTGGTCGTGGCGGTCGCAATGGACGCGGAAAGGTCGCGGCTGAGCCGG
>BBFS01000188.1 GCA_001313365.1 Paenarthrobacter nitroguajacolicus JCM 14115
CTCGCAACGCAGGGGGCGGGGTTTGTGGGGCCTGGTGTGCAGGGTATGGGGCACGCTATGGGTGCTGAGTGGGCCTCGCAACGCAGGGGGTGCCAAGACGCAAAACGGGACCAACCACGAAACACGATAAACTCTCCGTATCCCCACCACCCGCTAAACCACCCGCGACATCTACGCGAACTAAGACGGAGACTTTTGTGAGCTTGACGCAGCTTGACCGTGTTCCCATCCGCCGTGCACTGATCTCGGTTTACGACAAGACGGGACTGGAGGAGCTCGCGAAGGGCCTGCATGCAGCGGGCGTCGCCATTGTTTCCACCGGCTCCACCGCCAAGAAGATCGCCGCCGCAGGCATCCCGGTCAAGGAAGTCGAAGAAGTCACCGGCTCCCCGGAAATGCTGGACGGCCGCGTCAAGACCCTGCACCCGCGCGTGCACGGCGGCATCCTGGCCGACCGTCGCGTCCCGGCACACATGGACACTCTCGCGGGCATGGAGATCGAGACCTTCGACCTCGTTGTGGTGAACCTTTACCCGTTCGTCGAGACCGTGAAGTCCGGCGCAGCGCAGGATGATGTCGTGGAGCAGATCGACATCGGAGGCCCCCCCGCGATGGTGCGTTCGGCCGCGAAGAACCACGCCGCCGTCGCCATTGTCACGGACCCGAACTTCTACGGCGCAGTAGTCGACGCCGCAGCACACGGCGGGTTCGACCTGAACACCCGTCGCCGCCTGGCTGCCAAGGCCTTCGCGCACACAGCCAGCTACGACACCGCTGTTGCGACGTGGACTGCCAGCCAGTTCCTGGACGAAGACGGCGACGGCATCATCGACTGGCCCGCCTACGCAGGCCTGTCCTTGGAACGCTCCGAGGTCCTCCGCTACGGCGAAAACCCGCACCAGCAGGCCGCGCTCTACGTGGACAAGGCTGCTCCGGCCGGCATCGCCCAGGCTGACCAGTTGCACGGCAAGGCCATGAGCTACAACAACTTCGTCGACGCCGATGCTGCCCTCCGCGCTGCCTTCGACTTCGCTGAGCCCGCTGTCGCGATCATCAAGCACGCCAACCCGTGTGGTGTCGCCGTTGGTTCCGCCGACGCTGCGGACCCGATCGCCGACGCCCACGCCAAGGCCCACGCCTGCGATCCCGTCTCCGCTTTCGGTGGCGTTATCGCTGCGAACCGCACGGTCACGGCCGGCATGGCCCGCACGGTTGCCGACATCTTCACCGAGGTTGTCATCGCCCCCGGACTTCGAGCCCGAAGCCGTGGAGATCCTCTCCAAGAAGAAGAACATCCGCCTCCTCGCCCTGCCCGAGGCTACGGCCGCTACCCTTCCGAGATGCGCCAGGTTTCTGGTGGCGTGCTTGTCCAGATGAGCGACAAAGTGGACGCCGACGGCGACAACCCCGCCAACTGGACCCTCGCTGCCGGCGAAGCGCCGACGAAGCAACGCTCGCGGACCTCGCCTTCGCCTGGACTGCCTGCCGCGCTGCCAAGTCCAACGCCATCCTCATCGCCAACCACGGTGCAGCCGTGGGCATCGGCATGGGCCAGGTCAACCGCCTGGACTCCTGCCGCCTGGCCGTCGAGCG
>BBFS01000189.1 GCA_001313365.1 Paenarthrobacter nitroguajacolicus JCM 14115
ACTCAATCGCCAAGGCCGAAGCGACAGCGTACCGGCAATGAACGATGTAGACGGATCCACGAACGGCGTTACCTACCGACAAGGAGGCATCAATGCCTGAGACCACACCCACCCCACAACGAGCCGAATTCGCGGTGGGAGCGGTAGACGGAGAGCGGCCGATCAGCCCGGTCCGACAGCTCATCGCGGGCGCTGCGGGCCACACGATCCAATGGTATGACTTCATCGCCTACACGTACCTGGCAGTCTTCTTCGCCGACCGAATCTTCCCGGCGACGTCGGATGACGATTTGGTCCCGCTGATCGCAACCTATGGCGTCTTCGCCGTGGGCTTCATCATGAGGCCGATCGGTGGGCTGATCCTGGGCCCGCTCGCGGACCGGTTCGGCAGGCGCGCCATCCTGCAGCTCACCGTCATGCTGATGGCAACGGGCAGCCTTCTGATCGCCGTGTTGCCAACCTACGACCAGGTCGGGCTCTTAGCCCCTGTCATCCTGATATTCGCCCGGCTGATCCAAAGCTTCGCCGAGGGCGGGGAGTTCGCTACAGGATCGGTTTTCCTGGCCGAGTCTGCGACCGAGGGCAAACGCGGCTTCTACTCCAGCTTCATGTTCGTGGGTTCCGGCCTGGCGAAGATGATCACCCTCGGCCTCGTTGCCGTGCTGACCGGCGTGCTCAATACTGGCGCGATGGAGGAGTTCGGGTGGCGAATCCCGTTCGCCATCGGCGCGCTGGCTGCCGTATGGGGCTGGTGGCTGCGACGGGGGCGCGGCCGAGACCATCGACGTCGAGCCGAGTAAGGAGCGCCGCTCCATCCGCCAGCAGGCCTCCGACGCCTTCGAGGGGCTCCGCAGTTACCCGGGCAAGTCCCTGCAGGTGTTCGCGCTGAGCGCCGGCATCTCGCTCCAGGCGTACTTCTGGAGCGTCTACTTTCCCATCTACGCAGGGATCAACGGTGACCTCGGGGCACAGGACACACAGTTCATTGGGCTGATCGGCCTTACCTTCTACACTGCACTGATCCCGCTCGTCGGATTGCTGTCGGACCGGGTCGGCCGCAGACCGATCCTGTACGTGTTCGGCATCGGCACGGCCGTGCTGACGATGCCGCTGCTCAGCGGCATCGGGAGCGACTTCACTTTGGTCCTGCTGGCCCAGTTCGCCGGCTTGGCCGTGCTGGCTTGCGGCACTTCGGTACTCGGCGCCGTAATCGCCGAGATGTTCCCGGCACACCTACGGGTCACCGGCATGGCCCTTCCCTACAACCTGGCCGTCACCATCTTCGGAGGGACCGTGTCCCTCATCGGGACAGCCTGGTGAGCTCCGGCCAATCGCTGTGGTTCGGTGTGTACCTGACTGCCGCCTCCGTCATCACTTTGATCGCGACAATCACGCTCCGGGGGGGGTCGGACACAGCGGTCTCGATGGACGCGGAGCCGGACGTCAGGGCCCGCGTGCAGGAAGTGTCCACCACCACGGCTGCACCGCCGAACTAACCGTCTATCCTCCCGGCGGCTGTCGCCAGCAGCAACTGCCGGGCATCATCCAGCTGGCACTGGGATGGGTGTCTTA
>BBFS01000190.1 GCA_001313365.1 Paenarthrobacter nitroguajacolicus JCM 14115
CGCAAGCCAACCTGCCGGCCGACCCGCCGTCGAGCACCATGCCGGCGCCCACGCCCGGCTTCCCGCTGCCAACCACGCACACCCAGCAGGCGTACGATCCGGCAGCAGACTTCACGTCCAAGTGGACGCGAGCCGACGCCAAGCAGATCATGGCCCAGAGCAAGCCCGGCGTTGCCCCCCGGGCGAGAACTCCATGAGCCCCAACGTCACCATGCCGGAAATCCCCCCCAAGGACTTCCCGGCCATGAACGACGACGTCTGGGTTTGGGACACCTGGTCGCTGACAGACGAAAACGCCAACCAGATCAGCTACAAGGCTGGGATGTCATCTTCTCCCTGGTTGCTGACAGGCACGCGGCTACGGCTTCGACCAGCGCCACTGGAACGCAAGGATCGGCTACTTCTTCCGCAAGACCAACGCTGATCCCGCCAAGGACAAATGGAACTACGGCGGACACCTGTTCCTGGACAACACGTCCATCGGCAACACGGAGTGGTCCGGCTCCACGCGCCTCATGCAGGGCAACAAGATCAACGTCTTCTACACGGCCACCACGTTCTACGACGTCGCCGAGCGGAATGCAGGCGGCGGCGGAATCGCTCCGGACGCTGCGATCGCCAAGGCATTGGGTAACATCCACGCCAACAAGGACGGCGTGACCTTCGACGGCTTCCAGCACACCAAACTGCTGGAGCCGGACGGAAAGATGTACCAGAACAAAGCCCAGAACCCCCGGCTTCGCGTTCCGTGACCCGTACACCTTCGCGGATCCCGCCCACCCGGGCAAAACCTTCATGGTCTTCGAAGGCAACACCGGCGGCACCCGCGGCTCCTACAAGTGCAAGCAGGAAGACCTCGGCTACCAGCCGGGCGACCCCAACGCCGAGACTGTGGCGCAGGTCAACAGCACCGGCGCCTGGTACCAGACTGCCAACGTTGGCCTCGCCGTGGCGGATAACAAGGACCTCACCAAGTGGAGCTTCCTGCCGCCGATCCTCTCGGCCAACTGCGTCAACGACCAGACCGAACGTCCGCAGATCTTCATCCAGAACGAGAACGGCAAGAACAAGTACTACCTGTTCACCATCAGCCACCAGTTCACGTACGCGGATGGAATGCGCGGCCCTGACGGCGTGTACGGCTTCGTCGGCAACGGTGTCCGCTCCGACTACCAGCCGGTCAACAACAGCGGCCTGGCCCTGGGCTCCCCCCCACGGACCTGAACATGCCGGCCAACGCGCGGAGGTCCGGACCGCGGCAGAACGGCCGTCAGTTCCAGGCCTACTCGCACTACGTGCAGCCGGGCGGCCTGGTCCAGTCCTTCATCGACAACGTGGACGGCGTCCGCGGCGGTTCCCTGTCCCCCCCCACCGTGAAGATGAACTTCAAGAACGGCGTGACGCAGGTTGACCGCAGCTTCGGCCAGAACGGCCTCGGCCCGTTCGGTTACCTTCCCACCAACGTTCGCGTTGGCGGCGAGGGCCTCTATAAGTAAGCAGTAACACCCCGGCCGACAGGCCACGGCAGGGGTGCCGGACCCACG
>BBFS01000191.1 GCA_001313365.1 Paenarthrobacter nitroguajacolicus JCM 14115
AACGACATTGTCGAGTCGGTGTTCCCGGCTGATGCGGTGTTCCGGATTGACCATTATTTGGGGAAGGAGACGGTGCAGAACATTCTGGCGTTGCGTTTCGCGAACCAGTTGTTCGAACCGCTCTGGAACGCCAACTACGTGGATCATGTCCAGATCACCATGGCCGAGGACATCGGCACGGGCGGGCGTGCGGGCTATTACGACGGTGTGGGTGCTGCCCGTGACGTGATCCAGAACCACTTGCTGCAGTTGCTGGCGTTGACGGCGATGGAAGAGCCGATCTCGTTTAATGCCGATGATTTGCGGGCGGAGAAGGAAAAGGTCCTCGCGGCGGTCAAACTGCCCGAGGACCTGTCGACGCATTCGGCGCGGGGTCAGTTCACCGGTGGGTGGCAGGGCGGGGAGGAAGTCCTCGGGTATTTGGATGAGGACGGGATCCCTGCGGATTCGAAGACGGAGACGTTCGCTGCGATCCGGGTGGATATCAATACCCGCCGGTGGAATGGTGTGCCGTTCTATCTGCGTGCCGGTAAGCGCCTGGGCCGGCGCGTGACCGAGATCGCGGTGGTGTTCAAGCGGGCACCGAACCTGCTCTTCCGTGACCACAACGATGATGACTTCGGTCAGAACGCGGTGGTGATCCGGGTCCAGCCCGACGAGGGCGCCACGATCCGGTTCGGGTCCAAGGTTCCGGCACGCAGATGGAAGTCCGTGATGTGACCATGGACTTCGGCTACGGGCACTCCTTTACCGAGTCCAGCCCCCGAGCCTACGAACGGCTCATCCTGGACGTGCTGCTGGGCGAGCCGCCGCTGTTCCCGCGGCACCAGGAAGTGGAACTGTCCTGGAAGATCCTGGACCCGTTCGAGGAATACTGGGCCGGGCTCGATGAACAACCGCAACCCTACGCACCGGGCAGTTGGGGGGGCCGGCCTCGGCCGATGCCCTGCTGGCCCGTGACGGACGAACCTGGAGAAGGCCATGATCGTAGATCTACCCGATACCACCACCTCCAAGATCTCCAAGAAGATCATGTCGCTGCGCGAACAAGGCGGCGTGATCGCTCTGGGGGCGTGTGCTGACCCTGGTGGTGGTGACGAAGTCCGGGCAGGAAGAAGACGCCATCGAGGCAGCCAACGAAGCCAGCAGGGAGCACCCCCTGCCGGATCATCGTCCTGGCCGATGCCGGCGTTGAAGGACCGGACCGGCTCGACGCGCAAATCCGTGTCGGTGGCGACGCCGGCGCGTCCGAAGTCATCGTGCTGCGCGGGCACGGGCACATGGCCCACGAAAGCGAATCCCTCGTCGCGGCCCTGCTCCTCCCCGGACGCACCGATCGTGGCCTGGTGGCCGCACGGCGCCCGGAAAGCGCGTGCGAGACGTCCATCGGCCGGATCGCGCACCGGCGCATCACCGACTCAGCCAACGAACCCGACCCGAGGCGCGCTCTGGAGAACATCCGGGCGACCTACAAAGCCGGCGACACCGACCTCGCCTGGACCCGCCTGACCAACTGGCGCATGCAACTCGCCGCAGTCTTCGACCA
>BBFS01000192.1 GCA_001313365.1 Paenarthrobacter nitroguajacolicus JCM 14115
CCAACCGCCGTCGGACTCTGCTCCTTAGCGCTCCATCAACTCGCGCATGGCCGCGACCACCGCCGCGGGATTCTCCTCAGCCATGAAATGGCCAATGTTCACGGTCATGTGTTTAAGATCCGGCGCCCAAGCACTCCACAGGGCAGCGGCGTCATAGCCCAGCACCGCTCCCCCCCAGTCCTGTTGCATCACCGTCACTGGCATTGGCAGGGTGTGTGCGCCGTTCCTATCGGCGCGATCATGCGCGACGTCGATTCCCGCAGAAGCCCGGTAGTCCGCAACGATTGACCACACGGCTTCACGCGTCCAAGCGCCGGCACAGGGAAATCCTTGGAATGCTCGTTACAGTGCGCGATGGGTACGCCTTTCGACTCGATCTCGACGCCGTTGATGCCTGGAGGTTTGGGTCGGCAGTAACCCGAGCAGTTGGAGCAACGCCCAACCAGGCCGAATCGCTCTTGTCCACCGCACTCCGCGAGTGTCGGGGCGCAGCCTTTCATGAATTCACCGAGCGGCCGTGGGCCCTCCCAGCGGTGACACGACTTACCGGGCTGCGGCAGACCGCCGTCGAGCGCTTTGCCTCCGCGTGTCTGGACTTTGGCCGACCGGCGGAGGCCGTCGCCATGCACCGCGTGGAACCCCCTCGGTTTGGCTATGACTGCCACCGCCTATTCCAGACGCGGCACGAGGGTTCAGCTGGAAGCCTCGAACGCTGTGTTGGGCAGCTTGGCAGTCACCGGCAATCTTGAGACAGCTCGCACCAACGCATAGCAGCCATCTACGCTGTTGCAGAACTGAACCCGCACTCGCCGCCAGCGTCTTTGGCGGCTACGACATACCCGGGATTTGGACGCGCCCGGATGTCCCAGCTGCTGCCGCCGTCGTGATTGCCGCTGCGGAGGATACGCTTGCCGCCACCCAGGCCCAACGACCGAGGCCGCGCCCGTCTCCTGGCCACCTAGCCATGGAGTCCCGGGGCACCGGCGTTCGCCACTCGGAAGTCAGCGAAGCGGAGTCAATCGCCAGGAGATCAGGGGACGCGCAACTGCTCTGTTTCGCCCTGAGCGCCCGGTTTATGCAGACCTTCACCTCAGCCGGCCTTGCAGCAGATCGCGCCGAAATCGGCCAGGAGCTGATAACAACAGCGTTCGACGCCGATTCGCCCACCTCTGAAATCAACGGGCGGCTGATTCGTATGCAGGCATTGTGCGCTGTGAATGACACCAGCTCAGCCAGCACCGAAGCCGATGCGGTAGACCGGCTGGCCCAGCGGCACGAGCGAATTGGGCGAGCCTCTGTGATCCGCCGGGCGTTGGGTGCCTTGGAACCGGCCAGACAAGAACGGGCTGCCGGAAACGGCGTGGCGGACCTCGGCCGCGTTGATCACTACCTTAGGCCGCTTGAGGTGGCTGCTGGGTCGCGGCGTGAGTTTGGTGGTTAAAGGGGT
>BBFS01000193.1 GCA_001313365.1 Paenarthrobacter nitroguajacolicus JCM 14115
TTGCTCTACCGCTGCCTGTTCAGGTGAAATCGGTGGGGGGGCTACTTGACGGGTCGTCATGAGGATTCCTTAGGGGGGGTCTTGTGAGGTTCCGTAGTGTGCTTGGAAAGATGACTTGACTCGGGAGGGATTCGGTTTGGGACCGGGTTACTGGTAGTTGTTGCTCGTAGCGGCGACCGGATAGAACCAGCTCTGGATCACCTTGTTTGTTTTTCGTGCAGGGTCCCACTCCAGTGGAGAGTCAGGTGATAGCCGTCCGCTCGAGCAAACATCCGGCGCCCCCAACCCCCTGCAAGATGCACCCAAATAATCGCCCCGTCAGCGGTCACGTCGTCTACTCGTCCGTGGAAATGGCCCTGGCCCTTTTTGTACAGGGAAACGTCGTGGCCGGGGGGGAGACCTCTTGCCAATCAGGTAATGCCACTTGGGATGACACTTCCTGTTGCCTGTGTCCGCTGCGGAACGAATACGCCAAGTGCGAGCTCACCGGCTTCCCGTTTCACGTGAGGATCCGCTCAGAGCATTTGGGGGCGGCGGGCATTGACAGTTTGTCCGTTGCTGTCAGCTTGGGTGTCAGGAGGTAAGTCCCATCGGGCTCCGCCAGCAATAGCCCCTTCATTTCGAAGTTGCTGAAGAGCATGATAAGCCGAGGAACGGTCAACCTTCAGTTCAAGGGCCATATTGCCGCAGTGATAGGTCCAGAAGCGTTACCGGTACGGGCAAGGATGGTCTCGCGGATCAGCTCGTAGACAGACTCATCCAAGGCCCGAGTAAAACTGCCAAACTGGCTCTGAAATACCCCAAGGGATCTCCTGCACCGGCTTCAGCCGTTTTCACCTCGGCCATAAATACAGCGTGTGTTGCCACGTCGGTGCGTGAAACGATGGTGCATTCAATCTGCGCCAACGCGTCAGAGATGAGCGGGACGTCAAGCTCGCGGGTCATCAGTTCCACGTCCCTGAACTTGTCGGGATGCCGGGTCGCGAACTGAACCGCTAACTCGGCCTGCTTATCCCCCGAGGATGTTCACAGCGAAGACGCCGGCCTCGCTCACAGCATCTGTTGTGGCGAGCTGTCGATTCAGGCACACCAACAACATAGGTGGGTCCATGGAGAGGGAGCTCACAGCGCTGGCCGTTACGCCGAACTTGGTGCCGGCGTGTTGCGTCGTAATAACCGCAACCCCCCGCTAGTGAAATGGCTGATGACCCTACGGAAGCAACCGGATCGACAGACTCCCGGACCCGTGTGTCGGAGATGCTCATGATGGTTCCTCTCAAGCGATAAATGTGATGCAGTTCATGAATCAGCATCGTGGGCGCCGTTAACGAGGTCGAAATGGGCGATCTGTGCCGCCGCT
>BBFS01000194.1 GCA_001313365.1 Paenarthrobacter nitroguajacolicus JCM 14115
GGCAGCTGCGGACGGGGGGGCAACGCGTGGTTCTAGAGCCGGCAGCTTACGGCCTGCATCAGGCACTTCTACTTCACCAAGGGAAGCCCCCTCACCGTGGAGTTCTTCGCTGCCTGGGAATCAGGACACTATGCATCAAAGGAGATCCTGTCGTTTGCCCAGGATTTGGCCGTATGGTTCCAGCATTTGACACCGTTCCCAAAGCAGGCGGAGACAGGTACTGAGGAACCATTCCACCGAACAAAAGCTCTAAAGCGGCCTTCCCGCTGAGAGCGGGAACACGCCGGAACTTGTTCGGTCCCGGTCATTGCAGCCAATGAGACGTTCGATACTCGCAACCACTTTCCAACGGGGTTGCTTCGAGCAACAGAATCCGGGGTCCGGCAGGACGGATGATGATATACCGCATTTTGCTTTGCTGGTGTCTTGAAAAGCGAAAGCTTTTCGAGACACTGTTCGGGGCGTCGGGAGGAGCCAGCTGCGGACTGAGAAAACCGGGCTGGCCGATGTCCCGAAAATACGTCTCACCGTAAATCTCTCAGCATAGCCTCGTGACGGACTTTATGAGTCAGAATGGCCTGATGAGGCAATTGGGCTACACGCGGGTGAGTACTTCGAGCCAGGATGCCCAGCTGCAGCTCGACGCTCTGGTCTCCGTCGGCGTGCAGAAGCGCGACGTTTTCGCAGACGTGACCTCCGGAAGCAAGACGGCGATCGAGCGACCCGGGATGAAGAGGCTCCTCGAATACGCTGAGGAGGGCGACACCGTCGTTGTGTGGCGGGTCGATCGGCTGGGCCGGTCATTGATCGATGTGCTGAACACCGTCAACCTGCTGAGAGAACGCGGCGTTCAGGTCCGATCCATCTCAGACGGTATTGACCCGGCGACCTCGACGGGTCGGTTGATGCTGAACATGCTCGCCACCTTGGCGGAATATGAGCGCGAGCTGATTGTCGAGCGCGTCAATGCCGGCATCGCCGCTGCCAGACAGAACGGAACGCGCTTTGGCCGCCCGCTGACGGATCCGCTTGTCATTGCAGACAAACTGGCGATCGCGCAGGAC
>BBFS01000195.1 GCA_001313365.1 Paenarthrobacter nitroguajacolicus JCM 14115
TGAAGAGAAGGAGTGATCTCCGGCTACCGCGCCCGGCTGGATCCCGAGGCCGCCGGTCGGGCCTTCTGCGTTTACATGGCAGTGGAAATCACCATGACCAGCCGAGAGATCGTCGAACAATTCGAGGCCGCGCTGCTCTCCTATGAGGAAGTCACCGAAGTCCGAAGAGTCTACGGCGCCATCGACTATCTCATCCGCGTCGAGGTCGAAGACAGCAACGCCTACGAACGCTTCCAAGCCGATAAAATGTACCCCCCCTGCCTGGCGTACACCGCGTCGTCTCCCACACCACCATGAAACTGATCAAAAGCAGCGCCTGAAACTATGACATACGAAAAGGCGAGCCGACCTTTACCCGATTGGTGTCTCGAAACCCCTGCCCCTCGAAACCCTAGGGTTATAAGACGGCATGATGCTCAATTGAGCGACGCTCACTGGGAGGCTAATGGGACAGGTCATACGGGCTTCCGGCCGCCAGGGCCACGCGAAGGCGAGAACTTAAGACACTGCGCCCCCTTCCATCGACCGGCTAGGTTCCCAATCTGAGTGTCTCGGAACCTCTGCGCCTCAAAACCCTAGAGATTCAAGACAGCCGGAGTGCAGCGGCGCGACAAAGAGCGATCACAAAACGCCGCCATTTATCGGCAAACTCCACAGCCTCACCTGCACTGTCACCGATTTTCGCCGGTACCAGGGATCTACGATGGCAAGGGCAATTCTCGTAACTATGTCTCGCAACCTTCAGGCGAGAATGGAGTGCTCATCGTTAGTTATGAGACAGGTGGCGCCCAGTCTCTGGCTAAAGGAGTTCAATCTTCGCCGGATGACATGCTGGATTGCGCCATTGCTTGTGGATGTGCGATTGATGTGACCCATGAGTTGGCGGTGCATCCATGAGGCTTCGGTCCGCCGGGGCGCTTGGTAGGAGGTCCACCCGTAACTCGAATACCGCAAGCCAATGGCTGACAATGCCTGACACAAGCAAAAGGCTCAAACAGTTCACCCTTACAGCTGACAGCTTCTGCGGGGGGCTAGATAACGG
>BBFS01000196.1 GCA_001313365.1 Paenarthrobacter nitroguajacolicus JCM 14115
CCCGCAGGCAGCAGCCGCAACTGCAGCACCCGCAGCCAGCGGCCCCCCCACCGGCGCGCCGAACGAAGCCATGTGGGACAGGATCGCCCAGTGTGAATCGGGCGGAAACTGGTCAATCAACACCGGCAACGGCTACTACGGTGGCCTGCAGTTCTCCAGCCCCACCTGGCTTGCCAACGGTGGTGGAGCCTACGCCCCCAACGCCAGCCTTGCCACCAAGGCTCAGCAGATTGACATCGCCAACCGCCTCTACGCCAAGAACGGCCTCAGCGACTGGGGGGGCTGCGCCCACGCAGCCTGACCCCGCACAGGCGATACGATACCTAGGTGACTGAACCGAATTCCGAACCCGCCGCCGTCGCGCCCTTGATGGGAGCCACAGATATCCGACGGCTCGCCGAGGAGATCGGTGTACGCCCCCACGAAAACCCTGGGGGGGCAGAACTTTGTGATCGACGGCAACACCATCCGCAGGATTGTGGCCGCAGCCAACATTGGCGACGACGAAACCGTGCTGGAGGTAGGCCCTGGCCTTGGCTCCCTGACACTCGGGTTGCTGGACGCGGCAAAGGCCGTGGTCGCCGTCGAAATCGACCCCGTGTTGGCGGAAAAGCTGCCAGCAACTGTGCGCGCTTGGCGGCCCGGTGCGGAGGACAACTTCCACCTGGTCTTGTCGGACGCCATGAAGGTCACCGAACTGCCTTTGCCACCCACCGCATTGGTCGCCAACCTGCCTTACAACGTGGCCGTTCCGGTGGTACTTCACCTGCTGCAGCATTTCCCCCCCAGCCTCCAGCACGGCCTGGTCATGGTTCAGGATGAGGTTGCGGATCGCCTGGCCGCCACGCCGGGTTCCAAGATCTACGGTGTCCCGTCGGTCAAGGCGGCCTGGTATGGGCATATGCGCAAGGCCGGCGTCATCGGGATGAACGTCTTCTGGCCTGCGCCGAAGATCCATTCAGGCTTGGTCGCCTTCACCCGGCATAACCCGCCGGAAACGCATGCCACGCGTGAACAGGTATTCGCCGTCATTGATG
>BBFS01000197.1 GCA_001313365.1 Paenarthrobacter nitroguajacolicus JCM 14115
GCACCCGGGAGCGCACCGGCTTGTGGGCGGCGTGATGCGTGCCGGCACGGAACACCACGAATTGTGCGTTGGCGGTATCGATGGCATGTCCACCGACACCAAGGGCTTGCTCGACGGCGGCCTGCAGCTTGTGGTGGACGCTTGGCATGAAGCCCAGCCTGAATGGGACTGGGCCAGCATGGACCGCTACGTCACTCACCAGGTCAGTAACGCCTACACCCAGGCGATCATCAATGCCATCGACCTGGACCCGGACAAGGTCCCCCCCATCACGTTCCCGCACTGGGGGCAATGTGGGGGGGCCAGCATCGCTCCCCATGACGCTCGCCGCCCAGGCGCAGTCATTGACCTCGGGTGACCGGGTCCTGTGCATGGGCGTGGGCTCGGGACTGAATGCCGGAATGGTGGAAATCGTTTGGTAGCCACCAACTGGCCCGGTGTGG
Source organism: Paenarthrobacter nitroguajacolicus JCM 14115 (assembly GCA_001313365.1). The sequence continues at coordinate 444 of BBFS01000197.1, forward strand.
ACCCGGAATGGTCGCGGACAATCCGTGTAGTTTCCACGTCGGAGGTGGACGCGCCGGGCTCTGTTCGCCGCTGGCATGTGCTGGATAACGGTGCCCAGCTCGCACGCCGTGGCCTGACTCCGCTCGGGACTTTGCTGTGCGTGCATGGCAACCCCCCCACTTGGTCTTATTTATGGCGGACGCTGTTGAGCGCTGGTGGAGACGCCGCGCATCCGTGGCGGGTCATAGCTGTGGACCAGCTGGACATGGGCTATTCAGAGCGCACCGGAACATTCCGTCGCCTGGCTGACAGGATCAATGACCTGGGTGATCTCACAGATGCGCTGGGCCTGGAGGGGCCGGTTGTGACGGTGGGCCACGACTGGGGTGGCGTGATCAGCACAGGCTGGGCGCTGGAGCACCCTCAGCTCGTCAGGGGGGTGTGGTGCTGACTAATACTGCCGTCCATCAGCCTCGGATTCGCCCATCCCGTCGGCACTGCGGCTCGCCTTGCACCCCGCCGTGCACCGGTGGGGGGGCACCACGACGTCGGACGCTTCCTGCGCGTGACGCACTCGCTGGCAAC
>BBFS01000198.1 GCA_001313365.1 Paenarthrobacter nitroguajacolicus JCM 14115
CCCCCGGGCATCCCGCCACCCGGGACTGTGCCGTTGGGCATGGCCCCCCCTGCAAGTCCGCCGCCGCGCTGGGTGGTGGTGGCCGCCGTCGTGGTGGTGTTTGAACTAATGAGTGCCGACGCGATGCCGCCGCTGGCCAATGAAGCGATCACAGCTCCCACAACACTGCCCAAGGCAACAAGGACCAACGACTCGAGGACGAACTGCAGGCCGATAGTACGGTTCCGGGCACCGATGGCCTTCAGGACGCCGATCTCCCGGCGGCGCTCGCGAACCAGCATGACCATGATGAGCAGGATGATGATTCCGGCGGTGGCTAGGGCCGCAATGAAGGCGATCATCGAGATGTTCTTGACGCTGTCCAGTGAGCTGACAGCCGTTTCGAGGTTGCGCTGGCCCTGGGTGACGTCGGCCTTGTCGGTGCCGAGCGCGTCCTGAACGGCAGTTTTAGTGCTGTCCACGTTCTCCATGCTGTTGACCGTGACGATCATGGTGGACAGCTCATCCGGGGGGGTCTCCGCCAACGTCTGCGCTTCAGGAAGCGTGACGTAGACGGCGTTGTTCCCGAAGGTAGTGCCGGCGTCGAAGATTCCCGTTACGGTGAAGGCCTTGTCCTGGATGGTGAACGTGGAGCCTACGGTCAGGCCGTTCTTCTCAGCCAAGGACGTGCCCACCAGAGCCTTCGCCTCGGATGCCGCGTAGTCGCCCAGGCCTGTGCCGCTGGTGATCTCCAGGGCCTTGCCGGTGCTGTCCACTTCGGCGCCGATGCCCGTCGCCGTGATCGGAGGGTGCGTGCGGGCTGGGTAGTTGTGCCGGTGGTTCCGCTCGCGTTGTTGCGGTTTCCCAGCGTGCCGGCGTCGACGGCGGCCGTCAGGTTGGTGCTGACCGTCGCCTGCTGCCCGCCGGGACCGA
>BBFS01000199.1 GCA_001313365.1 Paenarthrobacter nitroguajacolicus JCM 14115
ATCACAACGCCGGTCTCTCGAGGCGATCGTGAGAAGCGCGGTCCGAGGTGGACGCACTTCTGGCCTGTCAGGATCGGAAAACGTTCGGGCCCTACAACGGGCGTCCGGGACACGATGACAGAGCACGCCGGCGTGGTGAGGAGCGAAGAAGGTTTGATCGCGGGCTTGGAGGAATTGGACTCCACTGAGGACCGACTTGAACATCTTGGAATTCACCCTGATATCGCCGGTTTCCAGGATCTGGCCCACGCTTTTGACCTCAAGTCCTCGCTGCTCGCCGCCCGCGCGACGCTTGAAGCGGCCCTGGAACGCCGAGAATCCCGGGGGCTGCCACAACAGGTCGGACTTCCCCGGATCAAGATGAGTCGCTTCAGGTTAACTTCGTATGGTCGCCCGGTCGCTTAGATCGTGAAGCAATCCCGCCCATCCCGGACGAAATAGCAGAGTTGATGCAAGACGTATCGACGGCTGGAAAACTGGTCGAGTAGCGTCGCGGCAAGACCTGAGGCCAGACCAACTGGGACGGTGGATACGCCGGTCCAATGACAACTTCGGGAAGTACGTCTCAACCCATCAGCGTGGGCGCTGCCCCCCCACGATGATGGGTTGCCCGGTGTAGGGATTAGGGGCGCCCCCCCCATTTGGCCAATGCCAAGAAGGGTAATCGATGGCGTGGAACACTGAGCGGACCAAGTTGTTGCTTCTTGCTGCAGCAACCAGTGAATTCAGCGAAAAGGGCCTCGCTGGGGCTCGCGTGGATCATATAGCAAGAAGTGCGGGAGTCAGTAAAGAGCGGATTTATCGGTATTTCGGAAACAAAGCCGGGCTTTTTTACGCGGTTCTAGGTGAACTGGTCTCCCGTGATCTTGAGGTGCCGCTGCAAGAGCGCGGCTCTGAATCATTGAGC
>BBFS01000200.1 GCA_001313365.1 Paenarthrobacter nitroguajacolicus JCM 14115
AATCCATTGCCAAAGCTGAAGCGACAGCGTACAGGCAATGACCGTTGCTGCCCCTACCCAATCAACCCACGCCACCCCAAGAGTGAAACCGTCAAAGGAGACAGTTCGATGACCACTACCACCACCGAGGCAGCAGCCCCTGTCCAACGAGTCAGGCCGGTCGGGCCTCCGCGCCTTTCCCACTTCAGCCACGTCCATCTCAACACCCCCGGATTTGGAAGCGTCCGTTGATTTCTTCGTCAACGTGCTCGGGCTCTATGAAACCGAGCGTGACGAAAAGAACGTCTACCTCCGTTGCTGGGGGGGAGTGGGCTCACCACTCCGTGATTCTCAGCCAGGCCGCTCAGCCCGGTCTGGTCCGCGCCGGGTTCCTCGTCGAACACCCCTCCCACCTGAAGGGTTACGCGGAACAGCTCCGTAAGGACGGCATCGAGGTCACCGAGGTAAGTGCCGGGGGGGAAGTCCGGGGGGGACAAGGCGATTCCATCCGCTTCAAGGGTGTCGGCGGCCAGGAATATGAGCTGGCAACCAAGATCGACAGGATATCCCGGCCCGCTAACCACTCACGGGTCATGGACCGTCCGTTGCCTTATCCTGGAAACAGCGGTGCTACGCCGCGTCGCCTGCACCACATCAATATTCTGGTGCCCAGTGTCGCGGAAACCCGCCAGTGGGCTCAGGATGCGCTGGGCATGAAGAACACCCTCGTCGTCCGCGGCGCCGATGGATTCGAACCCATCTGCACACTGACCTCGACCGTGGACTTGCATGAGATCGCCGTTTCCTTCGACCCCCCCTTCAGCAGCGAAGGCCGTCTACACCACATCGCGCTCTGGTACGACGGCATGGGCGATATCGTCTCGGCTGCTGAGATCCTCGCCGA
>BBFS01000201.1 GCA_001313365.1 Paenarthrobacter nitroguajacolicus JCM 14115
GGCTCGAAGCGTTTTCCGCGCTGCGCACCCATTGCCGCCCGGCGCTCCCCTTCGTGGTCAGACCCGCACCACTTCACGCCAATCGCACCAGAGGCAACAGGGGCGATCGGCGGGTACGGGTGCGCACAAGTCCTTTGCTTGGTCGCAGTTGTTGCGGCTCCGGGAAGCCGGAGCCGCCACAACTACATGCGAGATGAGATTGCTTCCCTTGCTTAGCGGAGGTTAGCCACTGCCTTCCGGCGACCTGCTGCTGCGAGCACCAAGCCCATCAGGAGCATGGCACTTGCCCAGAGAACCCAGGTTCCGTTCAGTCCCGTCTTGGCCAAGGTGTTGGCGCTTCCGACGGCGGTTGAGACTGCCGCGGTCACTGCACCCTGGGTGTTACCAGCGGTTACTACGGTGCCCGCACGGGTGCCGACAGCTGGGCTGGCTTGCGTGCCGACAGGTGTGCTGGCTTGTACTCCGACAGTCGTGGCGGTTGAGCCTGCGGCCGGGGGGTGTTGCTGCCGGTTTCTCCACCGGCGCTAGGGCTGCCACCGGCAGCTGGCGGGTTGACGGCAGGCGGGTTCACGACGGGAGGATTCACAACCGGCGGGTTCACAGCCGGCGGGTTCACAACCGGAGGGTTCACAACGGGCGGGTTCACGACGGGAGGGTTCACGGTACCGGCCGAGCCGCCGCCGATTCCCACCGAGGTGGAACCAACGGTGACAGGAGCAGTGATCGGGATGACCAGCTGAGTGCCTGAGAGAAGTCCTCCGTTGCCGGAAGTGGTGCTGCCAGGCGTCGTACCCGTCGGAGCAGTTCCAGCCGTGGTGCCGGTGTTCGTGGCCGAAGAGTCACCCAACACACCAGCCGAGGTCGAACCAAGG
>BBFS01000202.1 GCA_001313365.1 Paenarthrobacter nitroguajacolicus JCM 14115
CCCGAGTCACCATGCTTCCCGCGAAGATCTGCTTTCGGCGCTCTTCGATGGTCAATCAGACGAGTCCGCGAGAGCTACTTGCGCCAGGCCGCTCACCGGCTTCGGGAAGCTCTTCCTGCCGGTATCGGACCAATCTTCACCGGCAATACCTTGGCGTTCACCACTCCCGTCATTCTGGACAGCGAGTCCACCAGATTCGAGGCGTTAATCGCAAAGGCTGCACGACTCCGCGGGCAGGGAAGACTTGAAGCGCTTTTGAAGGCGCTTGCCATCGTTGACAGCGGGGGGGAGTACCTGCCGGGGGATGGATTCATCCTGGGCAACGCAGCGGCGGGAGCAATTAGAGGAGCAGGCAGCCCAAGCTCGACTTCAGGCTGCCCAAATGGCATTTACAACCCAGCAGTACCGCCAGGCCGAGCAACTTGCGGAACAAGTTGTCGCCCAAGATCCGTATAAAGAGAGCGCTTGGCGAATTCTCATGCGGATAGCCAGCGCCACAGGAAATGAGGACGCGTCGTAGCCTCCTACCGCCGCTGCAAGGCAGCACTCCAAGAGCTGGGCATCACGCCCTCAGACTCAACCCAACAAATGTTTCAACGGCTCAGGCGTTAACTGCCGGCTATTTCGCAGCCGTTAACACCTGATACCGGATCGTTGCACCCATGGAGAACAACGCCAGCTTCGAAAGTCCGGGATCGATCTTCAAGCGCCTGCATGAGGCGTACAACAGGCACGACCACGCCGAAGCGGCTGCCTTGTACGCAATTGACGGCGAGCATGAGGACATCGCACTAAGCCATGTTGCTCGGGGGACGCGATGCAGTTGCGGCGGGGGGCTGGCTCATTTCTTCACAG
>BBFS01000203.1 GCA_001313365.1 Paenarthrobacter nitroguajacolicus JCM 14115
CCAAGAGCTGCGCCGATTTGAGCTGCAGATTCACGAGTTATTTCCTTCTTCCCGGCGATTATTTCCGAGACGAACTGCGCCGGCGCCCAAGGATCTGTGCAAAGTCGCTCTGGGACCAATGACGTGCTTCAAGCTCCTCGGTTAGAAAATCCCCCCGGGAGGGAATGCTTCAGCGAGCTCGGGGGGCCATGGAAATCAGTCCTTCAGTGGTAGTCAACGGCTTCAATGACGATGCTATGCGCCCGCCATCCTGAGTTTGGAACCGCAGAATAAGCCTGTATTGGGTATCGATCCGGATCGACCACGTCCCAGCACGGTTACCTTTTAGCTTCTCAAGGTGGAGGGACTTCAGCGCTCTCAAATCCTGATCTGTGACCGCCGCGTGTAGCTGCTGGATTCGTCGTCGGTATGCCCGGGTGACGTTTGGAGCCCAACGTGATGTGCGATGGTCTGGCTCGTAGGCGAGTTTCCGGAGATCCTCATCCTCGTAGTCCACCTGCATTCTGTAAGCCGTCCTTCACCCCCCTGATGTGAACAACACGCTACAGGAAATGCTCAACTTCGTATGAAAACTATACCGCAGAACTCGCAACTTGTCTTCACCCTTGCACCGAAGGACCGATGCGATTACTGTGGAAACGTCGGCAGGTCCGATAGAAAAAAGGGGCGGACCCGTTCCAGCGGGCCCGCCCAGCAACTCGAGGTCAGGACCGCAAGTTCCATGGTTAGTGGTACTAGCGATTCTAACGGAGCCACAGCGCCCGCGGATGGGTGCCCTCCCCCTCGGATGATGTTCTGAGGAGGACACTATGGCACGATCAGTTAGCCGCAGCGCGCGAACCGGACGTTTTG
>BBFS01000204.1 GCA_001313365.1 Paenarthrobacter nitroguajacolicus JCM 14115
ACGCTCATCGTTATCGCGGCGGGGGGGCCATCGAAATTACGCGGTCCGCGCTCGGGACGATCACCGAACGGCTTACGGTCACCACGATCGTTATTGAAGGGACGACGCTCACCATCGCGAGCCGGACGATCACCGAAAGGCTTACGGTCACCACGGTCATTGTTGAAGGGGGGGCGACGCTCACCATCGCGAGCCGGACGATCACCGAATGAACGGCGTTCACCGTCTCGTGCCGGACGGTCGTTACGGTCACCGAACGGCTTACGGTCACGGTCGCCGCCGAAGGAGCGACGCTCACCATCGCGTGCCGGACGATCGCCACGGTCATTATTGAAGGGGGGGCGACGCTCACCATCGCGTGCCGGACGATCGTTGCCATCCCTGTTCTCCCTGGAACGGAAGCCACGGGGGGGATCTCCGCCGGAATTGTTGTTGGCGCGGTACGAACCGCGGTCATCCCGGTTCCCTCCGAAGTTTCCGCGATTGCCGCCGCGATTGCCGCCGTTGTGCTCAGCCATGGTGGATTCCTCCTGTTGCGAGCCGACCACTGGCGCGTGCGTAGTCGCTCATAACCCTTATTTCGTTGTCACGCCGCCGGCAGCACTCGTCTGCCGACTCGTATATCTTGTTCAATTCTATTCGACACCGCCACAGCGACCGAACGCCGAGGCCATCTCTGGGGGCGTCCCGTGGCAAGTCTCACAAGCGCCGAACACCTGAAGTACCACATAGCAATAGCTGCGTCCGGGTGTGGGCTTAGCCACTACTGGCAGTCAAATGATGTGC
>BBFS01000205.1 GCA_001313365.1 Paenarthrobacter nitroguajacolicus JCM 14115
CGAGCGGCCCGGTCTTCCAACGACCCGACCCCCCCAGGGACCCCCCCATAGCCGGTATGGAACGCCAAGCGCTCGAGGTTGTCCTCCAGGAGCCGGGAGTGCTCGGCGGGGGGGGAGCCTGGGAACGCTTCGAGGCCTCACACTTCACTACGCCTGCTTATGCGGCCGTCCACACTGCCGTGCGGGCTGCGGGCCTCGCCCACTCGGATGACCCTGTGGCCTGGGTGGAACAAGTCCGCCAGGAAGTCCCGGAACCGCTACGGCCTTTGGTCTCGGAGTTGGCCGTAACGCCCCCCTGCCGGCGAGCACCCCCCCGAGGCCATGCAGCGATACTGCCGCGACATCCTGGCCCGTCTCTTCGAATTGCAGATCACCCGGATCAAGGCCGACAAGATGGGGCAGCTGCAGCGCTTGGATGCAGGAGCCAATCCGGAGGAATTCCAGCGGCTGAACAGGGAGCTGATGCAGCTTGAAATGGAGCGCAGGGCACTACGCTCGGACGGCTAAAAGCCCCCGATTTCGTTTTCCGGCGGGCCCCTGTTAAGCTAGTAACCGCTTCATTCCTCCGTAGCTCAATTGGCAGAGCATTCGACTGTTAATCGAAGGGTTACTGGTTCAAGTCCAGTCGGAGGAGCGCACAATACCCCCCCCGTTCCGATCTTTCGAACGGGGGGGGTATTTTTATACCCCCTAGGGGGGGTATCCGGCGCCGATTTCGCA
>BBFS01000206.1 GCA_001313365.1 Paenarthrobacter nitroguajacolicus JCM 14115
GTGCAGGCGATGCAGTTGCGCTACGCGACCGTGACCGGGGGGGTGGCCCGTGATGACCTGGCCGATGAGGGTGTGTGGTTGTACGCCGAAACGGTCCGGAAGATCCATGAACTGAACCCGGGCACCGGGGGTGGAGTTGCTGATCCCTGATTTCTCCGGCAAGCCCGAGCACATCGCGGCGATCTGTGATTCAAAGCCGGAAGTGTTCGCGCACAACGTCGAGACCGTGCCGAGGATTTTCAAGCGGATCCGTCCGGCGTTCCGGTACGAGCGGTCCTTCGACGTCATCACCCAGGGCCGGGATTTGGGCATGGTGACCAAGTCCAACCTGATCCTGGGCATGGGTGAGACCCGCGAGGAAATTTCCGAAGCGCTGCGGGATCTGCACGCTGCCGGGTGTGACCTGATCACGATCACCCAGTACCTGCGCCCGTCCGAGCGGCACTTGCCGGTGGACCGGTGGGTCAAGCCGCAGGAGTTCGTGGACCTCCAGCACGAGGCCGAAGAGATCGGGTTCCTTGGGGTCATGTCCGGTCCGTTGGTGCGCTCCTCGTACCGGGCAGGGCGTTTGTGGGCCACCGCGATGCGGAAGAAGGGCTGGGAAATCCCGGCCGCCCTGGCCCACATCGAGTCCTCCGGCACCACCCGCCAGGAAGCCTCCACCATCCTCGCCGCCCACGGCTAAGCACCACGCACAGCA
>BBFS01000207.1 GCA_001313365.1 Paenarthrobacter nitroguajacolicus JCM 14115
GCGGCACCATGGCGTAGATGGTTTGTTCGGCTGTCTGGCCGGGCCGCCACAGGTTACCGATCAGCAGGTTGTTTACGAACGGGATCGAGGTTCCGATGCTTTCCAGCCTCGCACGACGATACCTTCATCGTTTTCCTCGATGATACTGAGCATGGGCGTTTCGGCCATTGAGTCATCGCGGCCCCCGGTCGTACTGCACGTCGACGAACATTGGCGAGACCGCCAGGTCCTTGGCGGTGACTTCGTCCCAGTGGCGCTGGATGTTGCCGGACAGGTCACGGTGGCCGTTCTTAAACCTGGAGTTTTCCGCCCATGGTTCCTGGTCGTCCACCTGGGTGAACATGACGACGTTCATCCCTGCCGGCGGTCGGGTGAAGATGCCGCCCTGGAAGTGCCGGAAAATGAAGTCGGCGTAGTTACGACGCTTGATGACGTCTTCCTTTGAGCGCGGCAAGAACCAGTGCATCGATTCGCGTTTGCCGTTCTCGTCGACGAACGTCAGGAGGTCCTGGTTCTCCGGCTTGAGATGAAGGTCGTAGTATTCGGCTATTGCCTGGGCATAACCCTTTGTCTTGGGATGCGTCGTTACATCCTCAATGAGCTCTCCGCCGACATAGACTTTGCGTCCGTCGCGAAGAGACTCCAGGTATTCTTTTCCTGTCCTCATGCTTTAGCTCCTGTATTCATGGTGT
>BBFS01000208.1 GCA_001313365.1 Paenarthrobacter nitroguajacolicus JCM 14115
CACGGCCGGACCATGCGCACCAGGCCGGCACCGATACCGCCGATGTTGGAGCCGGCTGAACGACCCAATACAGCACCGAGGCCGGTGCCCTACGAACTCTGCGATGTCAGCTTTGAAAGTGATATTCATCGAACCGGCAATATCCATCCGCCCCTCGTAGGGCAGTCCCACGTCTGCGGCCACCCTGGAGCGGGCACCGTCGGCCCCCGATCAAATACTTGGCGCGGATGGTGTAGCCATGGCCGGTGAGCCGGTTCAGCACCCGCACAGTCACGCCGTCCTCATCCTGTTGGTGCGAGACATACTCAGTGGAGAACTGCGTCTGCGTCCCGCGCATGGTGGCATTCCTGACCAGGATCGGTTCCAGGTACGTCTGAGGGATATCGCAGTTCAGCGACGGCGAGGCCAGCTCATAGTCGCGTGACGCGCGGGATGGTTGCCCCCACGTGAGGATTCGGCCGATTTCCTCCCCTGCAATGGAGGTACAGAAGACGGTGTCCCGATCATATGATGCGGAGTCGCGTCAGCCAGCACCTGGTCCTCAATGCCAGATCTCGAAAAATTTCCATGGTCCGCTGGTTCGTGATGTGCGCCCGGGGGGGCGTGTTCGCCGTCCACCGGTATTTCGTGATCACAATGTTGGGCACGCCCAACGAGGACAGGAAAAGCGCGGCCGACGACCCGGCCGGGC
>BBFS01000209.1 GCA_001313365.1 Paenarthrobacter nitroguajacolicus JCM 14115
AGTGCACCCATAGCCGCACGCCGGCATATGTAAGCGGGTTCCGACCCAAGAGCGTGCATTTTGGAACGGTGCTTCAGCCTTCCGCAGCACGAGCAGGCCACGGATTCAGAGTCCACGATCGCGGAGGGCTTTGGTGAGTTGGTCCATTGTTGGCAGGCCGGCAAACCCGTTGGGGGGGGTCATGTAGATGCGGCAGGCCAAATCGGTTGAGGGTGCCCCCGTCGGGGGGGAAGATATCGGCTCCGTTGACGGTGATGGTGGGGGGGACCCGGCAAATCCGGTGCCTCAATGTCAGAGACGGACTTCAGCAAGCGCATGTGAATTTTAGTATCGGTGTGATCCAAGGCAGTCAGCGCTTCTTCGAGGAGTTTGTGTGCGCTGGCTGTGTTGGGGGGGCATTGATCAATGTGGAGTAGTTCCAACTTCATAGATCCATTGTCTCGCGTGTGTAGGGACGGGGCAGCACCTGGTTCCTGGTTGCCCTGGATCGTGTGGCGTTTGTGACCGCATGCCGGGTCAGATGGGTTTGGGGGGCGTCGCCGAACCGGATGTTGGTGACGTTTGATGGTTGGCCTGTGAGCTCGCGCAGTGCGGTGCGTTCGATGGTGAGGTCGTCTTCGAGGCCGCGCAAGGTTTCCCGCAGCTGGGCGATGGTCGGGAAAGGTCCGTGTTGG
>BBFS01000210.1 GCA_001313365.1 Paenarthrobacter nitroguajacolicus JCM 14115
CCAGCGCAGGAACTCCCAAGCCGCCAGAGCGCTTCGAGGCGGCTGATCGCTTCGGCATGCTTCCACCACTCCGGGCACCAGGTCACCCCACCCTGCACGTTGAGCTGCCGGCGGTAGCTGGCGGCCAGCTTGCCGCTGACGAATTCAGCCACGTTCGGTAGAACAGCTCCGGGGGGCGTCCGCGTCCTCCTCAGATGGCTCCGAGCTGCCGCGGCGTCCTCCAGCTCGTCGTCCCACTCCCCCCCAGTCCCTCACTCATTAGAGCACCCGCGGCTATCCACCGGCTTCCGGCCGCGGCCGCCGGCTTGTTCGCGGGGGGGTCGTGTGCGGCGATGGAGGCTCGCACCGCATCAGCCCGCGAACCGCTCATCCAAGGCACTGTCTCCAGCAGCGCCGCAGGCGCCGGAGGCGAACATGATGGCACGGCCGCGAGGAAACGCGGCCAGGTCCGAGACGTCCAGGTGCGTTCCTTGCGGTCGTCGTCGTGGCTGTAGGAGGTGCCGTGTTTGGACCGGCTTCTGGTCATGTTGGAGTAGCGGTACTCCCCCTACGAGCTGCGCGAGCTCGTTCAGGAACTCGGCTTCAGCGACACCGCCGCCGTAGACCTTGATGTTGGAGGCGGACCAGAGTTTGCGCATCCCGTCGCGGCCCCACACTTCGACGCTTGGGA
>BBFS01000211.1 GCA_001313365.1 Paenarthrobacter nitroguajacolicus JCM 14115
CGCCAGACACTGGCGGCCAGTCTGGAAAGCGTCGCCGACCGCGAAGCTGTACAAGCACGCCTCAATGCCGACCAGGATCAGGCACTCCGCCCAGTGCGGCCGTGGCCAAGGGATCAGGCGTAATCCGAAGGCTCGCAAGACACGCGGAGCCAACGGCCAGACGAAGCTTCTTCAACAAGGCATGAGTCGGTAGGTTGCCTGCACGCAAAAACTGCTCCCCGGAAGTTGTAACTGAATTTCTCAGCCCACTTCGGGGGGGAGCAGTTTTTTGCGTGCGCAGGGCCCTTCTTAGTGCCTGTCTTGTGCGACAGTGAGCGTTGGTCAGCTCTTCTTGATGTTCTTACGGTCCTTACGGGTGATCTGCTGGGTACCTGCGAGCTTGTAAGCATTATTGAGGCGCCCGCCGGACTCGAGGGTCCTCTTGATGTCCCGGCGGTTTCGGGGGGAGGCGGACCTCCTTGCTGTAGTTGGCGAACTGCTTGCCGGCGTCGGTGTTGGCCTTGACCATGGGCGGTACTGCTGAACCCAGGAGATTCGTGACGAGTCCAGCTCCGGCGGCGGCTCTAGAGCCAGCATCCAGCCACTTCTTCGGAATCCCAAACATCGTCAGCCCTTCTTCTCGGTGTTGCTCAAGAACCTGTGGTGGCTGGCCAAATCATTAGCCTG
>BBFS01000212.1 GCA_001313365.1 Paenarthrobacter nitroguajacolicus JCM 14115
TGGGGGGGTGCGGATGTGGTGGAGCCAAGTCCCGTCGACGGACAGGGAACACTGTTCGAAATCATCATGATGGTGCGGGGGGGAAAGCTTCTCGGGATCCCGCGGCCCCTCTTGCACGTCGAGGAAGTTGACCATGAAGGAAGACGTCCGGTATATCCGCCCGAACCGTCCTCGCTCGGCGGGCACCCGATCCACGAAGTACGTACGGAGTCGAGAGCCATCGGCGGGTGAGGGCCAAGGAGAGAGGGGGGGCTTACGTTGGGGGGGTGCGCCTCGGCGTAGGAGGACGCGTTCGAGGCCCGGTTCATCAAATCCACGGTTCGCAGGTCGAAGAGCCGAATGACGGTCGTATCGTGGCCCGCGGTCACTGTGCTGTTTCCGGGAGGAACCACCACAAGGGCGGTTCCCGGACTTCTGTGGCTTCTTTTCCTGCAGTAATAGTCACGTTGGTGGCCTTCTCGGTCAGTAACACCACGTATTCGTAGGGTTGCTCTTCCCTAGCAAGGGAATCCCCCGGCGCGCAGGTTGGTGTAGGCGAGGAGGAAGTTCTGACCGCGAAAGTACCAGGTTCTGCTACCAGCTGCGGATACATCTGCTGGTTCCTCATTGTGGAACTCAACGGATTCGGGTTCGGCGATACCGGACTTCGACTGCGTAGGCGA
>BBFS01000213.1 GCA_001313365.1 Paenarthrobacter nitroguajacolicus JCM 14115
AAAAATCTTGTGCTCACTCGGCAACAACCCGCAGATTGACTACGAGCCGGACCATGACCAGCCCTGGCCGCGATCGCTTTACTTCATCAAGGCGAACTCGTCAGTCATCGGACCAGGCGAGAGCATTGAAATCCCCCGACGGCATCGGTGTCGTCCAGCCGGAAGCCGAATTCTGCGCGGTCATCGGAAAGCGCGCGAAGCTTATCGGTGACGATGTCGAGAATTACATCTTCGGATACACAATGCTTAACGACGTAACCGCCGCCGGTTTGAGCCTCATGGAAGTCGCACACCTAGGCGTGCCCATGGTCGGTGGCCGCAAGGAACGGTTCACCTTCCGCCCGATGGCGCGGTACAAGGGCATGGACACTTTCGCTCCAATCGGACCGCACATCGTTCCCACGTGGTCCCACGACGACCCCCCCTGAACGATCCCATCACCACACGACGTGATGGCGTTGTCGTCCAGGAGGGTTCAATGGCAGACCAGCGATACAACATCTGGGAGGTCGTCAAAGGCATCGCCGATTGGATTACTCTCGAGCCGGTGACGTGGTTTCCTGCGCCTCCATTCCGCAGCATCCGGACTGGCCCTTGCGCGCGCGGACCTGCGGGGCGACGACGGGCAGGGCAGCACTATCGAGGTCGCTCCCGCCGGATCGGC
>BBFS01000214.1 GCA_001313365.1 Paenarthrobacter nitroguajacolicus JCM 14115
GCCAATCCGGCGCGAACCGACCTCGATGGTGCTGCCCTGTCCGTCATCGCCCCGCAGGTCCGCGCGGCGCAGCGGCCAGTCCGGGTGCTGCGGGATGGACGCGCAGGAGACGACGTCACCGGCTCAAGTGTGATCCAGTCGGCGATGCCTTTGACGACTTCCCAGATGTTGTACCGCTGGTCAGCCATCGAGCCTTCCTGGACTACAACGCCATCACGTCGCGTGGTGATGGGATCGTTCAGCGGGTCGTCGTGAGACCAGGTGGGAACGATGTGCGGTCCAAGCGGAGCGAACGTGTCCATGCCCTTGTACCGCGCCATCGGGCGGAACGTGAACCGCTCCTTGCGGCCGCCGACCATGGGCACGCCGAGGTGGGCGACCTCCATGAGGCTCAGGCCGGCAGCGGTCACGTCGTTGAGCATCGTGTATCCGAAGATGTAGTTCTCGACATCATCGCCGATAAGCTTCGCGCGCTTACCGATGACGGCGCAGAATTCGGCTTCCGGCTGGACGACACCGATGCGTCGGGGGACTTCAATGTTCGCGCCGGGTCCGATGACTGATGAGTTTGCCTTGATGAAGTAGAGCGATCGGGGCCAAGGCTGGTCATGGTCCGGCTCGTAATCAATCTGCGGGTTGTTGCCGAGCGAGCACAAGATTTTG
>BBFS01000215.1 GCA_001313365.1 Paenarthrobacter nitroguajacolicus JCM 14115
CCCGGATTCTGTTGGTCGAAGCAACACCCAAACAGGGACTTCCTTCGATTTCACAACAGTCCGATTCGCCTACGGCATCAGGTTTCTCGCTCTCATCAGGGAGGGAAGGGGTCTCAAACCTTTAGCCCGCCCAGCCGGAGTCAATAAGGAAATTGGGTATCGGTGGTTGCGTGATGAGTACTGGCACCTAAAACTCTGTGCCGGTCAAGGTTTCAAAGTGGTACCTCCAAGAACGGCCAGCGATGCGTGTCCCTTGATTCAAGGCCGTTGCGAGAGATAGAGGATCAGCTTGCCCCACCGCCTCTGATCCGAAAGCCACGGGGAACTACGATCGTCTTCTGGCGAAACAGAACGCCGGTTTTTGCTTGTCGGTGAGGAAAATATGACGCTCACAAAGAGACCGGCGGCGCTGACGGCAAGGAGACTCAGCCGAGGACTCTCATCGCCTAGCTTCCTTGATCGGCGCTTTTCTTATCCAATCGGTCATGAACGTTCCGGCGAGTACGCACAGCGCATAGAACGGCCACTCGCTCCTACCGTTGCTAAGTGGGTAATCGACGTAATGAGTGCGCCTACGGTCAAGGCGTAAGCCCAAATTGTCATTATCAGCTTTTGCCCTTGCCAAAAGGGCCCTATTCCACACATGCCGG
>BBFS01000216.1 GCA_001313365.1 Paenarthrobacter nitroguajacolicus JCM 14115
AGCGAGGTATGTGCGTCAGCCTTCGGGCGCTTGCCCACCGCAATGACATCTACTCCTCGCTCGGCGAGTTCGATAGCGGCACGGAGCCCTGAGCCGCCAGTCCCGATGACAAGGACAGCGGTAGTTATTCTCTTCTCTTGGATATTCATGTTTCCTCCGGGGATGTGATGAACCGTTACTACCTGGGTTGAGTTCGATGGGTCCCCCCCTGCACGCCGTGCTCTCTCGGGCATACGGAAGGCGGTTTAAGGTCGCGCCGAGGTATGAATCAATTCACGATTTTGCTTATTGGCGAGGCTGCGGCCAGCAGGATTCGCTGACCGCAGCTTCGTGCGTCCCAATCATCGACACGAGGCCGATGCATTTTGGTTGGCACCTGCTGTCTGGTGGTTGCCTTGTGGGTTACTCATCAGTGATTTGTCGTGGGCTGGGGGGGTTTTCCGTTGACGCAGCGGGGAGCTCCTGTGGTGCTAGGAGTTTGTGTTCTCCTGCAACCATTGGTCCAGAGTTTTCTCGCCGATGCGGGGGGGCTTCTCCGACCGGGGGGGACAATGGTTGTTTCCTCGATGGGGGGGATACCGAAGTACCCGGCGTCAGGGTCAACGGCCACGGTGCGGGGGGGATCGCCCTGCGCGCTGAGGACCCGGCTGGCG
>BBFS01000217.1 GCA_001313365.1 Paenarthrobacter nitroguajacolicus JCM 14115
GGCGTGCGGATGTGGTGGACCCAAGTCCCGTCGACGGACAGCGAACACTGTTCAAAATCATCATGATGGTGCGGGGAAAGCTTCTCGGGATCCCGCGGCCCCCCCTCTTGCACGTCGAGGAAGTTGACCATGAAGGAAGACGTCCGGTATATCCGCCCGAACCGTCCACGCTCGGCGGGCACCCGATCCACGAAGTACGTACGGAGACGAGAGCCATCGGTGGGTGCTGGCCAAGGAGAGAGAGGACTTACGTTGGGGTGCGCCTCGGCGTAGGAGTCCGCATTCGAGGCCCGGTTCATCAAATCCACGGTTCGCAGGTCGAAGAGCCGAATGACGGTCGTATCGCGGCCCGCGGTCACTGTGCTGGTTCCGGGAGGAACCACCACAAGGGCGGTTCCCGGACTTCTGTTGCTTCTTTTCCTGCAGTAATAGTCACGTTGGTGGCCTTCTCGGTCAGTAACACCACGTATTCGTAGGGTTGCTCTTCCCTAGCAAGGGAATCCCCCCCGGCGCGCAGGTTGGTGTAGGCGAGGAGGAAGTTCTGACCGCGAAAATACCAGGTGCTGCTACCAGCTGCGGATACATCTGCTGGTTCCTCATTGTGGAACTCAACGGATTCGGGTTCGGCGATACCGGACTTCGACTGCGTCGGCGG
>BBFS01000218.1 GCA_001313365.1 Paenarthrobacter nitroguajacolicus JCM 14115
CCCAGATCAATCCGCCTATGAGCGGGCAGTCGTGAAACGAGAACTCCCCAATGACCGATCGTTTAGTGTTTGCACATCAAACCTTAGGGCAACGTGTCCTGTTCGGTTCCGGCCTGGCCGCAGTCAACGTGGCCGCGGAGGTGGACCGCCTAGGGGGGCCGACACGGTCATGGTGATCACAGGGGGGGGACATGACAAGGATTTCGCAGCCCGCGTTGCCCACCAGGCCAAGGCAACTCTCTTGTATGACGATGTGGCGCCCCACGTTCCGCTCGAAAAAGCCGAGAAAGCCAGGGCTGCCGCGGAGGAGCATGGCGTCGATCTCGTGGTGTGCGTGGGAGTGGCTCCGCTATCGGACTGGCCAAGGCGATTGCCCTAACATCAAGGCTGCCCATCATAGCTGTGCCCACTACCTACGCTGGCTCTGAGGCAACCAATGTATGGGGCATAACTGAAGCGTCCCACAAGACCACCGGCGTTGATGACGGCGTACTTCCCGTGTCCGTCATCTATGATGCCGAACTTACGCTCTCCCTGTCCGTCGAGCTGAGTGTCGCCTCAGGCTGAACGCTCTGGCACACTGCGTGGATTCCTTATGGGCTCCTCGTGCTGACCCTATTAATGCAGCCATGGCCGCGGAG
>BBFS01000219.1 GCA_001313365.1 Paenarthrobacter nitroguajacolicus JCM 14115
CGACGACGTTGACGGCGAGGCCGCCCATCGCGGTTTCCTTGTACTTGGAGGACATGTCCTTGCCCGTCTCACGCATGGTCACGATCACCTCATCCAACGACACCCGGTGCGTCCCATCACCCCACAACGCCATCTTCGCCGCGTTGATCGCCTTCGCCGCAGCAATCGCGTTCCGCTCAATACACGGAATCTGCACCAACCCCCCCGATCGATCACACGTCAACCCCAGATTGTGCTCCATCGCAATCTCCGCAGCGTTCTCCACCTGACCCGGCGTACCACCCATCACCTCAGCCAACCCCGCAGCAGCCATCGACGACGCCGAACCCACCTCACCCTGACAACCAACCTCAGCCCCCGAAATGGACGCCTGCTCCTTATACAACACACCCACAGCACCCGCAGTGAGCAGGAACTTCACCACCACATCGTCCTTATCGGCCTGCGTAGCCTTGTCCATAGCCCGGCGCATAATTCAACGCGTAATACAGCACCGCCGGAATGATCCCCGCAGCACCATTGGTCGGCGCCGTCACCACCCTGCCGCCAGAAGCGTTCTCCTCATTGACCGCCAACGCGATCAGGTTCACCCACTCCTGCCAATACTTCGGATCGTTCCGGT
>BBFS01000220.1 GCA_001313365.1 Paenarthrobacter nitroguajacolicus JCM 14115
CTCGGACGACCCCCCCACAGAATCAGAATGGAGGTGACTCGGGCTGCGGGTTCGTGGAGAACGAAAGCCCGCGCCGTGCAAGGAATGTTGCCCGCCTCCGGTGATTATGCCGGGTGGGCCCGTGTCGGCTCAGGCGAACGAATCCCCCCCGCAATCATCCGTATCCCCCCCGCAGGGCCTCGCTCGCCACCGATATTACTGTTGAGCTGCAGATGCCGGCAGACCGATACGCTGAAAAGTCACCCCGGCATGTCGAGGAAGATTTCCTTTGACTTTTCGTCGACATCTTGAACGCGTCCCATGTGCTTCGGCAGGGTCCCGTGCGGCCTCTACAACGCGTGAAGCGCCCATATTTAGGCGACCTGCAGCGGGCCGGGTCAAGTTCAGCTCAGTTGCCTTGACACCGACGTCCGGCGATGTTTTGCCATCGGCAGAAAACCCGGCGCGTGCGTGGCACTATTGCCATGCAATCCGTTGCGCCTAGGGAACCACACGGTGGAAAACGGTGCAAAGCATGAGTATTTACCTCGACCAGGCCCAAAATGAAGTAGCGTCTACGAAGTCCAAGCCAATGAGGACTCTGCCTCGGATGTCCCAAATCAACAGTGTCCAAGAATG
>BBFS01000221.1 GCA_001313365.1 Paenarthrobacter nitroguajacolicus JCM 14115
AGCGCCTTTCTCTACCTGCCCGGCAGCGACTACCCGGAGGAACCATGAAACGCACCCTGACAGCCCTCGCGGCCCTGCTCGTGTGCACGGCATGCGCGCCGGTATCCAGCTCAACACCAGCGGAACCATCACCAGTGCTTCCGCCGCCAGCTCAGCCACGCTCAGAGCGGGCGGTAAGCCCCCCCAGCTCCGGCGGCACAGCACCGGCCACGCTAGGCATTGCCTGGGACGAGGCAAGCAAAACAGCCGTGCTGGAAACCGCGACCAAAGCCATGACGCTGTACGCCCGTCCCACTGTCACGGACAAGGAATGGATCCAGGAACTCGGGCAGCTCCTCACCGCCCAAGCCACCGCTGATTACCAATACGTTGACCCGGCCAACATCCCGGTCACCAGGATCACTGGAAGGGGCCAGCTCAGGATCGATGAGAACAACGGTTTCGGCTGCCATGTCTCTTTCCCACCGATGCCGGCGACTACGACGTGCAACTGCTCCGAAGCGCAGCCGACAAGCTTGGCAGGTCAACCGTTTCATGCCCCCCCCGAACGGCACAAAGTAAGGACAGATGATGGAAACTCAAGCACTCGACTTCCCCCCCAAGACT
>BBFS01000222.1 GCA_001313365.1 Paenarthrobacter nitroguajacolicus JCM 14115
CCACACTCATGCTGTCAATAGCCCGCGAGGACTACCGAAAGGGCGTGGCTATCGCCGATGATCTTCAGGCAAACGGTGTCAGGGATGACCTGGCCCGTCTTTCCCCCCGCGGGGTGGTGCAATCATGGCGTGGTGTTACTGGCATCTGGACCGGCTAGACGATATGCGGGCGGTGATCGACCTGGCCCCCCCGAATAGCCCAGAGATTGATGCTGTCCGTTACCTGCTATCACTTGCCACCCGTCGGGAAGCAACCGGCGCTTACCCCCCCGCTCCTACCCTTAGTGGTGGACCACTGGATGCTTTGGTGATGCGCGTGCACTACGCCCACGGAAGACTGAGTGAGGTCAGCAAAATGCCGGACTCCCCCCCATGGGCTGCTGCAGTCTCCGCTCCGTGGCGAGTGGGCGCTCTTAGAGCAACAGGCCGCTTGACGGAGGCCTTGGAGCTCTATCGCTCAGCTGATGCTGGCCACTGCGCCCGCCTGGATGCACGGCATTGTTGGTCCGGAACTGATGATCGATCTGGAGGACACAGAAGAAGCGCAACGGTACTTGCCAAGGGCCAGGGATTGGTCAGGGCAAGCGGCTCCGTTGTGTTCGAGTG
>BBFS01000223.1 GCA_001313365.1 Paenarthrobacter nitroguajacolicus JCM 14115
CTCAAGGGAGTGAGTCCGGAAACCCGAGTTCAGAAACAAAGTTGGACACAACCTGCAAAGGTTGTATCTCCTGACGCCAACGAGTCCGCAGTCACGAGTGTTGATCCAGCGTTGCCCTTGACCACGTACACTTCAGACTATGACGCAGCCCATACCAGGTGTGCGCCCGAACGGCTTGACCCGGTTCTCGACGGCGGGGGTTGCCCGAGGCACGGCGGATCGCAATGTGGGAAGAGCACAATGCGCGCGCCTGGTCGGGCTGCAGGCCCGAACACTGGCGGGTGGCGGGTTGAAAGCTACCGAGCTGAATTTGAACCTGCCCCCCCGGCTGCAGGTGGCCCAGGTTTGGGGGCAATCCGCACGTTGTAGAACGGTCAGCGCGGGAAATTGCTGCGCATCCAGCTGATGCCGTGGTCGCGTACTTCACGTTGGAGGGCGAGGGCTTCTTCTATCACCAGGACGGCTGCGAAATCCTCAGGCCGGGCGAGGCAATCCTCTATGACGCGGACCAGCCGTTCATGCGCGGATTTTCGCACGGATTGAAGGAGCTGGCCCTGAAGATTCCCCCCCGCAGTACCCTGAGGGAACTCACGCG
>BBFS01000224.1 GCA_001313365.1 Paenarthrobacter nitroguajacolicus JCM 14115
CGGGACCTATTTCCATCGGATGCTCGAGGACCTAGGGATAGCTGACATAGTGAACTCCCGCGCCACTTTTGTGGAGGAAGGTCAACAGCCAGCGCTTTAATTGACGGACGAGCCGTTCTAGCTGTGCAACAAATCTCTGAACTCAAGCTAGTCCCCCCCGAGGTGAACTTTCTCGGGCCGCTTCCAGCCGCCGTTCAGAGGTACACGGAGTTCTCCACATATTTATGCAATAAGACAGCCGATAAGTACCTGGCAACCGCACTTTTCAACTTCCTGAGCAGCTCCCTCGCAAGATCCGCCTACGCTGCCGCTGGCCTCCAAGCCTTTTAGCTGCATCGGTGCAGCTCTGGTCCCCCCGACCGGGTCCGTTGCATGTGGGTGCAGGAAGAACCTTATGTACTCAACCAGAACTGACTATGCCCGATCTAGCGTAAATTATCCGACTATGTAGGAGCCAGGATGCCAACAAGAAGCCACACCTTAGGCCAGGACTGGAAGCCCGAAGGACGAAAAGAAGAGACCGATAGCTGGCAGGGGGCCTATCCTCGTAGAGTTTTGCGCCTCTCCTTGGGTAGGACTGCAT
>BBFS01000225.1 GCA_001313365.1 Paenarthrobacter nitroguajacolicus JCM 14115
CCCCATACGCCGGCACTCACCATCGCCCTCACGGGAACTAGCGCTGAGCCCAAGGCCATGCTTGGTCCTCTGGAGCAGTTGGCAATGGACCACGCAGCCGCCGCACTGCTGCCCGGAGACGGAAAAGTAACGGTGGTCGCCCCCCGGGGGACCACCACTACCGTGGACCTCACCCCGATGCGGGGGGAACGTGAAGTTGAATCCGTCCAGGCAAAGGCGGAAAAACTGATCCACGAAAGCATCGCAAAGCTGGAGGAAGCTCTGGGCCAGGCACATGCGACCGGACCCGGCCTGGATGTCATCGGAGCTCTCGACTCCGCACTTGCGCAGACTTCTCCGGGCGGACGCGTCGTCCTGATCACCAGTGGGCTCTCCACGGTTGCACCGCTGGAATTGAACTCCGCGGGAGACTGGATCAGCAAGCCTGATGCTTCGTAGAAGCCGTCAATAGGTTTGATCTGCCGGAGGCGACAGGCAAGCACATCGTTTTCGCCGGCTTGGGCTACCCCAATCCTGCGAGTCGCCAGGAGCAGGCCGGCCCCGCAGCCCGGACTGCTCTGACCAAGAT
>BBFS01000226.1 GCA_001313365.1 Paenarthrobacter nitroguajacolicus JCM 14115
TCCCTGCTGCCGGTGCCGAGGGCCTGGGATCCAGGGCTTTGGCTCGAGGTGCTGCTGGTTGTCGTCGAGCTGGTGGATGATCCGCCACCGCGTCCGGCGCTGCCCATGCTGATTGCACCGGAAGCCAGTGCGCCGACCGTCCCTGCTGCCAGAGCGCCACCGCCGCCCGCAACAGCACCAACCATCGGGGGGGTGACGAACCGCATGAGGCTGGCATGGCGAACAAGGCAATGATCATCAAAGCCAGTCCCGTGACCGTTGCCAGGAGCGCGGAGCCGAAGTCCTTGCCGTCACCAACGTTTCCGAAGATCTTGCTGCCGCTGAGCTGGAAGGCCGTCGCGTAGATAATGGCGGCCGCGGGCTTGTAGAGAATGAAAGCGAGCAGCCAGGCTGTGCACTTCTGGAACCAACCCCTGCCTGCTCGGTGTTACTGAAAGCTGCAGCCGTAGGGAAGATCCCGGTCAGGATGACGAGCAGGCCACCACGGACGATCATGAGCACGATCTGCATAACAGAGGCCAGAATCGCGATGAGCCCCAGGAGAATGATCATGATCGACCCGATCGGC
>BBFS01000227.1 GCA_001313365.1 Paenarthrobacter nitroguajacolicus JCM 14115
GTGTTGCTGTGTCTATTTAGTGGTTTCGGTGCGTTGGGTGCCGGTGAAGGCGAAGGCGATGGTGGAGGTGGCGCCTTGGAAGTCGTTGTTCGCGGTGGTGGGGGAACGCGGTGGTGACTTTGAGGTTGTCGGTTTTGGCCGAGGTCAGGGAGGTGAGGTTGTTCAGGACCTTGTTCGCGGCGATCACCGGTGAAGGGGGCCACCACGGTGGTTTTGGTGCCGGTGCAGTTGTAGGGGGGGCTGCGGCGCCGGTCCAGGCTACGGAGCAGTTTTCGATGGTCAGCTGCAGGCCGTTGGTGACATCGGTGGTGAGCAGGGACGCGGTGGTCCCGGCGGAGGTGGTGAGGGTGACGTTGTTCAGGTCCGAGTTGCCGGTGTTGGCCAGGGTGACGAGCTTTTCGACTTTGTCGCCGGGGAGCAGGCCTGCGACGGGGACGTTGAGGGTGTTGGCCGGGCCGGGTGTTCCGAGGGCGATGGTCACCGTTCCGGCGGTGACTGCCTGGGAGGCGGAGGTGGAGGAGGTGAAGGCGCCGTAGGTGCCCATGCCTGCCACTGCGGCTGCGGTGCCGACC
>BBFS01000228.1 GCA_001313365.1 Paenarthrobacter nitroguajacolicus JCM 14115
CGCGGCGTTGAGCGGAATTAGGACCGACCGGGGGGGTCATCGAGATCGTACATGGCGCTTCCTTTCCTGCTGGCTCAACAGTTACTGAGTAACAGGTAGTTGGGGGGGATATATAAAGGCAGGTCTTGTCCTGGCAAGGCGTTTTCCGAGGTGTTTAGGCACGGCGGTCTGTCATTGTCAGAGGTGGTGTCATTCGGATGTCGGCTGCGACTACTGTGGGGCGGGAGAACTGCACTCTTCCGAGATAAAGGTGAGCGCATACTCCTGCACTGCCCGCGCCGCCGGAGTCTCGACGTGGCCCAGCCCGGGAATCAGAACCAGTCGTCCGTTGGGTAGCAACCGGGTCACAGCATCCGAGGATCGGGCAATCTCGTCGTCTTCGCCGGTGACCATCAGTACACCCGCGGTGATGCGAGCGAGTAATTCCTCGCCGAAAGCCTGCGGAGGGCGGCAAATCACGGCAGCATGGCGCTTAGATCATTGCCCGAGGCCAGCGCCTCGTCCACGACCTGGCGCAGACCGCGAGGCGCCCCATGGGGGGGACTCCGTGAAAC
>BBFS01000229.1 GCA_001313365.1 Paenarthrobacter nitroguajacolicus JCM 14115
CCCGTCGGTCAAGGCTCAAGACGTCACAACAGCTGAGCGACGTCCTGGCATGCTTCCAGTTGGCAGAGCCAACTTGGTCATGGTTTGGTTCGCAGATTGACGTAACGGGCCCAAGCATCGCCTGCTGCGTCGGCGTGCAGAAAGGCTACTTGGTGGCTGTAGCCGAGGCGTCGGCGACCAGTGGCGGCGGTGAGACTAAGAGGTGTTCGTCCAGGGCGGCATTTCGTGCGCCTATTAGGTTGATGCCGAGGCTTCGGAGCCTGTCCATGATGGTGTTGGGGGTGAAGATGTTGGCCGGCGCGCGTTCCCGGGAAAGCCAGGCGTTTTCCGCGTGCGATCCTGTTCTGAGGTTTGGCCGGCTTTGAAGGTGCGCCTCCAGTAGGTCCGCAAAAGGCTGGGGGGACGGGAACCGGATGCG
Source organism: Paenarthrobacter nitroguajacolicus JCM 14115 (assembly GCA_001313365.1). The sequence continues at coordinate 419 of BBFS01000229.1, forward strand.
TGCCAAAGGTGATCCTCGTGGTGCCACTGGTTTCGCTGGTCTCCACGGCATCGGCGCGGAGTCTGGCTACCGTACAAGGGGCTGGGCATAGAGGAGGAGCAAGGTGCCGGCGACTGTAAGGCAGGGATTCGCGTGGTGCC
>BBFS01000230.1 GCA_001313365.1 Paenarthrobacter nitroguajacolicus JCM 14115
GGAGTACGGCATTCGGGGGGGCAGTTCTTCTGTCTCGGGCTGGTGTCAGAGGGTCTGCCCTCGACTTGGACCTAGCCGGAACTTTGACCATCTATGAGAAGTCGGAATAGTCCTTCCGCAAACTTCAAGGTGTATAGCTCGACGAGACGGTCGCCACTCGCACCAGCCGATAGTTGCGAATTCGCGGGACAGTGCGGCGGCGACCAACAACCGCATCGGCTTTGTCGGGCTCAGTTTGGAAGCGGCAATAGCCGAAGGTGACCACAGGGTTAAGAAAATCGGTGGGAACATCGATATCGCGGGGGGAAGGTTCTGTCCCCCCCCCGCTGCAGCTCAGCAGGATCACCCTCGGGAGGTCGCACTTGGCTCATCTTCGTTTGAAGTTGCCGCTAGGCAGGCAACTTCAAACGTCAAGTGGGCTAGCTATAAATCCGCGCCGCTCCAGGCCCCCATGAAGGAGGGTGAGTAGGTCCTGTTGCGTTACATTCCGGGGGGGGTTGGAGGGCGGAATCACTTTCGAAGATTAGATCGGCTGCCTCTGCCA
>BBFS01000231.1 GCA_001313365.1 Paenarthrobacter nitroguajacolicus JCM 14115
CGTCCGAATACCAGTAGCTCGATAAGGGAGTTACCACCCAGTCGGTTAGCACCGTGAAGTCCACTGGCTGCCTCCCCGATCGCGTACAGGCCGTCAACGTCCGTTCCATGGTCTTCTGGTCGAACCCATACCCCCACCCATGGAGTAGTGAGCCGTAGGGGGGGCTATCTCAATAGGTCCTTGGTGATATCAAGCATTTGGACGTCGAGTAAGGTCTGGTAGACCCTGGGCAGGCGCTCCATGATGACTTTGCGGGGGGGAGATGGGACACGTCCAGCCAGACACCGCCGTTTGCGGTTCCGCGGCCCTCCTTTATTTCTGTGTATGCAGCTAGCGCCACGCGGTCGCGGGTGGAGAGTTCCATCCGCTCGGCGTCGTAGCGCTCCATGAACCGTTCTCCCCGGGCGTTACGGAGGATTCCACCCTCACCGCGGGCTGCTTCGGAAACGAGCGTTCCGGCGGCGCTTTCTGGCTCGATGATTCCGGACGGGTGGAACTGAACCAGTTCGGGGGGGTCCCGGATCCTTCCCCC
>BBFS01000232.1 GCA_001313365.1 Paenarthrobacter nitroguajacolicus JCM 14115
CCGACTTTTGTGGGTTCTCCCAGTCGCGAGGCAGCTGGCGTTCTCGAGCGGCTCAACTTAAGCGGCTCAGTCCGGTGGGCTACTGAGAGCGACGAAGTTGAGCAAACTGACGTGGTCCTCGTCGACTGTCACCACCCGGCTCAGCTTCCGCACATTTCCGATTTCAGTGCTGTGTCCGTAGTCATCGATCACCATCCAGACGGAGACGCAAAGCGTTCCCAAATGCAGAAATCCAGAACGAGACGGTAGGTGCCGCTGCCACTCTTGTCGCAGAGCGCATAATCGTTGGACCGGGAATCAACAAGCTCTCACCGTCTTATGCCTCTCTCTTGGCTGGTGCAATTGCTTCAAACACGCTCGACTTTTCTGCACCCTCTACAACAGAACGAGACCATAAGGCGTATCTCGAGCTGGAAAACGTAGCCGAACCGTCTGTGTCGCTAATTGAGTTGCGGCAGAAGATGCGCGAATGGCGCAACAGCTTCTTGGCTCTGTCAACCGCCGAGGCCGTAAGCAAGGATTGCAA
>BBFS01000233.1 GCA_001313365.1 Paenarthrobacter nitroguajacolicus JCM 14115
CAAGAACTCGTGGACACAGTAGTTGCCTCTTTTGAGAAGGCGCAGGACCCCCCCCGGTTGAGGCAACTCATGCAAGCCCTCACCCAGCACCTACACAACTTCGCACGTGAAGTTCGCCTCACGGAGGACGAATGGAACGCGGGCATAGAATTTCTCACCGCCGCCGGCCACATCACCGATGACAAGCGCCAAGAGTTCATTTTGCTTTCTGACGTTCTAGGCTTTCCATGCAGACCATCGCCATAAATAACGAAACCCACAAGAACGCGACTGAAGCTACAGTTTTTGGGCCGTTCTTCGTCCAGGATGCCCCCGAAATCCCGATTGGAGCGACATCGCCGGTGGGGGGGCAAACGGTCAGCCCTGCTGGGTCGAAGGCATCGTTACAGACACCAGCGGTAAACCTCTTCCCGGCGCCCGAATCGAGGTCTGGGAAGCCGATGAAGACGGCTTTTACGACGTCCAATACACGAATCACCGAGTTGCTGGCCGCGCCCATCTCTTCGCTGACCAGGACGGACACT
>BBFS01000234.1 GCA_001313365.1 Paenarthrobacter nitroguajacolicus JCM 14115
CCGGCGGTTCGTGGACCATGTGAACGAGTTCCCGTGGAACTGGTCGCCTGAGCATGTCGAGGAGTATTTCGGGGATCTTCGCTCGATCCATCAGCTGAAGCACTCCACCATCCGCGGTTACCAGTCCACCCTTCGCCGTTTTTCGTCTTACGTGTCGAACCCGGACTATGGCTGGGACAGGGTCTGTGAGCAACGCTTCGGGACGCACCCGTCCCAGGTCTTCTTTGACTGGAACACCGCCTCGCACGCGCAGGAGTACGAAGGGCGCCCTGCCAAGCGGCCCTTCACCAAGGCCGAATTGCAGATGCTGTTCGACCATGCGGACGACCAGGTCGAACTGATCGCGGCCTCGGGCAAGAAGGGCTGGAAAGCTGCTTACCGGGACGCCGTCATGCTCAAGGTGACCTACTCGTACGGGCTGAGGTTCAACGAGCTCCGGCACCTGCAGACCATCGATTTCGCGACCAACCCGCAGGCGCGCAGGTTCGGGAAATCAGGCGTCTGCAAGATCCGCTTTGGCAAG
>BBFS01000235.1 GCA_001313365.1 Paenarthrobacter nitroguajacolicus JCM 14115
CCCGGCCGGTGGCGGGGTCCGGCTCAGGCGGCGGCGAGCCGCTGACGGCGCCCATGATCAGCAGTTCCACCACAATGAAGCGCCACAGCAACCGGTTGGCTTGGCCGGTCCGGTTCTTCACGCTGAGGGCGGGAATAAGCCTTTTCCGGTGCAGGTATCCGATGGCCCCCCCCAAGGCGATGGCCGCCGTCGTCTTCGCGATGAGCAGAACCCCGTAGGGGGAGGCAATGCCGGCCGGCAGCTCGATGCGGATGGCGGCATTGATGATTCCCGAAGCCACGACGAGGACAAAGGCGAAGCCGGCCAGGGTGGAAAACCGTTTGAGGACTTCTGCGGTGTCTTTGCCGAAGCCGTCCCGCCCACGGCCAGTGCGATCAGGCCGCCCAGCCATAGGCACACCCCCCGACCAGGTGCAGACCCAAGGAGTTGATGGCCTGCTCGTGATCGTTGCCGCCGGCGGCGTGGCCGATCAGCACCACCGGCACCAGACCGCCCACCGCGAGCAGGGCTGCGGCGGCCAGCC
>BBFS01000236.1 GCA_001313365.1 Paenarthrobacter nitroguajacolicus JCM 14115
GGAACGCACTTCGATGTACCCACACATCCGGCTTGCCGCACCCACTTCGAGCGAGGACTGACCTATGGCCGACAGGCAAAGGACCGGATTCACAGGTCACTCCAAAACTACAAAGAAACCTACTTGGCGTACGCCGGACTCACATGGTCGGAAGCATGCAAAGCGGCAACAAGATATGAAGCACCGATCCGTGAACTAGATCCGAATCTCATGGACGAAATATGTGGCATTTCCGTGGGTGCAGACCTTGAGATCTCGGATGTTCTGAGCATGAACTGCCGCACCGAGATCATGTTCGAAGGATTGGCACGGCTTAAAGTGGCAGGACAGAGCATCCCGTCATGTCCACCGGCCGAGTGCACCACCTTTGCTGCCATGCCGCATCGAACGGCAGCAGGAAACACTCTTCTGGGACAAAACTGGGATTGGATGGACTTCGCTAAAGACACACTGGTGGTCCTAGAAGTCGAGCAAGCAGATCTCCCAAATTTCATCACCGTTGTGGAA
>BBFS01000237.1 GCA_001313365.1 Paenarthrobacter nitroguajacolicus JCM 14115
CATGTTCATGTGGTGCGCAACCGTTCGGCGAACGGAGCCCGTGCGAAGTCCCTGCGGGTAGTCCCGTTGCCTGCGGAGCTCGCGTTCTCTCACCAAGAGGCGCTGCGGGAGCGGATCGACCATGTTGGTGATGACCGGGGGGGTCTGAACGTTTTCGTCGCCCTGGATGGGCCGACGGCGGGACAGGCGCTGAGCTACGCGAGAGTGGTGGACTTGTTCAGGCAGTTGTCGAAGCTGCTGGGGTTCAAGATCCGTCCGCATGTGCTGCGACACACGAGGGCGACGATCTGGTTGCGCGGGCTGGAGGGCGAGCCTGTCGATCTTGACGTCGTGCGGGTATTGCTCGGTCACCGGTCGATCGCATCGACGCTGATCTACACGCACGCCTCCGAGGAGTCGCTGCGGGCGGCGGTGGCCAACCCGGCAGTCCAGTTTCCGCAGTTCCCGGGGGGGCGGGCGCATGAGTACCGTTGCAGAGGAACTAGTTCCCCCGCCCTCAG
>BBFS01000238.1 GCA_001313365.1 Paenarthrobacter nitroguajacolicus JCM 14115
CGGCCAGGTTGACCGGGTCTTCACCGACAGGCCTCGGGCAGGGACACCAGCAGGCCACAGCTCACGGAACTACTCCAGTTCGCCCGCGACGGGGGACATCGTGGTGGGGGCACAGCATGGACGGCTCGCCCGCAACCTCGTCGACGTACGTGCTCTCGTCCATGGTCTGACCCGTGAGGGCGTGCGGGGTGGAGTTTCGTCAAAGAGAACGTAGTCTTCATCGGTGAGGACTCCCCCTATAGCCAGCCTCATGCTCCCGTCCTGGGTGCCTTCGCGGAATTCGAACGCTCGCTCCTCGCGGAACGCCAAAAAGAAGAAATCGCCCTGGCCAAGCAGCGCGGCGCCCACAAAAGACGGAAAAAGATCCTCGCACCGGAACGGTGCCGCCGTACTGGTCCCCCCCGCTCCGTAAGCGTGTTCCAAAGGCCGTCCTTGCCCGTGACTATCGAATCAGCTGCGAGACCGTCTACCAGTACCTGTGCCACGCCAAGCAAGACTGAGCC